>NZ_JAFAUS010000126.1 GCF_019243155.1 Mycobacterium sp.
GTCGAGTTCGACGCCCAACTTGCGGTGGTCGCGACGCTGGGCTTCCTCGATCAACTGCAGGTGCCGGTCGAGTGCCTCGGTCGACTCCCACGCGGTGCCGTAGATGCGTTGCAGGCTGGCGTTGCGCTGGTCACCGCGCCAGTAGGCGGCCGAGCTCCGGGTCAGCTTGAACGCCGGGATGTGCTTGGTGGTGGGGATGTGCGGGCCCCGGCAGAGATCGCCCCAAACCCGTTCGCGCGTGCGGGGATTCAGGTTGTCGTAGGCGGTCAGCTCGTCACCGCCGACTTCCATCACATCGGGGTCACCGGACTTGTCGTCGACGAGCTCGAGCTTGTAGGGCTCGTCCGCCAACTCATTACGAGCCTGCTCTTTGGATTCGTAGACGCGCCGGTCGAACAGCTGCCCCTCTTTGACGATCTGGCGCATCCGCTTTTCCAGCTTGTCCAGATCCTCGGGAGTGAACGGCTCCGCCACGTCGAAGTCGTAATAGAAGCCGTCGGTGATGGGCGGGCCGATGCCGAGCTTGGCCGCCGGGAACAGGTCCTGGACGGCCTGGGCCAGCACGTGCGCGGCCGAGTGCCGGATGACGCTGCGGCCGTCGTCGGTGTTGGCCGCCACCGGGATCACCTCGGCTTCGGCGTCCGGGGTCCAGCTCAGGTCCCGCAGCTTGCCGTCGGCGTCACGCACCACCACGACGGCGTCGGGCACGCCCCGGCGCGGCAGTCCCGCCTCGCCCACCGCGGCGGCCGCGGTGGTGCCGGCAGGAACCCGGATCGGGGCTTGCGGCGTCCGCAAGCCCGGCACAGCCGGGCGCAGCGGGTCGCCGCCGTCGGCGCCCGCGGCGTGGTCGGGTGGGGCGCTCATGGGTTGGTGCTCCAAGTTTCTGGTGGGGAAATGATCGTTGTCATGCTATCGGGGCGGATTGGTCTCAGGGCTGACCAGGCTTGAGCCGCACGAACAGCGCGTCCGCTTCGGTCAGCAGCGTATCGCCGTCCAGCAACCGGCCCGATACGAATAGTTTGCGCCCGTCCACCCGGTCGACTCCCGCATCGAACTGCAATTCCTTTTCGATCGGCACGATGTGGCGGTAGTCGATCTTCAGGTATGCCGTTCGCTGATACGGATTGCCGGTCAGCACCGAGGACGTCAGCCCCAGCACGGTGTCGAACAGCATCCCCAGCGACCCGCCGTGCACGGCTCCGTTGCGCCCCAGGTGAAACCGCGCGAACCGGGCCCAGCCGTGGATCCGGCCGTCGTCGCCCTTGCTCGCCGACATCGGGACCGTCAGGATGCTGCCGCGCATCGGCAGGTCCATCCGGCGTCCGGACGGCGAGTGCCACTCGTCGGCGTCGTACGGCCTCAGCAGCGCCGACACCTTCTGCAGCAGGTCGGCGGCCTCGCTGATCACCTCGTCGGGCGCATCAACGGCACGGGCGTGGTCCTGCAAGGTGCGCACGGCGTCGATGAACCTGCCGTAGTCGGGCCCACCCTTGGTGGTGGGTTCTGGCGGGTTGAATCCACCGCCGGGGTGCTGCTGCTGTTCGCCGGACACCAGAACACCGTATTGCGCGGCGAATGCGGCTGCGCGCGGTGGTTACACGGTCTGCTGTGCCCCCGCCGCCGACAGGGTTTCGAACTCGTCGTCGGACAACGTGATCTGCGCGGCGGCCACGTTCTCCTCCAGGTGCGCCAAGCGCGACGTGCCCGGGATCGGCAGCATCGCCGGCGAGCGCTTCAGCAGCCAGGCCAGCGCCAGTTGGGACGGAGTCGCGTCGTGGTCGGCGGCGATGCGCTGCAGCGGGCCGTCCGCCGCGGCCAGCGGACCGGCGGCCAGCGGGAACCACGGGATGAAACCGACGCCCAGGTTGGTAGCGGCATCGAGCAGCGGTTCGGCGCCACGGGCCGACAGGTTGTACATGTTCTGCACCGACACGATCTCGGTGATCTGCTGGGCCGCGGTGAGCTGGTCGACGTCGATCTCGGACAACCCGATGTGGCGGATCTTGCCTTCGTTCTTCAGCGCGAGCAGCTCGCCGACCTGATCGGCCAGCGGGAAGTTCGCATCGATGCGGTGCAGCTGGAACAGGTCGATGGTGTCGACGCCCAGGCGGCGCAGGCTCATCTCGCATTCCTGGCGCAGATAGCTGGGGTTGCCCAACGGGATCCAGATGTCCGGGCCGGTGCGCAGCAGCCCCGCCTTGGTGGCGATCACGAGACCGTCATAGGGGTGCAGCGCCTCGTGGATGATGTCTTCGGAGTAGTAGGGGCCGTACGAGTCGGCGGTGTCGAAGAAGTTCACGCCTAGTTCGACGGCGCGTCGCAACACACGGACGCATTCGTCACGGTCGGCGGGCGGTCCCCACACGCCCTTGCCGGTTATGCGCATCGCGCCGTAACCGAGTCGATTGATAGTCAGGTCACCGCCGAGGGTGAACGTTCCGGACGCTTCTGCAACAGTTTTCGAGTTTTGCGCGGTCACTCCTATGACCGTACGCCGCGAAGTTTGCCGCGCATCTCGGCGTGGCAACCTGAGGGGGTGGACTTAACGGCGCTCGAGGAACTTCCGCTGACATACCCCGACGTGGGTGCCACCGCGTCCGCCCAATTGCCCGCGGGATACGGCCACCTGCACGTCGAATCCCAAATCGGCACGGGCCCGCAGCGTTTCGAGCGAGCGGCCGACGCCGTCATGCGCTGGGGAATGCAGCGCGGCGCCGGCCTGCGCGTGCGCACAAGTTCCGACGTCGCCGCGGTGGACACCGTGGTGTTGGTCCGGATGGGTTTCCTGCCCGCGCCGTGCCGCGTGGTCTACACCGTCGACGAACCGGACATCCGCGGATTCGCCTACGGCACTTTGCAGGGTCATCCCGAGTCGGGTGAGGAACGTTTCGTGGTCCGCCGCGACCCCGACACCGGCGCGGTGTTCGCGGAGGTGACGGCGTTCTCCCGCCCGGCCACCTGGTGGAGCAAGGCCGGTGGGCCGATCGTGACCGTGGCCCAACGTGTCATCGCCAAAAGGTATCTGCGCGGGGTCTGACCCTCGGGCGCTAAGCGCCCCAGCCGGCCAGCAAAGCTTCTGCGCCGCTACACATCTCGTCGATGACTTCGGCGACGGTCGCGTCGTCGCGGATCATCCCGACACCCTGTCCCGCGTCCACCGGTGCGATCCGGCGGTCGTCGGCGGCGATCGAATCTGCAAGCTCCTCGCGGGCAGGCCGATCCGTCGCGAGCGCGTGTTCGTCGCCCGTCCAGCGCGCGACGAAATCGTTGGCCAGCACCCGCGACGGGAACCGGGCGGGCCAGGGCAGGCCCTTGGCAACGTCGAAGACGCGGGTGACCGCGGTGTCTATGGCGCGGGCTTCGATCAGCGCCCGACGGCTGCCCTCGGCGGACAGCGCCTCCGGGCAGGCGGCCAGGCGGGTGCCGACCCACGCCCCGCTCGCACCCGCGGCCAGCACGGCGGCCAGGCTTCGCGGCGAGGCCACACCGCCGCCCGCGAGCACCGGCACCGAGACGGCATCCAGCACGTCGTCGAGCAACGGCAGCGTCGCGAGCTTCGCCTCGCCGTGCCCGCCGCCCTCGGACCCCCGCGCCACCAGAACGTCGATGCCGGCATCGGCCGCCTGCCGCGCCCCGACACTGTCGTAAACCTGTGTGGCGGTGCGGATCCCGGCGTCATGCGCCTTGCTGACCCAGGACCAGTCGGTGCCGAAACTGACCGACAACAACGCGGGCCGCGCGGCCAGCGCGTCGTCCAGAAGTCCTGCTTCGTTGCGCATCACCCAGTCGACCAGGCCGATGCCGAACGTGGTGTGCACGTGCTGCAACTGGGTGCGCAGCAGATCCCTGTTCGCGATGCTGCCCATGCCGACCATGCCCAGACCACCGGCCGCGCTCACCGCGGCGGCCAGCCGGCCGCCGGCCACCCCGCCCATTGGCGCGTTGACGATCGGTACCCGCAAGCCGAAGCTTTGCGACCAGGGCGTCGACAACATGGGCGGCTATCGGGCCACCGACGGAATGGTCTTCAGCACGGTCAGGATGACCACGGAATCCTCGACGGCGTGCAGCGCGTGCCGCTGCGCCGGGATCGCGACGTAATCGCCGGTTTTGCCGTCCCAGGCGTCGTCGCCGGCGGTCAGGCGCACGTGCCCGTGCAGCACCTGCAACGTCGCCTCGCCTGGGCTGTCGTGTTCGGAAAGGTCGTGGCCGGCAAGCAGAGCGAGCACGGTCTGCCGGAGCTCGTGGTCGTGGCCGCCGTGAATGGTGTGCGCGGCGCGCCCACTGTGCGTCTGCTTGGCCTCGGCCAGTTTGTCGGAGGCGAGGCTGGTCAACGAGATGGATTCCATGGCTGAGTCCTTTGCGATTGGACGACCCTCATAAGCCCGTCAATAGCAGTATTCCCGCCACGGTCAGCCCGACGACTTTGACCGCCTCGAAACCGATATATACGTAGTGCGCTCGGGAACGTGGTCCATTCGATCCCGCCAGCACCGCGTCGGAACGACGGGTCAATCGGGGGCGCACCGCGATCACCTGGACGGCCAGTGCACCGACGGCGACGGCGAATGCCGCGCTGACCCACGCCGGTGTCGGGCCGGACACCGCGATCGCCGCGATGACGAGCGCGAATCCGACCTCCACGGTGTTGAGTGCGCGAAAGACCAGACGCCCGATGCTCAGCCCGATCTGCAGCGTCACGTTGGGCGCGCGGAATTTCAGTGGCGCTTCCAGGAACGAGATGGCCAGCACCATGCCGAGCCAGACGAAGGTGAGCGCGACCTCAACCGCCCGTCCGGCGCTCATCTCGCGGCTTTTCGCCGCACCAGGTGAGCCACGCAGAGGTCCGGTTCAACGAACGCCTCGAGCCGGTCGACCGAGACCGGCGCCTTCCAGGTTTCCATCGCGCCCTGCATCAGGCCGAGGTGCACCGGGCAGACGACACTGGTTCGGTTTTCGGCCAATTCCAGAAATGGGCAATGCCGCAGGCCGACCTGTTGCTCCCCGTCGACCGCTCGGCGCTCGGGCGCGAAGCCGAGGTCGTCGAGCACGTCGACCAGGTGGTCGATCGCGTCGTCGGCGGTCGCGACCTCCGCCAGCGGAGCCTCGATGCCCGAATCCAACTTTCGTCCCCACTCGCGCCCGGCGGCCACGGCCTTCGCGGCGGCATCCGGTTCGTTGGCGAACGCCGTGGCCAACACCTCAGCCAGCAACCGATAATGCCGCGTCCCACCACGATCCATCTGCCGGACGGCCCGGAACATCAGCGGCGGGCGCCCCGGGCCCTTGCGGTCGAGCTCGACGTTTTCCACCAGACCGTCGCCGACCAGGGTGTCGAGATGAAAGCGGACCGTGTTCGGATGCACGCCTAGGACCTCGGCGATTGCCGCGATGCTCAGTGGATCTGGCGACGTTCGCAGCAGACGCAGCACCTCGCGGCGCCGGCTCGCGGATTCCCCGGTTGACGTCGGCTGGAACTTCAAGGACTCTCACGCTCCTTCCGCAGCGATGTGCGTCGACCCCGGCAGACCCTCAGCAAAGGATGCCTCATTGTCGGCCAGATGGGGGGCGGACAGCCGCGGGTGCGCCGGTTCAGGCGGTTTGAATTCAACAAAGTTTAATCAACACCATTTGTATAAACCGGGTCAAGGCCGCGAGCGGTAATTACTTTGGACCCTTTCCGCAATCCGCGCGTGACGGAATAATGAGGACGTCTGACGTAGCTTGACTGAGGCGGTTACGGCTGAACAAGGGAGCAAGACGGTTATGGGTCCCATCCCACCGTTGTTTTTGACCGACTCTGACGTGGATGCCCTGGCTTCGGATTTCCTGGAGTCGCGTTACCTCGGCTCGATCTATGCCGATTGGTCACCCGATCGACGCCTCGACACCTTCTTGCGCCGGCGCGGCCTCTCCCGCGTCGCCGACGACGGCGACCTGTCGAATCATGTCCTGGAACGCATCATGGCTCACGTGAGCCGGGCGTCACAGCTGGCGCGGCGTTAGCACGCCGCTGCGCTGGAAAAAGCTGTCGCACTGGGACTTCGGCGGTCGCGCAGCGTAATCAAAGTGTTTCGATAGTGATGCGCTCAATCGCTACGCCTCGGCGGCCGGCACTGGTGGAATGACAGTTATGGGTAACGGGGACAGGACGATAAACGGGGCTACCTGGCGGGCTCATTGGCCACTGCGCAAAACGAGGACCACGCTGTACCAACTCACCGATCGACTGCACGGGCACACGGCCCGGGTGCCGGCACATCAGGTCAGCGCAACGGTCTCCGGGTGGCTGGCCGAGGTGGGAGCGAAGAGCCCGTTGGTCGACGACCTCGCCAGAGCGGTCAGCGACGGCGACTGGGCGGCTGTGCACGCCCTGGGTGACTGCTTATCCATCGAGATCGCCGTGGCCGGCGAGATCGCCGTCGCCGGCTGAATCGTTTGCGGCCGTTCGGGGCGGCGGCCCGGAATGGGGGGTTTCCGGGGCCGCCGCGGCATCCAATGTGACCATCCTTGCGACCGGACGCGGTAGGGACCGAAGTCCCTAATC
>NZ_JAFAUS010000146.1 GCF_019243155.1 Mycobacterium sp.
GGCGAATACCCGTGCCACCGCGTCCATCGCCGCACCGCTGGCCACCGACAACCCGAACTTCTGGTCCTCGTGCGCGGTGGAGATGAATTCGTGAGTGTGTGCTTCGACGCCGACGGTGAGGCGGACGAAGACGTCCTGGACGACGCCCGCCTCCCCCGCGATCGTGTCGAGGCGCTCGATCTCGGTCATCGAGTCCAAGACGATGTGCGCCACACCGGCTTTGACCGCTGCGGTCAGCTCCGCAACGGATTTATTGTTGCCGTGGAACGTGATTCGCTCGGGCGGGAAGTTCGCGTGCAAAGCGACGGCAAGCTCCCCGCCGGTGCACACGTCAAGGGAGAGCCCTTCTTCGTCAATCCAGCGCGCTACCTCGCTGCACAGAAACGCCTTCGCGGCGTAGTGCACGTGCCCGCCGCCACCGAAGGCCGACGCGATCTCGCGGCACCGGGAGCGGAAGTCGTCCTCGTCGATGACGAACAGCGGCGTCCCGTATTCCTGGGCAAGGTCGGTCAGCGGGATTCCGGCGATGACGGCCACGCCGGATTCGTCGCGAACCATGTTGCGCGGCCACACGTTTGGCGCCAGCCGCAGCACCTCCTCGGCCGATTGCGGCCGCAGCGGGGTGCTGGGTTGGCGAATATCCTCGGCGTGCCGGGGACCGGCGGGATGGACGTTCACATTCGCTCCGGAGCGGTGACCCCGAGGATCCCCAGCCCGTTGGCGATCACCTGGCGGGTGGCCTGGCACAACGCCAGGCGCGCGGTGTGCAGGTCGGTGGCCGGCTCGTCGCCCTGGGGCAGCACCCGGCAGGAGTCGTAGAACCGGTGGTAGTCACCGGCAAGGTCCTCCAGGTAGCGACATACCCGGTGCGGCTCTCGCAGGGACGCAGCCGTTTTCAGCACCCGAGGGAATTCACCGATGGTGCGCAGCAGCGTTCCCTCTTTGTCATGACTGAGCAGTTCGAGGTGGTCGGTGTCGGGGATCAGGCCCAGTTCGGCGGCGTTGCGGGCGAGCGCGGACAGTCGGGCGTGCGCGTATTGCACGTAGTAGACCGGGTTTTCGTTCGATGCCGACGACCACAACGCCAGGTCGATGTCGATCGGCGTGTCCACGGAAGAGCGGATCAGGCTGTAGCGGGCAGCGTCGACGCCGATCGCCTCGACGAGGTCGTCCAGCGTGATCACGGTGCCGGCCCGCTTGCTCATCCGGACCGGTTGGCCGTCGCGAACCAGGTTGACCATCTGCCCGATGAGCACCTCGACGGCGGCCGGGTCGTCACCGAAGGCGGCGGCCACCGCCTTGAGCCGGGCGATGTAGCCGTGGTGGTCGGCGCCGAGCATGTAGATGCACAGGTCGAAGCCACGCTGCCTCTTGTCGAGGTAGTAGGCGATGTCGCCCGCGATGTACGCAGGCTTGCCGTCACTCTTGATTACGACGCGGTCCTTGTCGTCACCGAAAGCGCTGGTGCGCAACCAGGATGCGCCGTCCTTCTCGTAGATGTTGCCGGATTCGCGAAGCCGGGCGATGGCCTGGTCGACCATGCCGCTGGTGTGCATCGAGTCTTCGTGGGTGTAGACGTCGAAATCGGTGCCGAACTCGTGCAACGACTCTTTGATGTGGGTGAACATCAGGTCGACGCCGATTTCCCGGAACTTCTCGTGCATCTCGGCGTCGGGCAGGCTCAGCGCGTCGGGCGCCTTCTGCACCACGTGGGCGGCGATGTCGTTGATGTAACTGCCGGCGTAGCCGTCTTCGGGGGTGGGTTCGCCTTTCGCGGCGGCGATCAGGGAACTCGCGAAGCGGTCGATCTGGGCGCCGTGGTCATTGAAGTAGTATTCGCGCTCTACGGTCGCGCCCTGGGTGGACAGCAGCCGACCCAGCGCGTCGCCGACGGCCGCCCAGCGGGTGCCGCCGATGTGGATCGGTCCGGTGGGGTTGGCCGAAACGAACTCGAGGTTGACCTTGTGCGTGGCCTGCGTGTCGGAGTGGCCGAAGTGGTCGCCGGCGTCGATGACGGCGTTGACGATCTCGGCCTGCGCCGACGCCTCGATCCGCATGTTGATGAACCCGGGTCCGGCGACCTCCGCGGAGGCGACACCGTCGGCCTGTGCGAGCGCTTGGGCTAGCCATCCGGCCAGCTCACGCGGGTTGGCGCCGACCTTCTTACCCAGCTGCAGCGCGAGATTACTGGCGTAATCGCCGTGTTCGGGATTGCGAGGCCGCTCCACGGTCACCACCGCCGGTAAAGCGGCAGCATCCAGCCCGTGCTCGGCCAACACCGCGGCGGCGGTGGTTTTGAGCAGCTCAGCCAGGTCAGCGGGGGTCACGAGCGTCCATCCTATTGGCTGGGGTGCTCGCGCCCCGAATCCGTCGCGGTGACGAAGCAGCCACCTCGATGCGCTAGTCTGTCCTCTGCTTGTTTAACGCCCCACGGCGCAGCATGCATATGGTGCGCCCCCGTAGCTCAGGGGATAGAGCGTCTGCCTCCGGAGCAGAAGGCCGCAGGTTCGAATCCTGCCGGGGGCACCACCTGACCAGCGCAAACGCAGGCCCGTGCAAGATTTGTGCAACTAGGAAACTGGGCGTGGCTCCGAATTGAAGGAGCACCCCAATCATGTCGATCGACAACGCCACCAGCGCACCAGATATCGCCGCACCGCCAGACGCCGAACAGGTGCACGAGTGGGTACCACGCGGCGAAGGCCTTGCCATCCGTGTCTTCGACGGAACTGTCCGCGAGGCCGCCGGATTCACCATTCAGGTAGGAGGCGTGCAGCACCAGAACGGGACGTGCCGCCGCTGGGTGGCCATCGAAGCCGCCGGCCGCACGGTCGGCGCGGCGATGGAGCCCGAATCGCTTCGTCAGCTGTCCGCGGCGCTGTCCGCAGCGGCGGATGAAATCGAGGCCCGGCGATGACCCTCACCTACGAGGTGCCAGACAACCCGGCCGACCCGGAGGCAGCCGCGCTCGAGCTGATCGTGCGCGTACCGACCGACGTGCTCGGCCACGAGTCCCCGGGTCGGGAGACGCTGCAAGAATTCGCCGGCCTGCTTAGCGCCGAGGGCGTGTTCGCCGGGATGTCGTGGCATGACGCGAAGCACGCTGCGATGGCAATCATGTTCGACGCGATCAACCGCGACGATGCGGCCGAGTTCCTGCGTTGGCGCGCCGATCGGGTGCGTGTCGATGCTGACGGGAAAGCCTGGGATGACTCCGGCGCTATGATCCGCGCCTTTACCGCCGCAGCGGCGACGCTCGATCTCAAGATGCCTGCGGGCGGTGCGCGATGACTGCGATGCTGCGGCTGGTCCGCGACGATGCCGGCGCCGGTAGCGATGGTGGCGGCTTCACTCCGATCGAGCAGTGGGAGCTGTACATGCGCGGCGCCGGCCGCTCCGAACGCACCATCTCCGAGACCATCGGCCTGCTGCACCGGCTGCAGCGGTTCGCCGATAAGCCGGTGGAGTACGTTGCACCGCTTGATATTTCACGGTTCCTGGGCCGTACGCGGCTCAAGCCGGCCAGCCGTG
>NZ_JAFAUS010000250.1 GCF_019243155.1 Mycobacterium sp.
GCGATCGTCGGCGCGCCCCAGTCGGGCAAGTCGACGGCACTGCGGACGCTGATCACCGCGCTGGCGGCGGTTCGCGAACCGCGGCACGTGCAGTTCTACTGCCTGGACTTCGGCGGTGGCGCGCTCGGCTCCGTACAAACACTGCCGCATGTGGGTGCGGTCGCGGGCAGGACGGAGCCGCGACTCGTCGAGCGGATCGTCGCCGAGTGCGAGTCGGTGGTCACCGAGCGGGAAGCCATCTTCGGCGAGCATGGAATCGCATCGATCGCGCAATACCGTGCGCTGCCGGGCGATGAGTTCGGGGATCCGTTCGGTGACGTCTTCCTGGTCGTCGACGGCTGGGCGAACGTGCGTCATGAGTTCGAAGCTCTGGAACACTCCATCACTGCGCTTGCAGCGCAGGGCCTTTCGTTCGGAGTGCACGTCGTGTTGTCGGCGTCGCGCTGGGCTGAGATCCGTCCCGCGCTGAGGGACCAGATCGGCACCCGTATCGAGTTGCGGCTCGGCGAACCCGCCGACTCCGAACTGGACCGCAAGGCCGCGCGAGACGTGCCCCGCGACAGACCGGGGCGCGGACTGACGCGCGACGGGCTGCACATGATGATCGCTGCACCCGTCGTCGCGATCCCTCCCAGTGAATCGGTTGCGCCGCCCATACCTCTGCTACCCACACACGTGGATCACGACGCCGTCGTGCGCCGAGCGGGCGTCGAACTCGGAACGCGGGTCCTGCTCGGGCTGGAGGAGCACCGATTGCGCCCGGTGGCAGTCGCTTTCGAACGTCACGCGCATCTTTTGATCCTCGGTGAAAGCGAGTGCGGAAAGACCGCGACGCTGCGAACCCTGTGCCGGGAGATAGTCCGGACAAAGCTCCCCGAGCAAGCCCAGCTGTTCATCGTCGACTTTCGGCGCGCGCTCCTCGGCGTCGTCGAGTCGGAACACCTTCGCGGCTATGCGCCGTCGCCGCCCGCACTGGATAGCCTGCTGTCGAGCCTGGCCGATCTCCTGCGGCGGCGGATGCCCCCGCACGACGCCACTCAGACGCAATTGCAAGCCAGGTCGTGGTGGTCCGGGCCGGACGTCTACGTGATGGTCGACGATTACGACCTCGTCACCGGTCCTGCCGGCAGTGCGCTGGCACCGATCCTCGAATTCCTACCGTACGCCCGGGATCTGGGATTGCATCTGATCGTGGCGCACCGCAGCGGTGCAGCTGAACGCGCGTTGTTCGATCCCATCCTGACGAGCCTGCGCGACATTGGCTGCGTGACCCTGACGATGAGCGGACGCCCGACGTTTGGTTCCCGCGACGCCGCGCGGCTGCCGGCCGGCCGCGGCGTCCTGACCGCCCGGCCCGGTGACGAGCAGCTTGTCCAGGTGGCCTGGAGCGCGCCGTGAGCCAACACCGTGCAATCGTGGCGGCGGGACCCGGCGTGATACGTCGATTATGTTGCGATACAGAAGCATTCGTTGACGCCGAGAGAATCGACGCAGCGCTGAGCGCGATCGACGACGACCTGGCGATCGTGGGCGAGCGACCGGTGGCCGTGGATTCGCTCTGGCGCACCGCGCTTCGATCCGCAATCTGCCCAACGGCCACCGGGGTCGTCCTCGTGCATCCGTCGTGGTGGTCGCCGTCGCGCGTCGGCGTGCTGACCGACGCCGCGGCCGACGCGGCCGGCGACGTGCTCACGCGTCCGCGGTCGTGGCTGCTGCGACGGCAGGCACCCGACGTCGATCCCGAGGTGCTGGCGGTGGTGGAGATCGCGGAGCGATTGGTAGCGATCGTCGGTACCGAGGTATCGGCCGTGCCGCGCACGGCCGAACCGCAACGCGTAGCGCAAGACGTCGCGAACGTGATCGCCGGCACGGCCGCGGCGGTGGTACTGGTCGACGCGCCCAGCGCGGTGCCCGGGGCGCGGGAGCTCGCGACGATAATCGCTGACTTGATTCGCGACAGCGCGCGGACGGTCGTGGAGATCGACGACGCCGGACTGGCGCAGTTGGCCGCACCGGCCACTGCCGATCCGCCGGCGCCACGCGCCGCCCCGCGCGTCGGCCGAGTGCGATCCCACGCACGCAGCGCGCTTGCGGCCGCCGCCATCGTCTCGGCGGCGGCGGCCCCGGCGGTGGCGACGACGCACCGGCCCGACGCCCGCACCACAACACGGGTCGAGTCCGCGCCGACCACCTTCTTGGTGGAAGGCCGGGTGGCGTTGAGCGTGCCCGCGAACTGGCCGACGCAGCGCATTGTCGGCGGCCCCGGGTCCGCGCGGGTGCAAGTCACGTCGCCATCGGATCCTGAAGTCGCGCTGCATGTCACACAGTCGCCGGTTGCCGGTGAGACGCTCAGTGGCACTGCCGAGCGGCTGAAACGCGCGATGGACGCGGAGCCGGCCGGGGTGTTCGTCGACTTCAACCCGACCGGAAGCAGCGCGGGCCGCCCCGCCGTCACCTACCGCGAAGTGCGCGCCGACCATCACGTGTGGTGGACGGTGCTGCTGGACGGGCCGGTCCGGATCAGCGTCGGATGCCAGAGCAGACCCGGACGCGAAGACGCCGTCCACGCCGTGTGCGAGCAGGCGGTGCGGACGGCGCACGCCGTTTGACTAGGCGGCGCCGATGCTGCCGCCGCCGTCGACCCGAACGATCTGGCCCGTCATGTATCCGGCGTCTTCGTGCAGCAGCATCACGATCGCGTGCGCGATCTCGGCGGGCGTGCCCACGCGCTGCAGCGGAATGGCGGACAGCAGCCGCGCTTCGCGCTCGGAACCCGTCGGGCTCTTGGCGCGGAACATCTCGGTTTCAATCGGCCCGGGCGACACCGCGTTCACGGTGATGCCGGTCGAGGCGAGCTCACCGGCCCATATCCGAGTGCACGTTTCGAGCGCGGCCTTGGACGCGGCGTACGGGGTACGTTCGGCAACGCCGAGCGTCGTCAGGCTGGTGACGTTGACGATGCGACCCCATTTGGCATCGATCATGCCGGGCAGCACCGCCTGCACGACCTGCACCGCGGTGCGCACGTTCATGTCATAGGTGGCGAACAGATCGTCCAGGTCGATCGAGCCGATGCGGCCGAACTGCGCGTAGCCGACGTTGTTGACCACCGCGTCGACGGTGCCCTCGGCGACGATCTTTTCCAGGACCGCCGCGGTCGCGGCCCGGTCGGCCAGGTCGACCTCATGAAATTGTCCGGGGAAGTCGCAGGGCGCCGTGCGCGCAAGGCCGATCACCTCGTAACCGTCGGCGGCCAGGCGGTCGGCGGTCGCGCGGCCGATCCCCTTCGACGCCCCGGTGATCAGAACTCGTCGTCTCGACATGGCTTTCCCTTCCGAGCCAGCACATGTGACTAGAAGGGGAACGCCAAAACGGCGGGTTTCATGCCGCGCTGCCGATCACTCGGGAAGGTAGAGCCCCTTGCCGGTGATCAGCGGCAGGTCGAGGGTGGTCACGATGCCCGGCGGGGCGGCGACGACCGCGGGGATCGCGTTGACGATCCGCATCGCGGTGGCGACCAGCCCGGCGTGGTTGTGATCGCCCTTGCGGCTGCTCAGGCAGATGTCCATGGCGTAGGACGGCTCGCCGGTGATCTCGATGCGGTAGGACCCGCCGGGCTGGGCCGGCTGCGGCCAGTCGGGGCACAGGTCCTCGCGCAACCGGGTGACGTGTTCGAGGACGACGACGGGGTCGCCGTTGACCATGCCGAAAACCTCGAACCGCAGCGCCGCGGCGCTGCCCTTGGGGATGTGACCCGACGCGATGTCGAAGTCCTCCGGCGCGGGCTCGCGGACGTACTCCTCGGCCACCGAGTCGAGCGAAATGCCAAGGCCGGCAGCCATTTGCCGCACCACCGAACCCCACGCCAGGCTCAGCACGCCGGTCTGCAACAGCATCGGGATCTCGTCGAGGGGCTTCCCGAAGCCCATCACGTCGAACATCACGACGGCGCTGTCGTAGGTGGCGTAGTCGACGATCTCCATGCAGCGGACCTGCTGGATGTTCTGGCAGGTGCCGGCCAGCGCCAGCGGAAGCAGGTCGTTGGCGAAGCCGGGGTCGATCCCGTTGACGTACACGCTCGAATTGCCTTCTCGCGCGGCGTCTTCGATCGGCTTGACCAGCTCCTCGGGAATCACCTGCCACGGGTACTGCAAGAAGACCGGACCGCTGCCGACGATGTTGACCCCGGCCGCCAGCACCCGGCGGTAGTCCTCGAGCGCTTCGGGTAACCGGTTGTCGGCCATCGCGTTGTACACCGCGCACTGCGGGCCAGTGGCGAGCACCTCATCGAGGTCGGTGCTGGCCAGTACGCCGGTCGAATCCGCAAGCCCCGCAAGCTCTGCCGCGTCCTTGCCGGCCTTGGCTTCCGAGGACACCCAGACGCCGGCCAGCTCGAACTCGGGGTTGGTGATCAGCGCCTTCAGCGAATGGACGCCGACGTTGCCGGTGCCCAGTTGGACGACGGGTATGGGCATGGCTGGCTCCTCAGCTCACAGGTCCGGGACGGGGATGTCGAGATTGGGGAAGGTGAGGCCGCCGTCGACCTCCAGCGTCTTGCCGGTCAGGAAGTCGCCTGCCGGAGACGCCAAATAGACTGCGGCAGCGGCGATGTCGACGGGATCGCCGAGGCGGCGCAGCGGCGTCACCTTTTCCATCGGCGCCCGCAACTCCTCATTGGCGGCCACCACGTCCAGCGCGGAGGTCAGGATCGAGCCCGGTGCGATCGCGTTGACTCGGATCCGCGGGCACAGGTCCAATGCGGCCGACCGGGTGTAGTGGGCCAGCGCGGCCTTGGCGGTGGCGTAGGCGGCGAAACCACGCCCGGCCAGCCGGCCCATGGTCGAGGTGATGTTGATGATGCTGCCGCCGCCGGAGTGCTCCAGCATCAACGGCACCGCCGCGACGGTGAGCGCGTGGGCGGTGGCGACGTTGAAGGTGAAGGCGTCTTTGAGGTCCTTGGTGGAGGTGGTCAGCAGCGTGTTCGGCATCGTCCCGCCGACGTTGTTGACGACGATGTCTAGTTTCCCGAACGCCTCGACGGCCTGACCCGCCAGCTGAGCGGTTGCCTCGGGGTGGGCCAGGTCGGCCACGACGACGTGCGCGCGTCGCCCGACGGCGCGGACCTGCTCGGCGACGGCCTCTAGTTCGGATTCCGTGCGCGAGCCGATCAGAACATCGGCGCCGGCCTCGGCAAAAGCCAGCGCGATGGCCGCCCCCAACCCGCGACCCCCACCGGTGATGACGGCGACCTTGTCGTCGAGACGGAACCTGTCCAGGATCATTGCGGCCTCTTTTCGTCCGGGGGTGTCAGCCGAAACCGTAGCAAGCCGCATCGGCTCGGTTGTGGCATTTCTGAAACACGTTCTAATTTTCTATCCGGGCGTCGCCATGCGGCGTCCCGACCTCGGATGCGTCCCAGCCCTAGACTGTCTGGCGTGACTGTCTCCGGGACCAGTGCGCGCACTCAGGCGATCGACTCCGTCGAGCTTGCTGCGTCGACCCCCGACCTGCCGCAACCGTTTAACGAGCTGGGTCTCAAAGACGACGAGTACCAGCGAATCCGCGAGATTCTGGGCCGCAGACCCACCGACGCCGAGCTGGCGATGTACTCGGTGATGTGGAGCGAGCACTGCTCGTACAAGTCGTCCAAGGTTCACCTGCGCTACTTCGGTGAGACAACCACCGACGAGATGCGGGCGGGCATGCTGGCCGGCATCGGCGAGAACGCCGGCGTCGTCGACATCGGTGACGGCTGGGCCGTCACCTTCAAGGTCGAGTCCCACAACCACCCGTCCTACGTCGAGCCCTACCAGGGTGCGGCCACCGGCGTCGGCGGCATCGTCCGCGACATCATGGCGATGGGCGCGCGACCGGTCGCCGTGATGGACCAGCTTCGGTTCGGCGCCGCCGACGCGCCCGACACCCGCCGCGTGGTCGACGGGGTGGTCCGCGGCGTCGGCGGCTACGGCAACTCGCTGGGCCTGCCCAACATCGGCGGCGAGACCGTCTTCGACGCGTGCTATGCCGGCAACCCGTTGGTAAACGCGTTGTGCGTTGGCGTATTACGCCAGGAGGATCTGCACCTGGCGTTCGCCTCGGGGGCCGGCAACAAGATCATCCTGTTCGGCGCGCGCACCGGGCTGGACGGCATCGGCGGGGTGTCGGTGCTGGCGTCCGACACCTTTGATATCGAAGACGGCGGGGGACCGGCCCGCAAGAAGCTGCCGTCGGTCCAGGTCGGCGACCCCTTCATGGAGAAGGTGCTGATCGAGTGCTGCCTCGAGCTGTACGCGGGCGGCCTGGTGGTCGGCATCCAGGATCTGGGTGGTGCCGGATTATCCTGTGCCACATCGGAATTGGCGTCAGCCGGCGACGGCGGGATGGCGATTCAGCTCGAGACCGTTCCGCTGCGGGCAAAGGACATGACCCCGGCGGAGGTGCTCTGCAGCGAGTCGCAGGAGCGGATGTGCGCGGTTGTGGCACCGGAGAACGTGGACGCGTTCATGGCGGTGTGCCGCAAATGGGAGGTGCTCGCCACGGTGATCGGCGAGGTCACCGATGGCGACCGGCTGCGCATCACCTGGCACGGCGAGACGGTGGTCGACGTGCCCCCACGCACCGTGGCCCACGAAGGACCCGTCTACAAACGTCCCGTCGCCCGCCCCGAGTCGCAGGACGCGCTGAACGCCGACCACTCGACCAAGCTGCCGCGGCCTCAGACCGGCGACGAGCTGCGCGCGACTTTGCTTGCGCTGCTTGGCAGTCCGCATCTGTGCAGCCGTAAGTTCATCACCGAGCAATACGACCGGTACGTCCGCGGGAACACCGTGCTGGCCGAACACGCCGACGGCGGCATGCTCCGCGTCGACGAGTCCACCGGCCGCGGCATCGCGCTGTCGACCGACGCGTCCGGCCGCTACGCCAAGCTCGATCCCTACACCGGCGCCCAGCTGGCCCTGGCCGAGGCGTACCGCAACGTCGCCGTCACCGGCGCCACGCCGGTCGCGGTGACCAACTGCCTCAACTTCGGCTCACCCGAGGATCCCGGCGTCATGTGGCAGTTCTCGCAGGCGGTGCGCGGCCTGGCCGACGGCTGTGTGGCCCTGGGGATTCCGGTCACTGGCGGCAACGTGAGCTTCTACAACCAGACCGGCTCGGCCGCCATCCTGCCGACGCCGGTCGTCGGCGTACTCGGCGTGATCGACGACGTCGGCCGGCGCATCCCCACGGGCCTGGGCACCGAACCGGGGGAGACCCTGATGCTGCTGGGCGACACCCGCGACGAGTTCGACGGTTCGGTATGGGCGCAGGTGACCGCGGACCATCTCGGCGGATTGCCGCCGAAGGTCGACCTCGAGCGCGAGCAGCTGCTGGGCGAGGTGCTGCGTTCGGCGTCGCGCGACGGGCTGCTGTCCGCGGCGCACGA
>NZ_JAFAUS010000356.1 GCF_019243155.1 Mycobacterium sp.
TTTCCCGCGAGCGGCGGTCTTCGTCGACGACCTTGGCCCGGTCCGTAATCGGCGGTTGGTCAACGCAGTTGATCGCCACCCGAGCGTCGGTGGCGTTGGTGTAGTGGCCGTGCGAGTCGCGGCGCATGTACATGTCGGCCAGAGCGAGCAGGGTGTCCCCGTGGTGGTCGACCAACTCCGTCAGGCCGTCGGTCAGGTGATGCCACAGGCTCGGCGAGTACAGCGCCATGATGGTGCCGACGATCGCGTCGCTGTAACTCAGTCCGCGCGGGTCGTTCGTCGGCACCGGCCTGCCGAGCATCAGGTTGTTGGGGTCGACCATCGGGTCGACCAGGCTGTGGTAGACGTCGATGGCCTTGGCCGGGTCGGTCCCCAGCGGGCAGGTCGGATTCTTCGCGGCGCAGTCGGCGGCGAAGTCGTTGAACGCATCCTGAAAACCCTTGGCCTGACGCAGATCCGCCTCGATGGGATCGGCGTTGGGGTCGACGGCTCCGTCGAGGATCATCGCGCGCACGTTCTGCGGGTAGGCCTCCGCGTACGCCGACCCGATGCGGGTGCCATAGGAGTAGCCGAGGTAGGTCAGCTTGTCGTCGCCGAGCGCGGCGCGCATCGCATCGAGGTCCCGGGCGACGTTGACGGTCCCGACATTGGCCAGGAAATCCTTGCCCATCTTGTCGACGCAGCGGCCGACGAACTGCTTGGTCTCGTCCTCGATGTGGGCCACGCCCGCCGGGCTGTAGTCGACGTTGGGCTCGGTGCGCAGCCGATCGTTGTCCGCGTCGGAGTTGCACCAGATCGCCGGGCGTGACATGCCCACCCCGCGGGGGTCGAAGCCGACCAGGTCGAAGCGCTCGCGGACCCGCTTGGGCAACGACTGGACGACACCCAGCGCCGCATCGATGCCCGACTCACCGGGGCCGCCGGGGTTGATCACCAGCGAGCCGACCTTGTCTCCGGTCGCGGGGAAACGGATCATCGCCAGCGTCGCTACGTCGCCGCCCGGCTGGTCGTAGTTGACCGGCACGGCCAGTCGGCCGCACAGCGCGCCGCCCGGGATCTTGACCTTCGGGTTCGCGGCCCGGCACGGCGTCCACTCGATGGGCTGACCCAGCTTGGGCCCGGCCATGACGGCCCGCCCGCCCACAACGCGGAGACAGCCGGCAAGCAGAAGCGCCACGGAAGCGATCGCCGTCCAGATCAGCAGCGTGCGCGCGATCTTGTCGCGGCGAGTCAGGCCCATGCCCACCTATGCTGCCAGAGCGAACCTGAGATCCTGATTAGCGGCACCTGCGGCCGACTAACACCAGGCCGCCAGCAACTCTTCCATCCCGACCGCGAACTCGTCGACAAGCTCCCACATAGGCCACCAGGTTGTGCACCGGCATGCTGTCCGTGAACCGGGTTCGCGCGTAGATCCGCATCGCGGCTCCGAACACCGTCGGCGCGGCGAACTGCGACCAATCCTGCAACAACGAAGCGCCAATGGCCGAACTATGTTCTTTTGCAACCGAATTCGCCTGAGAAATGGCTGACAGGCGCTGCACGGATCCGCGATTTCGGTGTGCAAATAAGCGACGCCACCAGCGACGAAATCGGCAACGCATTTCGATCGACCAGATATTGTCGCAGCACCCCGGAGACCAACGACATCACCACGTCATTGGCTTTGACGCCGAAGCCGTTTTTCAATTCGACGTATGCGACGTTTCGGCGGCCACCGATCTCGGCATTGAAAGAGGAAACTGGCGTCGAGTCCGCCTGACCGCCGCATGCCGAGCATGGCATGTCTCACACCTTTAGGGCGGTGCAACCGCGGAGCAGAGATGGCAGAATAAATCCGTCAGACGAACCCGGGGACCTCTTGAGGCCACGAGGGTCGACCCGACGACCAATTAGGGACAATGATGTCTGAGCACAACGTTTACGGTGCAAACACGCCTGCAACACCCAGGGCGAAAATTCGCACACACCACCTGCAAAAAATGAAGGCCGAAGGCCACAAGTGGGCCATGCTCACGGCCTACGACTATTCGACCGCCCGCGTTTTCGACGAGGCCGGCATCCCGGTGCTGCTGGTGGGCGACTCGGCGGCCAACGTCGTCTACGGCTACGACACCACCGTGCCCGTCTCCATCGACGAAATGATCCCGCTGGTGCGCGGAGTGGTGCGGGGCGCCCAGCACGCCTTGGTCGTCGCGGACCTGCCCTTCGGCAGCTACGAGGCCGGCCCGGCCGCCGCGTTGGCCGCCGCCACCCGGTTCATGAAGGAAGGCGGCGCGCACGCGGTCAAGCTCGAGGGCGGTGAGCGGGTGGCCGAGCAGATTGCCTGTCTGTCCGCCGCCGGCATTCCGGTGATGGCCCACATCGGCTTCACCCCGCAGAGCGTGAACAGCCTGGGCGGCTTCCGGGTCCAGGGTCGCGGTGACGCCGCGGAACAGACCGTGCACGATGCGATCGCCGTCGCCGAAGCCGGCGCGTTCTCCGTCGTCATGGAAATGGTGCCGGCCGAACTGGCCACCCAGATCACCGGAAAGCTGACCATCCCGACCATTGGGATCGGAGCTGGCCCGAACTGCGACGGCCAGGTCCTGGTTTGGCAGGACATGGCGGGGATGAGCAGCGGCAAGACCGCACGCTTCGTCAAGCGGTTCGCCGACATCGGCGGGGAATTGCGTCGCGCCGCAACGCAATATGCGCAAGAGGTGGCCGAAGGGTCCTTCCCCGCCGAGGAGCACAGCTTCTAACAGAGCGTGGCAAACCGCGCGCCCAGGGCTTTTCTCCCCCGGTTCACCGTGCGCCCCGTCACTATCGCTAACCGATGAAACCCGTTGGGTGACAGGGTTGTACGATTGTTTCTAGATTACGGTCTCGTCTCTAGAACAAGGGTGAATATATCGACCGGGGGAATCGCGGTGACTTTGTGCACCGTCGAACGGTGTTGAAGTTTCCGCTGCTACTCGCAGGAGGAGGCACGGCACTGGCTCAAGCACCGCACGTATCCGCGCAACCACCCCGGACCTCACCGCAAGCAACACGCTGGTCACCTGAGCGCGCCAATCGCTGGTATCAAGCGCAGGGCTGGCCCGTCGGCGCCGACTTCATCACGTCGAACGCCATCAATCAGTTGGAGATGTTCCAGGCCGAGACCTACGATCCGCGGCGCATCGACACCGAGTTGAGTTGGGCCCAGGCCAACGGATTCAACAGCGCGCGAGTCTTCCTGCACGACCTCCTGTGGGTCCAGGATCACCGCGGCTTTCAAGCCCGTCTCGCGGAATTCGTCGACATTGCGGCGCGCCACGGCATCAAGCCGCTGTTCGTGTTGTTCGACTCCTGCTGGGATCCTTTTCCCAAGGCCGGCCCGCAGCGCCCGCCACGACCCGGCATCCACAACTCCGGATGGGTGCAGAGTCCGGGGGCCGATCGCCTCGGTGATCGCGGCTACGTCAAGACCCTGCGCGGCTATGTCACCGGGGTCCTGACCCAATTCCGCAATGACGACCGCATTTTGGGTTGGGACCTGTGGAATGAGCCCGACAATCCCGCGGAGGCCTACGCCTCGGTCGAAAGACCAGACAAATTTGATCTTGTCGCCGATTTGCTTCCGCAGGTTTTCCAATGGGCACGTCTGGTTGATCCCTGCCAACCGTTGACGAGTGGCGTGTGGCACGGCGAATGGGCGGATCCCGGACGCCGCAGTGTCATCAGCGGCATTCAGCTCGATAACTCCGACGTCATCACGTTCCATTCCTACGCCGAGCCCTCGGAGTTCGAGCACCGCATCGGCGAGCTTGTCTCGCAAGGGCGTCCGATCCTTTGCACCGAGTACATGGCCCGGCCATTGGGCAGCACGGTCGAAAGCATCCTGCCGATCGCCAAGCGCGCGGGCGTCGGCGCATTCAATTGGGGCTTGGTCGCCGGGAAGACGCAGACCTACTTCCCATGGGACTCGTGGGAGCACCCGGACCCGGCGATGCCGCAGGAATGGTTCCACGACCTACTCGGTCCGGACGGACGGCCGTTCAGAGACACCGAGGTTCAAACGATTCGCGAGCTGAGCGGCCTGGCGATGCACCTGCGGCCGCCGGCGCCCGGCTGAGAAGGATCAGCGCACCTTAGTCTGCGGCCGCTATCCCGGCCCCTATTCCGCAGCGATTCTGGAAGTCGGTCAACGGCTGGCGAATTCCCAACAGGTCGGTGTGAGTCTGCGGGTTGGCGTCCATGTATTGCTTCACTTGATCGCGAATATCGGCGCGCGGCTGGCCCTTCAGGCTGGTGAAGTACGCGTTGACGTCAGGGTGGGTGAACAGATAAGCCGACGTTGCCGCCGCAACACCGGCGGAAACCTGGGCGAGGTCGGCCGCTGTGCAATTCGGTGCGGGCGCCGGATCCGGCAGGTCCGCCCGCCAATTAGCTGAAGCCGGACCGCAGGCGGCGAAAAGCATTGCCACACTGGCCGCGCCGGCCGCAATTCCACTGGCGACTATTCGAGTCGCAACGCGAGGGGAAGCCACCATTGGAACGCTCCTTCATCAGCTATCCGAGGTTTCCGTGAATTGAGCGGTTACCCGTACCGCAAACCATAAGCGGTTTCGATGTGGCGCATACGCAATTCACGCGGCAAAAGAATCACTCCCCCACGGCCGGGACCCGCAGGCCGGCCCGGTCGGACCGCGGCGATTCGCCGGCGGCCGGGCGAGCGCGGTATGGCAGGCTATGGATGCCCTATCCACGACCGTCCACGACGTCCAAGGCCGCGGTAACGCGCCCTCAACGGAGCCGAAGATGCCTGAAAAAGCGCCAAAAACCTCGCGTCATCTCGAGGTTGAGCGCAAGTTCGATGTTGTCGAGTCCACCGTGTCGCCTTCGTTCGAAGGCATCGCCGCGGTGGCTCACGTCGAGAAGTCCCCGATTCAAAAGCTCGACGCGACGTACTTCGACACGCTGACACAGGATCTGGCGCGCAACAAGATCACCCTGCGCCGCCGCACCGGCGGCTCCGACGCGGGCTGGCACCTGAAGTTGCCGGCCGGGCCCGAGGCCCGCACCGAGGTCCACGCGCCGCTCGACGCATCGGGTTCCGGTGGCCACGGCACCGTGCCCGAGGAGTTGGTCGATGTCGTGCTGGCGATCGTCCGCGATCGTCCACTGCAACCGGTCGCCCGCATCACCACCCAACGCGAAACCCAGGTGTTGCGCGGCGCCGGCGGCGCCACGCTGGCGGAGTTCAGCAACGACCACGTGGTCGCATGGTCGGCCCGCGCCTCGGACGACTCCGGACCGGAGCCCACTCAACAGGAGTGGCGCGAGTGGGAGCTGGAGCTGGCCGAGCCGAGCGAGGACTCCGACGAGAATCCGGACACCGAGTTGTTGAACCGGCTGAGCAACCGTCTGCTCGACGCGGGCGCTGCCCCCGCCGGACACGCTTCCAAGCTGGCCCGGGTGCTGGGCGCCCCGTCGCCCAGCGCGGAGCCGCCCGAGGACCCGCTACAGCGTGCGGTGGCCGAGCAGGTTCGCGAACTTCTGGTGTGGGATCGCGCGGTGCGCGCCGATACGTACGACTCCATTCACCAGATGCGGGTGACCACCCGCAAGCTGCGCGGCCTGTTGACCGATTACCAGGAATCATTCGGGTTGCCCGACGAGGGCTGGGTGCTTGATGAGCTGCGTGAGCTGGCCGGCATCCTCGGCATCGCCCGCGACGCCGAGGTCCTCGCGGAGCGGTACGAACGTCAATTGGGCGAGCTCGCACCGGAATTGGTGCGTGGCCCGGTGCGCGAGCGGTTGGTCGGCGGCGCCGAGCGCCGATACCAGACCGGGCTGCGGCGGTCGTTGATCGCGATGCGTTCGACCCGATACTTCCGGATGCTCGACGCCCTCGAGGAGCTGGTGGCCCAAACCCCCGGCGGCGCTCCGGGCGAGGAACAGCCGCCGGTCACCATCGATGCCGCGTACAAGAAGGTCCGCAAGGCCGCAAAGGCCGCCAAACAGGTCGAGAAAGACAACCCGGACGACGAGTACGAACACGACGAGGCGATACACCGAATCCGCAAGCGCGCCAAGCGACTTCGCTACACGGCGTCGGCCACCGGCGCAGACAGGGTGTCCGAACAGGCGAAGGCCATCCAGTCGCTGCTCGGCGATCATCAAGACAGCGTGGTCAGCCGCGAACATTTGAGTCAAGAGGCCCAAACCGCGCAGGCCGCCGGCGAGGACACCTTCACCTACGGTCTGCTGTACCAGCGGGAGGCTGACCTGGCTACCAGCTGCCGTACCCAACTCGACAGCGCGCTGCGCAAGCTCGCCAAAGCGGTGTACAAAGAGGACCACTAGCTTTCAACGCGGACGAGTTGGCCTGTGGTACAAATGCTTTCGATTTCGCTACGGCCATAAGGCCGAGTCCCGCTGCCAACCGTCCAGGCTTGCTCTACTGCGTACTACAACGGTGTTCGCGCAGGGCTTTGTCGATGCCGGTCAGGCTTTGGGCAATCGAATCCAGCGATTCGGCGAACGTCTCGGTGAGCTGGCCGCCGTTGAGATAGTGGACGTGCGCTTCTGCGTCTTGGGCCGTCGAGTGGGTTTTGACGCGAACGAACTTTGCGGGCGGGCCGGGCATGACGAACCCGGTTTCGAACTTACCCAGGTCAGTCTCGGACGATCTGTACACGAACATGTGTCCCCTTTCCTAGTTTCGCAACCCTAACGCGCTCCGAGGGCGACCTGCCGGGCCTTGGAGACGGTTCTGCCATATGACCGGCTCAGTCCCAACGATGGACAGCCACTTATGACCGGCCAGAGCAGTGAGTTGCTCAGTGCCGAAGTGGAACCGCATCGCCCTAAGCCGCGTCTGAATAGTCGGTCGGGCTACCCTTTGCGATCCTCGGGCGCGGCTCGCTTCTATTCTCGGCCATTACGGATTCGGTGATCCTGGTGTTAATGCTCCCGGCACCCCTGGTGTTAATGCTTCTGGCAGTCCTGGTGCAAATTGTGTTGGTCCCGGCGCGGCGGGCCCCGTCATTCTTGGCGATTCCCCTGGTTGCTCACCCGGCGGGATTCCCTCAGTCGGTAAAACGGGTTCACTCCAAAAGCCGTCCGGCGCCATGTGGTCTTTGCAGAAATTCGTAGAGTTCATCACCACCATGTATCCCCTCCACAACCCTGGCGGGTTAGGTGCCGGTGCCATCGCGCCGTCTGGACAGCGCCAAGTACAACTGAGAGCGCCGACACCGGCACCGCCGATCCCGCCGCTGATGCCGTTGTTAGATGCACCGAGAATGCCGTTGACGCCGAAACCACCTGCCTCGCAGTGCATATGCGACCCGTTGATCTCCGTCGGGTAGTCGCAGAAGCCACCTTGCGCGAACAAAGCGCCGCCACCGGATCCAACGCCTGGATACGGGCAGAGGTCGGCGTGAGCCGATCCAGCCGGGAGAAATATTGACGCACAGAAGCCGAAAGATGCCACAGAAGCGAAAGTTATGATTTTCTCCATTTAGCGGTCATAGCTCCTTTCTCATTCGAGGCAACAAGGGCTCCGAGTATGGGCCGTACGCATGCAGATTCTGCTCCGCCCCATCGCCCAATGTGGTGCGTTTGACCCAGCTTGCTGAATGAACGAATGCCCAACTCGGGGTACCGAGATCTCATTGTGAACAAACGCTGAGGGGTCGATTCGAGGCGGCGAATGAGCAACTGCGCTTATCCTGGTCGCAGGGCCCGCGGGGGGGGGACGAGTTGGCCTGTAAGCCGGATTCTGTTCCGCGCCGCCGCGCGTAAGCAACGGCGGCGCGGCGGCGGCCATCCATCTGGACACACCGTCGCCGGGTGCCTCAAGCGGCCTACCCGCAGGCTCGGGCGAGCAACCCTCGAACGCCTGCGCGGCCGCACCTTCCGGTGCGGCCTTCTTGACCTTGCTTCGGGTGGGGTTTGCCTAGCCACTCCGGTCACCCGGAATGCTGGTGCGCTCTTACCGCACCGTTTCACCCTTACCACCACGAGGGTGGCGGTCTGTTTTCTGTGGCACTTTCCCGCGAGTTACCTCGGATTGCCGTTAGCAATCACCCTGCTCTGTGAAGTCCGGACTTTCCTCGAACCGCCTCACGACGGTCCGCGGCCGCCCGGCCAACTCGTCCGCGCCGATCTACGGTACTCGTTGCGGAATCCGCAGGCCAGCGGCTTTCCCCGCACCTCACATTGCGGGCATCCCTATCGTCTACAGATCATGGTGTCTGATCAATGGTTCAAGCGTGTCGAGACCGGCGACTGGGCCGCCATCGCGGCTGAGGTCAGCGAATTCGGCGGGGCGCTGCTGCCGCGGCTGGTCACGGCCAGTGAGGCGGCACGGCTGCGCAAGCTCTACGCCGACGACAGCTTGTTCCGTTCGACCATCGACATGGCGCCGAAGCGGTACGGCGCCGGGCAGTATCGCTACTTCCACGCGCCCTATCCCGAACCGATCGAGGAGCTCAAACAGGCCCTCTACCCCCGGCTGTTGCCGATAGCCCGGGAGTGGTGGGCGAAGCTGGGCCGGGACGCCGCCTGGCCGGACAGCCTCGACGACTGGCTGAAGACATGCCACGCCGCCGGCCAGACGCGATCTACCGCGCTGATGCTGAAATACGGTGAAGGCGATTGGAACGCCCTGCATCAAGACCTGTACGGCGACTTGGTCTTTCCGCTTCAGGTGGTCATCAACCTGAGCGTCCCCGACACCGATTACACCGGCGGCGAGTTCCTGCTCGTCGAGCAGCGCTTTCGCGCGCAATCACGCGGCACCGCAACGCAATTGCCGCAGGGGCACGGGTACGTCTTCACCACCCGGGAACGACCGGTGCAATCCAGCAGGGGTTGGTCGGCGTCCCCGGTGCGCCATGGTGTGTCGGTGGTTCGCTCCGGCGAACGCTATGCCATGGGCCTGATCTTTCACGACGCCGCCTGAGGGCCAAGGCTATTCGGCACGTCGCAGCACCATGACGTGGTCGACCATGTTGCCGATTTCACCGTTCGGCCCGACCATCTCGCGTCCGGCGGACTGTGCGAACTCCCGAGTCCAGCGGCTGGTGTCGAGTCGCAGGGACGCGAGCACCTCCTCGATGCCCGCAAACTGGTGGCCGTCGTGCTGCGCCCAGGGTGGGGGCGCCCCGTGATCGACGATCAGCAGCACGCCGCCGGGATTCACGCGTTCGGCCGCCAGCCGCAGCACCGCGTCCCGCTCCAGGTAAGCAGGCGAGTGCAAGTATTGCGCGGACACCAGGTCGAACATCCCGTCGGGGAAACTCTCGTTGAGGTCGTGCCGCTGAAAGCTGATGTTTGACAACAGGTTCCGGTCGGCCGCCACCTCGGTCGCTCGTTGCAGCGCGGTGGCCGATACGTCGACGGCCACCACCTGCCAGCCACGCTCGGCCAACCACAGCGCGTCGGCGCCTTCGCCACAGCCGAGGTCCAGAGCCCGGCCCGCCGGCAGCTCAGTGGCTACCTCGGCGAGGCGGGGATTGACGCGCCCACTCCACACCCGCTCGGCGGAGCGGTAGCGGTCTTCCCAGAACTGCCGGGCGTCCTCGGGTTTGCAAGAGTCTTTGCAAGAACTGTCCACACAGCGAGCTTGCCCAGCCGGGAAAGAATTGCCAAGCTGATTTGCCATGCAGGCAAAGACGAGAAGCGAGTCGATCGACCTCCAGGTGCGCCGCCGGCTCCGGGAGCTGCGCGTGCAGCGCGGCATGACGCTGCAGGAGGTCGGCGACCGCGCCGGGATCGACGTCTCGACGCTGAGTCGCCTCGAATCGGGGAAACGGCGGCTCGCGCTGGATCATCTGCCGCGGCTGGCCGAGGCGCTCTCGGTCAGCACCGACGAGTTGTTGCAGGCATCCGAGGCACGCGATCCACGGGTGCGCGGCCGCGCGCACACCCACCGCGGAGTCACGTACTGGCCGCTGACCCGGCAAGGGCCCGCGGGCGGATTGCACGCGTTCAAAGTCCGGGTCAGCGCTCGACGCCGCACCCCACCGACCGAGCTGCCGGTGCACGAGGGCCAGGACTGGATGTACGTGCTCGCCGGGCGGATGCGGCTAATCCTCGGCGACCGTGACTTCGCCATCGACCCGGGCGAAGCCGTCGAGTTCTCCACCTGGACTCCGCACTGGTTCGGCGTGGTCGACGGGCCGGTGGAGGCCATCGTGATCTTCGGCCCGCACGGGGAACGGCTACACCTGCACAGCTAACCCCGCTGGGGATTGTGCACACGCTCAGCATTGACCATTGCCCAGCGACGACGTTGGTGCCAGGCTGACCGAATGACAGATACCGAAGGCTACGTCGACCAGGCGATGGCGGGTGTCGCGGAGCCGCAGCCGATGTACAAGGCATTGCGTGAGTCGACCCCGGTATTCCGATCACCCCAGGCGGTCGTACTCAGCCGGCTGGCCGATATCGAGATGACGCTCAAGCACACCGAGTTGTTCTCGTCAAAGGACGCCGTCGATCTGGGCAACATCCGGCCGCTGATCCCGCTGCAGGTCGACCCGCCCGAGCATGCGAAGTACCGCCGCATCCTCGATCCGCTGTTCACCCCACGCGAGATGGCACGGCGCGAACCGCGCGTCACCGAGCTGGTGAACGAGATGATCGATCGCTTCGCCGATCGCGGCGAGTGCGACTTCCACGAAGAATTCGCGGTCCCCCTGCCGTGCACGGTGTTTCTGCAGCTGCTCGGCCTGCCGTTAGAGGACCTGGACCAGTTCCTGGAATGGAAGGACGACGTGATCCGCCCGGAGGGCGACTCCGGATACGATCGCCGCCACGAATATATGGCACCCGCGGCACAACAGATCTACGCCTACTTCGAGCGCGCCATCGAGGACCACATCGCCAGCCCACGCGACGACGTGCTGTCCTCCCTGATCGCGGCCAAAGTCGAGGGAGAACCGCTGACGCACGACGAGATCCTCGACATCTGCTTCCTGTTCCTGATCGCAGGCCTGGACACGGTGACCGATTCACTCGACTGCTTCTTCGTCTATCTGGCACGGCATCCCGACCATCGCCATCAGCTCGTCGAGCAACCCGACGTGCTGCCGAGCGCCATCGAGGAGCTGTTGCGCTGGGAGACGCCGGTGCCCGGCGTCGTACGGGTTGCGACGGAAGACGTTGAGGTGGGCGGCTGCCCGATCAGCAAGGGCGAGCGGGTCAGTCCGTTACTCGGCGCGGCGAACACCGACCCCGCCGAGTTCCCCGAGCCCGAGCTCGTTGACTTCCGCCGCAACCCGAACCGCCACCGCGCCTTCGGCGGGGGCCCACACCGATGCCTGGGTTCACACCTGGCCCGGATGGAGCTGCGCGTGGCGCTACGCGAATTCCACCGTCGCATACCGGATTACGAGATCAAGCCGGGCGCCGAGCTGACCTACACCGCCGCACTGCGGTCGGTGGAATCGCTGCCACTCACGTTCCCGGTGTCATGAGTCGCATTTCCGTCGACGCCGACCGTTGCACCGGACACGGACGCTGCTACACGTTGGCGCCCGACGTCTTCGATGCCGACGAGGTCGGACACTCGATCGTGCTTGTCGAGGACGTCTCCGGCGAACTGGAATCACAGGCGGCCACCGCCGAGCAGAACTGCCCGGAAAGCGCCATCACGCTGACGCGTTAGAGATAAGCCGTCTGGTTGACCAACCGCACCGACGACGCTCCGTCGGGATAGAACTCGGCGATGCTCAACGACGCCAAATCCAGGTGCAGCCGGTACAAGATGCCCGGCCCGGCGTCCAGCGCTTGACGCAGCAGCATCTTGATCGGCGTCACGTGCGAGACGAGCAGCACCGTCGTGCCCTGGTGCGCGGCGATGACCCGCCCGCGAACCGCGGACACCCGATCCAGCACCGCGTCGAAGCTCTCACCGCCCGGTGGCTTGGTCGAGGTGTCGCGCAGCCACTGGGTGTGCAGCTTGGGGTCGCGCTCGGCGGCCTCGCCGAACGTCAACCCTTCCCACGCACCGAAATCCGTCTCGATCAAGTCCTCGTCGACGGTCACGTCGAGGCCCAGCGCCTTGGCGGCCATGGCCGCGGTGTCGTACGCCCGTTGCAGCGGGGAGGACAGCACGGCCGAGATTCCGCCGCGCTGCGCCAGATACCGCGCCGCGGCGTCGGCCTGCCGCCGCCCCGTTTCGGTGAGCGCGGGGTTGCCGCGCCCCGAGTAGCGGCGTTGCGCCGACAACTCGGTCTGCCCGTGTCGCAGCAACAGAAACCTGGTTGGCGTTCCGCGCGCGCCGGTCCAGCCGGGCGCGTTAGGGGACGGCGCCGCAACGGCTTTCGCGGGCTCGGCGACGAGCGGTTCGGGCTTCTCTGCCGTGTCATCCACGGCGGCCGCGGCATCCATCGCCTCGTTGGCCAGCCGATCGGCATGCGAATTGCGTTCCCGTGGAATCCACGTGTAGCTGATCCGGTCGAACCGCGACGCCAGCTTTCGGGCCTGACCGTGGAGTTCGATCAGGTCCGGGTGCTTGACCTTCCAGCGCCCGGACATCTGTTCCACCAGCAGCTTGGAGTCCAACGACACCGCCGCCTCGGAGGCACCGAGCTTCAGCGCATCCTCCAAACCGGCTATCAATCCCCGGTATTCGGCCACATTGTTGGTAGCGCGGCCGATGGCCTGTTTGTTCTCCGCCAGCACGGCCGAGCGGTCGGCCGTCCAGACCACGGCGCCGTACCCGGCCGGCCCCGGGTTGCCGCGCGACCCGCCGTCGGCTTCGATGACCACCTTCATTAGTCGAACCCCTTGACCCGCAACAATATCGCTCCGCACTCCGGGCATCGCACCACGTCGTCCTCGGCGGCGGCGGAGATGCGGGACAGTTCGCCGCGGTCTATCTCCAGCCGGCAAGCTCCGCATCGGCGTCCCAACAGCGGGCCGGCACCCGGCCCTCCCCCGGCACGCTGCCGTTCGTAAAGAGCGGACAGGGCGGGGTCCAGCGCCGCGCTCAACGTGTCCCGTCGCGAGGAATGCTGCTCGCGGGCTTCGGTGATTTCGCCGAGCGCTGCATCGAGAGCCTGCTCGGCATTGGACAATTCGGTCTGCAGAGTCTCGACCGCCCCCTGCGCGGCATCGAGCTGCGCTTGCAGTTCCTCGCGGCGCTCCATCACTTCCAGCAGGGAATCTTCCAGGCTGACCTGCCGGCGAACCAGCGTCTCCAGCTCGTGCTGCAGATCCGACAGTTGCTTGGCGTCCGTCGCTCCCGATTGCAGCATTGACCGGTCGCGGTCTTCGCGCTGCCGCACGGAATCGATCTCCGACTCGAATCGAGACACCTGAGTGTCTATGTCTTCCAATGCGATTCGAATGGCACCCACCCGGTCACCGGCCGCACTGCATTCTTCGCGAATCCGTTCGAGGGCCTCTTGCTCGGGCAGATGACTGGCCCGGTGCATGATGCGGGACAGCTCAGCATCCAACTTCGACAATTCGAGCAGCGAACGCTGCTGTGTCACTTCGGCTTTCATCATTGATCACTTCCGGCTTCGTCGCCAAGCTGGCCCATGTCCCACGGGTCGGTGCGGATGTTGCACACCCGGGCCGACAGCCCGGCGAAGTGGGATCGCAACAAGTCGGCCGCCTGTTCACACCAGGGAAATTCACTGGCCCAGTGCGCGACATCGACCAGGGCCACATCGGAGGCCCGCAGATGCTCATCGGCCGGATGGTGCCGCAGGTCGGCGGTGACATAGGCCTGCACCTCCGAGCGGGCCGCGGTGGCCAGCAGCGAATCCCCGGCACCGCCGCAGACGGCCACCGACGACACCGGCATGTCGGGGTCGCCCGCCGCGCGGACTCCCCACGACGTCCGCGGTAACGCGGTGCTGACGCGGGAGACGAAGTCGCGCAACGGTTCCGGACGCTTCAAACTGCCGATGCGGCCCAGCCCGGCGTCGCTGGGCGGGGGCACCATCGCGAAGATGTCGAAGGCGGGCTCCTCGTAGGGATGGGCGGCGCGCATCGCCGCCAGCACCGCGGCGCGGGCCCGCGCGGGCGCGACGACCTCGAACCTGTCCTCGGCCACCCGCTCGACGGTTCCGACGCTGCCCACCGCGGGCGTGGCCCCGTCGTGCGGGAGGAATTGCCCGATTCCGCTGACGCTCCAACTGCAGTGGGAGTAGTCGCCGATGTGACCGGCACCGGCCGCAAACACCGCTGCCTGCACGGCCTCCGAATTCTCCCGGGGCACGTAGACGACCCACTTGTCGAGGTCTGCGCCGGTCGCGGCCGGCTCCAGCACGGCTTCGACGGTGAGGCCCAGCGCCTGCGCCAGCGCGTCGGACACGCCGGGCGACGCGGAGTCGGCATTGGTGTGCGCGGTGAACAGCGAACGGCCCGTGCGGATCAGGCGGTGCACCAGCGCGCCCTTCGGCGTGCTGGCCGCCACCGTGTCCACCCCCCGCAGCAGCAACGGGTGGTGCGCCAGCAGCAGCCCGGAATCGGGAACCTCGTCGACGACGGCCGGCGTCGCATCGACCGCGACCGTAACGGACTCGACGACATCGCCCGGGTCCCCGCACACCAGGCCCACCGAATCCCACGATTCGGCGAGCCGCGGTGGGTAGGCCTCGTCCAGCACCTCGATGACATCGGCCAGCCTCACACTCACCGCCGGCCCCCCATCGTCGCTTCCGAGATCGCTTGTACCAGCTGCGGCCATTCGGGCCGCACCGCGGCCCGCAGGTACCTTTGGTCCAAGCCGACGAAGGTATCACAACGGCGAATGGCAATCCCTCTGTCCTGCAAAACCATTCGTATCCGATCCGCATCCGGCATCCGGAACAGGACGAACGGGGCCCGGCCATCGACCACGTCGGCCCCCACCGATCGCAAGCCGGCCGCCATCTCGGCGCGCATCTGCGCCAACCCCAGCGCGCCCGCAGCCGCGTCGGCGACGGCCTGCTGCCCAGAGCAGGCCGCGATAGCCGTCAGTTGCAACGTCCCCACCGGCCAGTGCGCGCGCTGGGCGGTCAGCCTGGCTAACACCTCGGGCGAGCCCAGCGCGTACCCCACCCGCAGCCCGGCCAGCGCCCAGGTCTTGGTCAGACTGCGCAGCACCAGCACGTCGGGCAGCGAGTCACCGGCCAACGACTGCGGCTCCCCCGGAATCGAATCCGCGAACGCCTCGTCGACCACCAGGATTCGTCCGGGCCGGCGCAACGCGAGCAACTGCTCGCGGGTGTGCAGCACCGAGGTCGGGTTGGTCGGATTGCCCACCACGACGAGATCGGCATCCTCGGGCACCTGACTGTCCTGCAACGCGTCGTCCAACCCGAACGGGGGCTCCAACACCACGTGGTGCACCGGCACCCCGGCGGCCGACAGCGCGGCGGCCGGCTCGGTGAACGAGGGTTCCACGGTCGCCGCACGCTCCGGGCGCAGGTTGCTCAGCAAGGCGAACCCCTCGGCGGCGCCGGCCAACGGCAGCACCTCGTCGCGGGTTCGGCCGTGTCGCTCGGCGACCGCGTCCTGGGCGCGGTGGACGTCCGCGGCGCTCGGATAGCGGGCCAGATCCGGCAGGCGTTCGGCCAGCCGCGTCAGCAGCCACTCCGGCGGCCGGTTGTGGCGGACATTGACGGCGAAATCCAGCATCCCGGGCGCGGCGGCCTGATCACCGTGATAGCGCGCCGCTGCGGGCGGGCTCAAGTTCAGACTCGCCATCCGAGAAACACTAGTGGCCGACTCGGGCGCGCGGCAGCGACACCGTCACACGCGGCCGCGGCCATCGAGGACAATGGTGAGGTGACAGACACGACGACGTCGGCCGATTGCCCGGCCCCTTTCGACGGCACGCCGCGAGCACAGCTGGTGATCTTCGATCTGGACGGCACCCTCACCGACTCGGCGGAGGGAATCGTGGCCAGTTTCCTGCATGCGCTCGGCCACATCGGCGCGCCGGTGCCCAGCGGTGACCTCGCCGCGCAGATCGTCGGCCCGCCAATGGACGACACCTTCCGTGCGATGGATCTCGGCGACGACGCCGAGGAAGCCATCGCGGCCTTCCGGGCCGAGTACGGGACCCGCGGCTGGGCGATGAATTCGCTGTTTGACGGGATCGAAACGCTGCTACTGGATCTGCGCGCGGCCGGCGTCCGGCTGGCCGTGGCCACGTCCAAGCTGGAAACGACCGCGCGGCGCATCCTCGCCCATTTCGGGCTTGACCAGCATTTCGAGGTCATCGCCGGGGCCAGCCCCGACGGCTCGCGCAAGGCCAAGGTCGAGGTGCTGGCGCACGCGCTGGCTCAGCTGCAGCCGCTGCCCGAGAGCGTGCTCATGGTGGGCGACCGCAGCCACGACGTCGAAGGCGCGGCCGCACACGGAATCGACACCGTGGTGGTCGGCTGGGGCTACGGCAAGTCCGACTTCTCCGATGGTGACGTCATCAATCGCGCCGCGACCATCGACGAGCTGCGGAGAGTGCTAGGTGTCTGAGCCGCTGCACGTCACGTTCGTCTGTACCGGCAACATCTGCCGTTCGGTAATGGCCGAGAAGATGTTCGCCGACCAGGTGCAGCGCCGCGGTCTCGGGGACGCGGTGCGGGTCACCAGCGCGGGCACCGGCAACTGGCATGTCGGTGAAGGCGCCGACGGGCGGGCGGCCCGCGTGCTGCGCGAGCACGGCTACGCATGCGACCACACCGCCGCGCAGGTCGAGGATGACCACCTGACGGCCGACCTGGTGGTGGCGCTGGACCGCAACCACGTCCGGATGCTGCGACACCTCGGCGTCGAGGACGACCGGCTGCGGATGCTGCGGTCTTTCGACCCTCGTTCGGGAGCCCACACGCCCGACGTCGACGACCCCTACTACGGGGAAGCCCAGGACTTCGAGCGGGTATACGACGTCATCGAGGCGTCACTGCCCGGGCTGCACGCCTGGGTCGACGAACGACTCGAGCGGAACGGCTCGGGTTGATGCCCAGTTTGATGCGCCGCCTGGCCTTCCTGCTGCGTCCGGGCTGGATAGCGCTGGCGTTGGTGGTGATCGCCTTCACGTACCTGTGTTTTATGGTGCTGGCGCCGTGGCAGCTGGGGAAGCACAACCGGACGTCGCGGGAGAACAACCAGATCGACTATTCCCTCAACACTCCCCCGGTTGCGCTGAAAACCCTGCTGCCTCAACAGAATTCCTCGGCACCGGACGCGCAGTGGCGGCGGGTGACGGCCACCGGGCACTACCTCGCGGACAGCCAGGTGCTGGCCCGCTTGCGAACGGTGGAGTCAAAGCCGGCGTTTGAGGTGCTGGTGCCTTTCGCGGCGGACGACGGGCCGACCGTATTGGTCGACCGCGGCTACGTGCGCCCCGACGAGGGGTCGCACGTCCCGCCGATCGCCCCGGCACCCCAGCAGACGGTGACCATCACCGCCCGATTGCGCGACTCCGAACCCGCCCCCCAAGGGAAGGAACCGTTTTCCCGCGACGGCGTGCAGCAGGTGTACTCGATCAACACCGAGCAGATCGCGGCACTGACCAAGGTTCCGCTCGCCGGCTCCTATCTGCAGCTGGTCGAGGACCAGCCCGGCGGGCTCGGCCTGATCGGCGTGCCTCACCTGGACGCGGGACCGTTCCTGTCCTATGGCATCCAGTGGATTTCGTTCGGTATCGTCGCGCCGATCGGGCTGGGGTACTTCGCCTACTCCGAGATCCGGGTCCGCCGCAAAGAGAAGCAACAACAGTCCGCCGATCAAGCGGCTCCGGCCCCGCAGGCCCCCCGCACCGTCGAGGAGAAGCTCGCCGACCGCTACGGCCGTCGCAGGTAGCCGAGCAGCCCGGCCAACAGCCCGGCACCCGCCTGCACCAGCGACGACAGCGCGACCGCGGCGCGCAGGTCGGCCACCGTGGGTTCGCGGCCGTCGCCGAGGGTGGGCCGGATCTCCAGCTCATGGTGGTACTGCGTGGGCCCGCCGAGCCGCACGCCCAGCGCCCCGGCGAACGACGCCTCGACTACGCCGGCGTTCGGGCTGGGATGGCGCGCCGCGTCGCGACGCCAGGCCCGCAGCGCCCCCGACGGCGATCCACCGACCAGAGGCGCGCAGGCAATCACCAGCAGAGCGGTCGTCCGGGCGGCGACGTAGTTAACCACGTCATCCAATCGTGCTGCGGCCCAACCGAATCGGATGTAGCGAGGCGAGCGGTAGCCGACCATCGAGTCCAGCGTGTTGATCGCGCGATACCCCAACACCCCGGGCACGCCGCCCACCGCCGCGCACAGCAGCGGCGCGACCTGGGCGTCGGACGTGTTCTCCGCGACCGACTCCAGCGACGCGCGTGTCAGGCCCGTAACGTCCAGCGCGGCCGGATCACGCCCACACAGCGACGGCAACAGCAGGCGCGCGCCCTTCACATCGCCGCGCATCAAGAGCTCCGACATCGACGAGCCGGTGCGCGCCAACGACGTTCCGCCCAGCGCCGCCCACGTGGCCGCCGCAGTGGTCGCGACCGGCCAAAGCCCGCCGCCACGGTCGGCGGCCCGTTGCGCCGCCACGCCGAGCACGCCGACGCCCCCCACCAAAACCCCGACGTGCACCGCGCCCGCGATCCTGGTATCGCGGTAGGTCACCCGCTCGACGACGGCGGCGGCCTTGCCGAACATCGCGACCGGATG
>NZ_JAFAUS010000326.1 GCF_019243155.1 Mycobacterium sp.
CGCCGTCCCGAAGAAGCTCTCGCATCCCCGGCTGCGAGAGATCCCGGTCGAGGTCGCGCTCGATCCGGAGAAGCTCCGGGATCAGCCGCTGGACGGCGCGACGGTCGCCGTGTTCGGGTCTTCGCACTCGTCGATGATCGCGTTGCCGAACCTGCTTCGCCAGCCGGTGGAGAAGGTGATCAACTTCTATCGCAGGCCACTCAAATACGCCATTTACTTGGACGACTGGATCCTGTTCGACGACACCGGCCTCAAAGGCCGGGCAGCGGTTTGGGCCCGAGAAAACATCGACGGTGTTCTTCCCGACCGGTTGGAGCGATGTTTGGATTCGAGCGCCGAATTCGAAGAGAAAATTGCGGAATGTGACCATGTCGTTTACACCATCGGCTTCGAGCGAAGGCAACTGCCGGAGACCAGACAATGGGGCCCACTAAACTACAATACGAGAAATGGAATTCTCGCCCCCGGCCTTTTCGGGCTGGGAATCGCTTTTCCCGAGTACACGGAAGACCCGTATGGATACGGGCAATACCGGGTTGGGCTGAAGAAATTCATGGAGTACCTCAATTCGGTTCTCCCGTTGTGGATGCTCTATGGCACCGAGGCGCCCGCACAGTGTTCGACACTCGGCCGGCCGCACGGCGCCGCACCCAAGAACCCGGCGGGCGCGCACCGCGCCACAAGGCCTTCGCCGATCACGGTCTCGGCGACACACCGGTCATAAACTCAGCATGATTTCTGTCCCCGATGCGGGCGACTTGACGCGCGCGTCAGCTCAGTAACAGCGCCGGGTCGCCGCGGCGCCGGTACACCGAGCCGTATCGGGCGTCGACACGCAGCCACGTCGGCAGGATCCGCACCCGGATGATCTCGTCGGCGCTGACCGCGTCCGGCGTCGGCGGCAGGAAACCCATTGCGGTCAAGGCGAATACACATCGCATGGGCAGCCCCACGCTGACATCGGCCGAACTCACCTGAATGACCTCCTGGTCAAGCAGTGAAACCGGCGGGCCGTGAGAACTGCTGTGCTCCTTGGCAAGTCGCGCGCCGCGCTGTGCCAGGTCGAGCACTACCCGGGCGGGGATGTCCTCGAGATGAGTGAACCCGGATTCCGCGGGCAACGCGCCCCGCCACGCGGAGTCCATCGCGAAGCCAGGATCAACGTAGCCCGATGACTCGTCCATGGCGGGCAGGGCACGCGCCAGCGCATCGGCACCTGCCGACAAGTCCTCGGGTCGCACCTCGCCGATCACCACCCGGCTGGCCAGCACATCGAAACCCGTTGCCACCCAAGCGGAGAGCAACCCATCCGATCGAGCGCGCAGCCGGATGACCGCCGCATCGTCCAGCCGCAGTGCATTATCGACGAACCTGGCCAGGTCAGTGCGCTGGGCAGCCCTGGATTCTGGGCCGAGCCAAATTCCGCGTTCGACTACCGAATCCACCGTTGCAAATACTCCCGATGCCGGGGCGTGAGCCGCACCAGCCGTTGCTCCTTGATATGGACGGCCGCCAGCTGCGATTCCGCGATGACGGCGGGTTTCGACTCCCGATCGGCGCCGATAGAGCGCACCTCGTAGCCGAGGGTGAAATCGACTGCCCGCAGCCGCTTGGTCCACATGGTCACCTGCAGTGGTGAATCGGCCAGCCGCAGCTGGTCTTTGTAGGTGACCCGAACGTCGGCGATCAGCAGGCCGATAGTGGTGATGTCGGCGCCGAACGGCTCCTTGAGGAACGGAACCCGCGCCTCCTCCAGGATCGTGACCATGGTGGCGTGGTTGATGTGTTGGTACATGTCGATGTCCGACCAGCGCACGGGCACTGGTGCGACGAATCCGACGCTCAACTCGACGATCCTCTTCCACTGGTACGGGTCATGCGGCGGATCTGTCGTGCCGCCACCGACAGCGTCGCGAGATCCTTTTCCCCGCTCTCTTGAATCTCGATGAGTGTTCGGCGAGCCCGCTCCACCCTGGATGCGCTGAGGTGCTCCCACTCGGCGATCTTTTCTTCACCGCTTTCATCGGGTTCCCCGACGGCCAGCACATCGAAGCACAACGACCGCAGCGAGGCGTAGATGTCATCGCGAATCGCCAAGCGCGCCAACGAATGCCAGCGGTCCTTGCGGGCCAGCCCCGACACCGCCGTCAGCAGGCCATCGGTCCCCAGCCGGTCCATCAGCGCGAAGTAGGTGTCCGCGACCTCGGCGGCGTCGATGTCGTTGATGTCGCCGATGTCGATGATGTCGAGCAGGCTGAAGCGGTACAGACCGGAGGCGACCATGTACGCCAGGTCCTCGGGCGCACCCTGCGACGCGAACTCCGCGGCTTCCTTTTCGACGATGGCCTTGTCGTCGCCCCGCAGCCACTCCGACATCCGCGGCGTCAACGCCTTGACCTTGGCCGCGAACCGGTTGATCTCCGCTCCGACGGCGAGCGGCTGCGGACGATAGTTCAGCAGCCAGCGTGCGGCGCGGTCGATGAGCCGCCGGGTGTCCAACGTGAGCCGGTCGGACATCGCGACCGGCATGTCCGCCGCGCGGATCTGCCGCCAGATCTCCCCGACGTCGAAGATCGCGTCGGTCGCGACCCAGCAGCGCACCGCATCGACCGGGCCGACACCGACGTCTTCGGTGATCCGGAAGGCGTAACTGATGCCGGCGGCGTCCACCAGATCGTTGATCAGCATGGTGGTGACGATCTCGCGACGCAGCTGGTGCGTGCGGATCTCCGAAGTGAACCGTTCGCGCAGCGGCGTCGGGAAATACTCGGGCAGCCGGGACGCGAACACATCCTGTTCGGTCAGTTCGGTTTCCAGCAGCTGCTCCTTGAGCCCCAGCTTGACGTGCGCCATCAGGGTGCACAGCTCCGGCGAGGTCAGACCGAGACCGGCCTCGAAACGCCGGTGGATCTCCTTTTCGGCGGGCAGCGCCTCGAGTTCGCGATTGAGGCCGCGTTCGTCCACCAGATACTGAATGAGCCTGGCGTGCACCGGAAACAGGCTGACCGCGTTGGCGCGGCTGGTGCCGATCAGGTCGTTCTGGTCCTCGTTGTCGGTGAGCACCAGCTGCGCGACCTCGTCGGTCATCGACTCCAGTAGCTCTTTGCGCTCTTCGGGTTTGACCTTGCCGGCAGTGACCAGCGAGTCAATCAGGATCTTGATGTTGACCTCGTGGTCCGAGCAGTCCACACCCGCGGAGTTGTCCATGGCGTCGGTGTTGATGCGGCCACCCGCCAAGTCGAATTCGACACGGCCCAGCGCCGTCACGCCGAGGTTGCCACCTTCGCCAACCACCTTGGCGCGCAACTGGTTTCCATTGACGCGCACCGGATCGTTGGCGCGGTCGCCGACGTCGGCGTCGGACTCGAATTCGGATTTGACGTAGGTGCCGATGCCGCCGTTGAACAGCAGGTCCACCGGCGCCTGCAATATCGCCTTGATCAGATTGGGCGGGGCCATCTCGGTGGCATCGGAGTCGATGCCCAGGGCCTCGCGGACCTGCGGGCTGATGGGAATGGACTTGTGTTCGCGGCTGTACACCCCGCCACCCTCGCTGATCAACGATGTGTCGTAGTCGTCCCAGCTGGACCGCGGCAGATCGAACATCCGCCGGCGTTCCTCCCACGACGACGCGGCGTCGGGATCGGGGTCGAGGAAGACGTGCCGGTGATCGAAGGCGGCGATCAGCCGGATGTGCTTGCTCAGCAGCATGCCGTTGCCGAACACGTCGCCGCTCATGTCGCCGATGCCGACCACCGTGAAGTCCTCGCTCTGGGTGTCGACACCCATCTCCCGAAAGTGCCGTTTGACGGCCTCCCATGCACCCTTGGCGGTGATGCCCATCGCCTTGTGGTCATAGCCCACCGACCCGCCGGATGCGAATGCGTCACCCAACCAGAACCCGTAGGACTTGGCCACGTCGTTGGCGATGTCGGAGAAGGTCGCTGTGCCTTTGTCCGCGGCCACCACCAGGTACGCGTCGTCGCCGTCACGCCGGATCACCTCGGGTGGCGGGTTGACCCTTCTGGTTGCATGGTCGACGTTGTCGGTCACGTCGAGCAGGCCGGAGATGAACAGCTGATAGCAGGCGACGCCTTCGGCGCGGGTGGCGTCGCGGTCGGTAGCCGCGTCGCCCGTGGGCGCGGGCGGCTTCTTGAGGACGAAGCCGCCCTTGGCCCCGACCGGAACGATGACGGCGTTCTTCACGGCCTGCGCCTTGACCAGACCCAGGATCTCGGTGCGGAAGTCGTCGCGGCGGTCCGACCACCGCAGGCCGCCACGCGCCACCGGGCCGAACCTCAGGTGCACGCCCTCGACGCGCGGCGAGTAGACGAAGATCTCGTATTTGGGCCGCGGCAACGGAAGTTCGTCGACCAGCTGCGCGTCGAGCTTGAGCGCCAACACGTCGCGGGCACGGGCCGAGCCTTCGCGGGTGACGAAGTAGTTGGTGCGCAGCGTGGCCTGCACGAGCGACGCGAAGGCCCGCAGGATGCGGTCGGTGTCCAGGCTCATCAGCGCGTCGATGTCGGCGGCGACGGCGGCGGCGGCCGCCTGCGCGTCGCGGCCCGTCGGTGACGCCGACGGATCGAACAGCGACTCGAAGAGAGTGACCAGTGATCGTGCGGTCGAGGGGTGCTCGTTCAGCACCGACTCGATGTAGGACTGGCTGTACGGAAAACCGGCCTGCCGCAGGTATTTCGCGTAGGCACGCAGGAGAACGACCTGCTGCCAGGTCAACCTCGCGCGCACGACGAGCTCGTTGAACCGGTCGACGTCGACGCGGCCGTGCCAGATGGCGGTGACCGCGTCGGCGAACCGCTCGGCCGTCGCGTCGCGTTCGGCATCCGACGCCAGCGAGATGGTCGGTGTCGAGACCTTGAATTGGTAGATCCACACCGGCAGCCCGTCCGGGCGGGTGATCTCGAACGGCCGCTCCTCGAGCACCTCGACGCCCATGCTCTGCAGCATCGGCAGCAGCTGGCTCAGTGATGCGGTGCGGCCGCCCATGAACCAGGTCAGCTGCGCACCGTCCCCGTCGCGCTCGGAGAACACCAGCTTAACCGAATTGCCTTGCAGCTCTTTGATGATCGCGATGTGCTCGAGGGCGTCGGCCGGGGAGAGGGCCTGCTTGTAGACCTCGGGGAAAGCGGCCGCGTAGTGCTCGGCGTCGGCCTGGCTGACGGGACCCTCCGCCGCGGCGCCGATCAGCCGGTCGGTCCAGGTCCGCGCGGCTTCGCTGAGCAAGCCTTGGATGCGGGTCCGGTTCTCTTCGGACACGTCGACCGGCGGCGCTCCCTCGGGCAGCCGGACCATGAAATGCATGAGCGCCCAAGGTGATTCGCTGACACGAGCGGTGAATTCCAGTCGCGTGCCACCGAACTCGTGCACCAGGATGTCTTCGATCTGCAGCCGCACCGCGGTGGTGTAGCGATCGCGGGGCAGATAGACCAGGCAGGAGACGAAGTACTGCAGCCGGTCGGCACGCAGGAACAACAGCGCGTGCCGTCCCGATCCCAGATCCACCACGGATTTGGCCATCGCCAGCAGTCGTTCGGCGCTCAGCGTGAACAATTCCGAGCGGGGAACGGTCTGAATGACGTCCAGCAACAGCTGGCCGGGGTGGATGGGGTCGCTGTCGGCCATCGCGAGCGCATCGCGGACCCGTCGCGAGATCGTCGGGATTTCGAGCACGTCCGCATTCATAGCTGCGACCGTGAAGAGCCCGACGAACCGGTGCTCGATGGTGCCCTCATCGCCGCCGACGTTTTCCCGGACCGCGATCGCATACGGGTAGGCGCCGTAGCGCAGATAGCTGCCGACGACGGACTGCGCCAGCACCAGCAATTTGTCGTCGTCGGTCAACCGCGGACGGGAACCGGTGCGGGTGCGCAGGACGCCGAGGCCGGGCGATCCGTCGCCGGAGACCAGATTGTCGTGCACGCGGCAGCGTTGGTAGCCGAGCAGCAGAAAATTGCCGTTGCCCAGCCAGCGCAACAACGCGGCGACGTCGTCGCGGTCCGGCGCCGAATAGTGTCCGTCGGCGTTGATTTCGACCTCGGCGGCCAGATCGCTGAGCGTCGTGATCATCGTGGCCGCGTCGCTGGCGACCTGTTGCACGTCGGCCAGCACCTTGGGTAACAGCTGACCCAGTTCGGTGAGGCCCTTGCTGTCGACGGAGGGCAGCAGCTGCACGTGTATCCAGGCCTCGCCGACAAAGGGCGACGCGCCAGGTGGTTTGGGCTCGACGCTGACCAGGTCGCCGGTCGGGTTGCGGTGCACATCGAAGACCGGCGTCATGATCGCGGCGTAAGCGACGCCAAGCCGGTGAAGCAGCACCGTGACGGAGTCCATCAGCATGCCGCCGTGGTCGGTGACGACCTGCAAGGCGGGCCCGAACCCTGCGGGATCGTCCGGCGGGTAGACCGCGACACGGCTTTCGCCGTCGGGGCGGTGCTCGCCGAGGCGGAAGTGCGCGCTCAGCATGGCCGGGGTCACGATGGCCGTCGGGACGGTCAGGTCGATGGGCCCGACCTCTGCCGAGCCGGCTTCGTCACCGTTCGGACCGCGATAGCTTTCGATGTAGGCCTTCGAGATCCACTCGGGAATGTCGTGCTGCTGAGTGAAGTCGGTCCACGGTTCGAGACCCTGCTTAGCTCCGGGATCGATCGTCATGCCGATTGCTCCACTCCTCAGCGGCCGTCGCGGCCGCATCGTCGTCGGTGCCTTCGATCACCCGACTGCCTCAGCGGCCGTACTTGCCGCGTCGTCGTCGGGCTGGCCCAGCTGACACTAGTCCCGCGTCAGCTTGCGGTGGGTCACTCTGTGCGGTCGTGCCGCATCGGCACCGAGCCGGTCGACCTTGTTTTCCTCGTATGCGCCGAAGTTGCCCTCGAACCAGAACCACTTGGCCTCGTTGTCGTCGTCGCCTTCCCAGGCCAGGATGTGCGTGCAGGTGCGATCCAGGAACCACCGATCGTGCGAGATCACCACCGCGCAGCCGGGGAACTGCTCCAGCGCGTTCTCCAGTGAACTCAAGGTTTCGACGTCCAGGTCGTTGGTCGGCTCGTCCAACAGGATCAGGTTGCCGCCCTGCTTGAGCGTCAGCGCGAGGTTCAGCCGGTTGCGCTCGCCACCGGAGAGCACGCCGGCCGGTTTCTGCTGGTCGGGCCCCTTGAATCCGAACGCCGACACGTAGGCCCGGGACGGTACCTCCGTCTGGCCGACGATGATGTGATCCAGCCCGTCCGAAACCACTTCCCACACGGTCTTTTTCGGATCGATGCCCGCGCGGCTCTGGTCGACGTAGCTGAGCTTGACCGTCTCACCGACCTTCACGGTGCCGCTGTCGGGTTGTTCAAGCCCGACGATGGTTTTGAACAGCGTGGTCTTACCCACACCGTTGGGGCCGATGACACCGACGATGCCGTTGCGCGGCAGCGTGAACGACAGGTCCTTGATCAGGGTGCGTCCGTCGTAGCCCTTGTCCAGGTGCTCGACCTCGACGACCACGTTGCCCAGGCGAGGCCCGACCGGAATCTGGATCTCCTCGAAGTCGAGCTTGCGCGTCTTCTCCGCCTCGGCGGCCATCTCTTCATAGCGCTGCAGACGGGCCTTGCTTTTGGCCTGGCGCGCCTTTGCGCCGGACCGGACCCACGCCAGTTCTTCGGTCAGCCGCTTCTGCAACTTGGCGTCCTTGCGGCCCTGCACCGCCAGGCGCTCCGCCTTCTTCTCTAGATAGGTCGAGTAGTTGCCTTCGTACGGATAGGCGCGGCCGCGGTCGAGTTCCAAGATCCATTCGGCGACGTTGTCGAGGAAGTAACGGTCGTGGGTGACCGCCAGGATCGCGCCCGCGTAGCTGGCGAGGTGCTGCTCGAGCCACTGCACGCTTTCGGCGTCCAGGTGGTTCGTCGGCTCGTCGAGCAGCAGCAGGTCGGGCTTGGACAGCAGCAGCTTGCACAGCGCGACGCGACGGCGCTCACCGCCGGACAGGTTCGTGACCGGGTCGTCCGGCGGCGGGCAGCGCAATGCATCCATAGCCTGCTCCAACTGCGAGTCCAGGTCCCACGCGTCGGCGTGGTCGAGATCCTCCTGGAGCCGGCCCATTTCCTCCATCAACTCATCGGTGTAGTCGGTGGCCATCAACTCGGCGACCTCGTTGAAGCGGTCAAGCTTCACCTTGATCTCGCCCAGGCCCTCTTCGACGTTGCCGCGAACGGTTTTCTCCTCGTTCAGCGGCGGCTCCTGTTGCAGGATGCCGACGGTGGCGCCGGTGGCCAGAAACGCCTCGCCGTTGTTCGCCTTGTCCAGTCCAGCCATGATCCGTAAGACGCTCGACTTACCTGCGCCGTTGGGACCAACGACACCGATTTTGGCGCCTGGATAGAAGCTCAACGTGACGTCGTCCAGGATCACCTTGTCGCCGTGCGCCTTACGGACCTTCTTCATCGTGTAGATGAACTCAGCCATGCCGCTGTTATGCCTTTCTGGTCTCGCAGAGGGATCTCGCGGACCATCCTAGGCACCGCTCGACGGCCGTCGGCCTCAGCCGACCCTCAAACCAGGACGGAGAGCGAGGCAGCGTCGGGCTGGGCATCGCCGGAGCGGGCCGCATCGTCACCGGTTTCATGGTCCTCGTCGGTACTAACGTCGCCGGCGCCGGCCGGGGTTCCGCCGATCGCGGGACCCTGGTCTGCAGTGGTGCCGGTGTAGCCGGGCTTCTCGATCCGCACGAATACCCGTGACAGGTCCGGCCCGACCGCCGTCGCCCGCATTTCCAGCGACGAACGGCGGTTGCCGTCGCGGTCCTCGTACTCGCTGGTGTACACGTGGCCCGTCACGATCACCGGCGCACCCTTGCCCAGCGCGGCACCCACGCCGGTGACCAGCTTCCCCCAGCAATTGACGGTGATGAACAGGGAATTGCCATGCTCCCAGGTGCCGTCGCCGGTGCGGCGACGCGAATTGCTGGCCACCCGGAACTTGATGACCTCCTGATCGCCGACCTTGCGACGCTGCGGGTCGTTGACGATTTGACCGATGACGGTGAGCGGGGTTTCGAACATGGGTTGATCCCTTCTTCAGTTGCTTTCCCGGCGATGAACGCGTCACCGCCCCTCTGGACGCCATTGAGCCCGCAGCTACCGACGGACGCGGCGGCAGGCACGGCGAGCCCGCTGCCCCTGTGGACGAAACCGGGACTGTGAATTACTCCGCGGGTTGGCCGGACCGCTTGGGGGCTTCCCCGCGCGCCAGCTCGGCGAGCATCGCGTTGTACGCCGTCAGGTCGGCGTCATCGTCGCGGTCAGCGGCGCGGTCCAACCGCCGCGCCGTGCGCTTGTCGCTACGGGCCCACTGCACGAGCAGCGCGAGCATCACGATCACCAGGGGAATCTCCCCCGCCGCCCAGGCAATGCCGCCGCCCAGTCGCTGATCACCGAGGAGGTCGGTGTGCCAACTCAACCCAAGCGAGCGGTAATAGTCGGCGCCGAGCACCTTGCGGGTGCCCATCAGCACCACCCCAAAGAACGCATGCAGCGGCAACGAGGCGAACACCACGCCCACCTTGGCCAGTGGCGGGATCGGCCGCGGTGTGGGGTCCACCCCGATGACGATCCAGTAGAACAGGTAGCCGCTGAGCAGAAAGTGCAGATTCATCGCCAGATGGCCCGCGTGACTGCCGACCGCGATATCGAACAGGTTCGACAGGTACAAACCGTAGAAGCCCGCGACGAAGAGCACGGTGGCGACCACCGGGTTGGTCAGGATCCGCGACAGCCTGCTGTGCAACGCGGCCAATATCCATTCCCGCATACCGGGCGGACCGCTGCGGCCGGCGGCGGGCAGCGCCCGTAAGGCCAGACTGACCGGCGCGCCCAGCACCAGCAGGATGGGGACCAGCATGGACAGCCCCATGTGGGCGATCATGTGGATGCTGAACACCGCCGGCATGTAGCGACCGATGCCCGACGACGTCACGAAGAGCAGCGCCAGGCAGCCGAGCAGCCAGGCCGCCGTCCGGCCCGGCGGCCAGCTGTCGCCCCTGCGGCGTAGCCGCAACACGGCGGCGACGTACAGCGCGGCGAAGATGATCGCGGCACTGCCGAAGACCAGATCGAACCGCCAGTCGAACAGGATGCGCAGCGGGGTTGGCGGTCCGTCGAGGTTGTAGCCGATCTCGGCCTCGGCAATCGACGGCAGCCGGGTGGGTGGCGGAGGCGGCGGGGTCCGGCCCAGCCCGACAGCGACGCCGAAGGTCAGCCCGAACACTGCGGCCTCCGACAGGGCCAGCCGGATCAGGCCGCGGCGCGCGTCCTGCTGACCGGTTGCCGCCTGCAGGGCGCTGACGGCGGTGCGGCGCTGGCGCCAGCCGATGATCCCCAGCACGCACAGCGCGGTGAACTTGGCGATCACCAACCGTCCGTAACCGCTGGTCAGGAGGTCGGCGGGCGTCACGCGCACCGCGGCGTTCACCACCCCGCTGACGGCCATCGCGACCCAGCACCACAGCGCGATGGAGGAGAAGCGCCGGGCGGCCAGGGCCATGTGCCCGCCGCCGCGCAGCCCGTGGGCCAGCAGCACGAGCAGACCACCGGCCCACAGCCCGGCGGCGATGAGGTGGATCAGCAGACTGTTGGTGGCCAGGTCGTGTGCCCCGCCGGCCGACGAGTGGCCGGTCAGCCCCAGCGGCACGAGGGTGATCAACGACCCGGCGAGCAGCATCGGCGCCCAGGACCAGCGCAGGACGGCCAGGCTGGCCAGCGTCACCAGCGCGGCCAGCGCCGCGGTCCAGCGCCACGCCGAGGCGGTGGTGACCAGGCCGGCCACCGACCAGATCTTCGCCGGGCTGAGGCTTTCCAGCAGCGGGTGGCCGGACACGTCGGAGATGGTCAGCGGCACCAGCAGCGCCGCACACACCGCCCAGATCCCCGAGGCCACCGTGCCCAGGCGCAGCGCGCGGTATCCGTCGGCGTCGAGGACGCCGCTCCTTTGGGGTGGCACCAGGAACGCCGCGAACAGGAACGATCCAACGGCCACCACTGCGGCGATCTCCCCCGCCGCCCGGACGAACGGCAACCCCAGCGTGGTGGCCGGACCCGGATCGGGCAGGCCGGTGACGGTCAGCGCGTCGGCCAGCGACAGCGCCCCGATCCCGGCCGCGGTGCAGCCCGCCAGCAGCGCGACGCCTGCCAGCACCGGCCACACCAGCGCACGTCGCTTGGTCGGGGCAACCGTCATGCATTCCAGAATATTGGCGGGGGCGACCGGTTAGGGCGTTCGGTTCTCCAGGTCCTCTCGCCGCGCCTTGGCTTCGCGCGCCACGAACTGTTCGCGCGCGATCCGCCCCACGTAGTCGAGATCCCGCTGGACGTTGCGCAACTCCCGCCGGAAGGCGATCCGCCGTTCGGTGAGGTCGGGGGCGATCGCCAGCAGATCCTGATCGGCGACCACCTGGCGAGCGGTGGCGAACAGCAGGGTCGACACCGATTCGCTGCTGCGGATCCGGCTTTGCGCCACGTATTGGCGGCCGACGCCGAGCGCCAGCGTCGTCAATTCCTTCTGGTCGATATCGGCCGGCGCGTCGCGCAGTACGTCGGCGACGATCTCGTAGGCCTCGAAGAACACCCGCAGCATCGCCTCGGCCATCAGCGGCCGCTTGGTGAACAGCATCGCGTCGATCTGCTCGCCGCCTGCCGCGAGCTGGGCCTCCCAATCTTCGTGCCAGTCCATCTCTTCGGTGATGTTGTCCCGGAACGCCGCCGAGTCCGCGAAGTAGAAGTCGAATTTCAGCAGATCGCGCAGTCGCATCGCCTGGGTCCAGAACGCCTTGACCCGGTCGCCGTCGGCGTGCCGGGCGTGCGCCAGCGCGAGCTCGACGATCGAGGTCTCCAGGAACGCGTGGATCACCGAATTGCGATAGAACGCGGCGGCGTGCTGCTCGTCGGGTGCGATCTGCCACACCGGCTCTCGGCCGCCGTCGACGCGGGTGATCGGATGCCCGTTGGACAACGCGTCCACCGCCGCGCGCACACCCGCGCGCGAGCGCAGCCGCAGCGCACTCGTCGACATCGGTGTCTGTTTGCGTTCGAGGTAGTCCAATGAGTCCTGCAGGGTGTGGTGCAGCTGACCGAGCGTCAGCGCCGCGCCGCGGGTGGTCAGCAGCAGCGCACACACCAAACCGGTGGCCGTTACCGGCGTCGCCTGCAGGATTCGCCACGCGACTTCGAACGACATCTTCTGCAGCGCAAGCCGTTTGGCATCCTGGTCCTGGGCGAGCGGGCCGTGCGCCGGACCGAGGTGCTGCCGCATCGAAACCGCTTCGGGGAAGCGGACGTAGATCTTGCCGTAGTTGCGTTCACCCTGCGCCCGGATGAAGTTGTACAGCCAGCCGACGCCCTCGGGGGTCTTTTCACCGCCGCGGGCGTAGGCGGCGTACTCGGCGGTTTCGTGCAATTGGTCGAAGCTGATCGACACCGGCTGCAGCAGGATGTCTTCGCTGCGGCCGTCCAGGTAGGCGTCGGCCACGTACGCGAGCAGACCGAGCTTGGGCGGCAACATCTTTCCGGTCCGTGAGCGAGTGCCCTCGATGGACCAGCTCAGGTTGAACCGCTTTTCGACGATGTAGCCGACGTATTCGCGCAGGACGTATTTGTAAAGCGCGTTATCGCCGATGTTGCGGCGGATGAAGATGACCCCGGAGCGACGCAGCAGCGGGCCCATCACCCCGAACGACAGGTTGATACCGGCGAACACATGCACCGGCGGTAACCGGTTCTCCTGCATCGCCACCGGCACCACCGCGCCGTCGATGTAGGAACGATGCGAGAACAGCAGCACCGCCGGATGCGCTTCCAGCGCGGCCCGCATCGCCGCGACCTGATACCCGTCGTAATCGATCTCCGGATCGAAGCCGCGGCTCAGCGCCCTGCCCAGCACGCCGACCAGGTCGACGGACACCCTGCTCCACCCGGTGGCGAGTTCGTCGAGCATCGTGCCGGCTTCTTCGACCGTGGCGCCCGGGATCTTCTTCAGACCGTCACGAAATCGTGTGGACGACAGGATCTCTGGCTTCAGCAGCCGTGGGGATTTGTACTGCGGCCCGAGAATTCGATACTCGGCGCGTTCCAGCGCCAGGATCGCGCGGCGGGCCACGAACCTCGCGAAGTCGCGCTGGTCGTCTCCGATGGTGGTGTCGCGCCACTGCTGACGCAGTTCGGAAATCTTGGCCGCCTCGCCGGCGACCACGCGCACGCGCAGTGGATCTTCGCGCACGATCTTTTGTTGCTGACGCGGGTTGGGGTGGTAGGGATCCCGGCCCGGGAGCAGCCCGGCCACCTTGGCGAGCCTGCCGCGGTCGGGCGGCGGCAACCAGAACACGCGCACCGGCACGATCGATCGGTCTTCACCGGATTCCAGCTGCTCGACAAGAGCGGTCGGGTCCGCGTCGGGTGGCGGCAATTTCAGAACGTCGAACTTCGCCTCCGGCTTGCCGGCACGCTGTTGGTGGACCCACGCCGTGATGAGTTCCATCTCGACCGGCGAGGCCATGGACGCCAACACCAGCGAGTCTTGCCCGGTGAGGACAGCACTGGTGTGTGCGGCCGGTTCGGTCACGGACGCCCTCTGGGCCGGGATTCCGGTGGTTCGGCGCGCAGCGATCCCGCGCCCGGGCTGATCTCACCATTCTGGGAGCCGGCCGGTGGCTTTGGTTTGGCCGCAGCCTTTTTCGCTGCCGCTTTCTTGGCGGGCTGCTTGGTCGCAGCCTTTTTCGCGGGAGCCTTTTTGGCCGCAGCCTTCTTGGCGGTGGTCTTGCCCGCCTGACCCGTGGCCTTGCTTGCCGACTTCACCTCGGCATTGACGTCAACCTCGGGCAGTTCGTCGACAGGCCAGTTGGCCAGCGTGTCCAGATACAGCTGACGCACCGCGGCAATGTGCTCGGGCAGCGTCTCTAATGTCCAGTCCTGCACCGAAATCGGCGGGAACACCGCGACGTCGACCTTGCCGGGGTTGATGGTGCTGGAATTGCGCGCGGCGACGATCTCGGCGTTGCGGATCACGATCGGGACTATGGGGATACCCACCGTCATCGCGATGCGGAATGCGCCTTTCTTGAACGGTCCCACCTCGGTTGTGTCGATCCGGGTTCCCTCGGGCGCGATCACGACCGAAAGTCCCTTTTTGGCAAGCTCTTCGATTTGGTGTAGCGACTCCACCGCGCTCGCCGGGTCGTCGCGGTCGATGAACGCCGCATCCATCGCCTTGCCGATCGTGCCCATGATCGGGTCCTTGGCCAGTTCCTTCTTGCCCACCGCGGTCCAGTTGTCGCGCACCAGCGCGCCGGTGATGACCGGATCGACCTGGTTGCGGTGGTTGAAGATGAACACCGCCGGGCGCTGCGCGGTGAGGTTCTCCCTGCCGATGACGTTCAGCTGCACCCCGCTGATCGCCAGCAGCGACTGAGAAAACGTGGAAGTGAAGAAGTTGACGCCGCGGCGCCGGTTGTTGGTCAGCACACCGATGCCCACCGCGCCGGCCGCAACCGGAAGGATCGAGCCCATGCCGGCGAGTGTCCGCAACTGGCGCCGCAGGCCCACGCGTCCCCGGCTGTCGAATCGCAGGATCGGCCAGCCGCGCCGTTTGGCGACCGCCGCCATCTTGCCCTCGGGGTTGGTGGGCCGTGGATTGCCGACCAGATACATCAGCGCGACGTCCTCGTCCCCGTCGGCGTAGAAGTAGCTGTCCTTGAGGTCGATGTCGTTCTCGGCCGCAAAGCGTTGCACCGCAGCGGCTTTGCCCGGTCCCCACAAGATCGGCTTGACGACGCCGCCGGTGAGCAGCCCGTCCTCGTTGATCTCGAACTTGTTGGTGAGCGTGTTCACGATGCCGAGGAAACGGGCCACCGGATTGACTTGGATGGTCAGCGCGGACGAGCTCAGCACGACGGTGTGGCCGCGAGCCACGTGGGCCCGCACCAACTCCCGCATCTCGGGGTAGATGCGCGACTCGATCCGCTGGTGAAACAGTCGCTCGCCGATCTCGTCCAGGTCGTCCAGCAAACGCCCGGTCAGCGCGCGGGCGGCCTTGCCGATGAGGTCTTCGAATTCGATGCGGCCCAGCGTGTGGTTCAGCCCGGCCTGCACCATGCTGAGCAGCTCACCGACGCCCATGTCGCGGCGCCGCAGCCGTTCCTGGGTCAGAATGACCGCGGTGAAGCCGGCCACCAGTGTTCCGTCCAGGTCGAAGAAAGCGCCGATCTTCGGCCCCGGAGCGCTGGCCATGATCTCGGCGACCGACCCGGGCAGCCGCAGATCCTTTGCCGGCGTGGATGTCTCGCGGTCTTCGTTGGCGGCGCTCATGAGCCGGCCACCGATTGCGACTCGGAATCCGGTTGCTCGACGAAGGAAGCAGGCACCGCGCGCGGTGGCGGGTCACCGGCCAGCGCGAGGATTTCGTTGAAGCCTTCCAGCAGGCACTGGGCAAAGAGCGCTTCGTTTCGCACGGAAGCCCTGTCGTAGCGCACGGTGATGGTGCACCAGCCACCGCGCGAGATCAGCACCACCATCATCGCAACGCCCGGCAGCGGACCGATACCGTACTGCCGCAACACCTTTGCCCCGGCGATGTAGGTGTCGCCAGGGTAGACCGGGACGTTGCTGGCCTGCACGTCGGAGCCGATGACCGAGCCGGTGATCCCCTCCAGCACGGCCGTGGGCAGCACGCTCAACACGGGGGCCAGCGAGCCGATTATGTTCATCGCAGGCTCGTCGCGGCGCTGCGTCATCTGCGCCCGGACCTTCTTCATTCGGGAGACCGGGTCAACGGTGCCGATCGGTGCGGCCAAATTGACCCCGGTGAACCGGTTGCCGCCGGCGGTGTCGGCGTCGGCGCGCAGGTTCACCGGCACCGCCATCGGCAGCGTGCCGATCGGCACACCGAGCGCCTCGTGGTAGCGCCGCAAGGCGCCGCACAGGCCGGCGAGATACGCGTCGTTGATCGATCCCCCGCCGGCTTTCGCGGCCTTGTGCAGGTCGGAGAGCGGAATGTCGATGGCCTCCGAACGGGTGGCCAGGCTGCGCCTGCGCAGCAGCGGCGACGGCTCGGCGGCCCGGTTCATCACCCGCACACCCGAAGTCGCGTATCCCACGATCCCCGAAACGGTGGACGCCGGTTCCAAAATTGCGCGCCCCGCCGCCGATGCCGCCCCGGACAGCGCGTTGAGAATGCCGCCGACCATGGCAACGGGAAGGCGGTTGAGGCCTTGACGCATCAGGTCATTGGGCGACAGGTCCTGCGGAACCGGCAGCGGCGGTGTGGGTTTGGCGGGCGGATCCCGCTCGAGGTCGTAGATTTCTGCGAACATCTCGACACCGCCCACGCCGTCGGTGACGGCGTGGCTGACGTGCAGCAGCGTCGCGGCCTTACCGTCGCGCAGGCCCTCGACAAGGGTGGCCGTCCACAACGGCCGCGATATGTCCAGCGGTGACTGCAGGATCAGCTCGGCGAGATCGAACACCTCGCGCAGCGTGCCGTCCCCGGACACGCGGATCCGGCGAACGTGAAAGTCCAAGTTGAAATCGGGGTCGACCACCCAGCGCGGCGACGCCGTCGGCAGGGTCGGCACGACAACCTTCTGCCGCAACCGCAGCACGCGCCGGGAAGCGTTCTCGAGGCGGGTCCGGAACCGTTGCCAGTCCGGGGTGGTGTCGAGCAGTTCGAGCGCCATGATGCCCGACCGGGTCCGGGGATTCGCTTCACCCCGGTGCATCAGATAATCGACCGGCCCAAGCTCGTCGGTGAGCCGCACGGCCTCGACGGACTCAGCCATCGACATCAGCTCGACGCGTCAACCTGGTCACCGTCGATCAAGCCTCCTGCCTCGGACCCACCAACCCCGAATGTCCACACAACGCTAGTCGGGTTACCGCGCTGGTGAAAGGAGCGTCGCGGGCCTCAGCTGGCCGACGTGACCGACAGCGGCACCGAATCCAGCAACGAGCTGGCGCGCCGCCCGTAGACAACACCCAGGAAATCGCCGACGGCGTCCGCGGCAAGCCGCGACCGGACCGTCGGGGTGATGTCGAACGCGTGGTGTGCGTTGGCGAGCTCCGCGTGGCCCACCGTGTCAGCGCCCGCCCCGCGTAGGGCCGCCGCGAAGGCGTGTGCCTGGCCGCTGGGAATCAACTCGTCCTTTTCGCCGTGCAGGACGAAGAAGGGTGGCGCGTCGCTGTGGACGTACGACACCGGCGACGCCTCTACGAACCGCTCGGGGTAGTCGCTGTACCGGGCCTTGAGAACGAAGTGCTCGAGGAACGGCAGCATCAGTTCGTGCATGTTGTCGGAGTCGGTGAAGTCGTAGACGCCGTAGTACGGCACGGCCGCCTGCACGGTCGTGTCGGCGCGTTCGAAGCCGGGCTGGAAATTGGGGTCGTTCGGGGTAAGCGCGGCCAGGGCCGCCAGGTGTCCGCCGGCGGACCCGCCGGTGATCGCGATGAAGTCGGGGTCGCCACCGTAGTCGGCGATGTTCTCCCTGACCCAGGCGATCGCCCTCTTCACGTCGATGAGATGCGCGGGGAACGTGGCGCGCGGGCTCTTGCAGTAATTGATCGAGACGCAGATCCAGCCGAGTTCGGCCATGTGGCTCATCAGCGTGTAGGCCTGCACACGTTTGTCGCCGACGGTCCACGCCCCGCCCGGGACCTGGATCAACACGGGCGCACGGTGGCCGGGCGCCAGGTCGTGGCGCCGCCAGATGTCGAGCAGGTTGTCTCGGCCGCCGGGACCGTAGGAGATGTCGGAGGTCTGCCCGGCGTAGCGGCGGTGCGGCCCGGACCTGCCCAGCAGCCCGTTTTGCGGAGCAAGCGTGGACCCGAGGTCGGCGGGATGGCACACCCGCTCGCGGAAGTCTGGGCCGAGGGATTCCTCGAGCGCCGCGGTGAGGGCGCGATCAGCGCGTTGCGCCGCCCACGTTTTGCCGACACGCCCGATGGACGGATGCGCGACCCGCGACAGCGCGTGCCCGGTCACTACATGCGGCGGAAACTCGGTGGAAAGCCAGCCTGCGAAGCAGCCCAGCGCGAATGGCGATCCGCGCAGCAACAAAGAGCCGGTGAGATAGGCATCCCGGGCGTCGGCAGCCAGGCGCAACGCCTGGCCGCTCGCCCATGAGCAGCGCGAAGACAAGTTCGTGGCCACGCTCATTAACAACGTCACCTCTCGACGTTCTGCACACGCATCGTTGCGGTTAACCGCCGGTTGCTAGACGGTGTTGTACGTGTGTCGAGGCTCCCCACCATAGCCGATAATCGTGGCGCGCGAACACTTTTCATGAGCCTGGCCGCGGCGAGTCGGATCGGTGAGCGTCGTTGGATAGACTGACCTGCACATTGCCTCCGTAGCTCAGGTGGATAGAGCAAGGGCCTTCTAATCCCTAGGTCGCACGTTCGAGTCGTGCCGGGGGCACAGGTCATGATGTGCTTTCAGCTCCGGCCGATCCGCGTCGAGAGGCCTGCGTCGCAGCATCGAGTACCGCTGGCGCGGTCGCGGCGTCGTGGGGATTAAGTGGGCTGGCAGTCCGCATCATCAGCTTTGTTGTCGGCTCGGTGCTGGGCTTCGGTTTTTTCATTGCGCTGTTTGGGACCGCAACAACCCCCGGTAACGCTGAAAGACAAGACGATTTGGACACAACGAGTGAACCGTGACCGGGTTTTTCGGGGTAGATCCCCGGGTTAGGGTTGCCATTCAGCAAACGGATGGCGACCGGAAGACTTGCTCCGATCGCCATCCCGGAAGGTCAGTGGAGGGCTAGCTTTTGAAGGCCTCCTTCACTTTCTCGCCAGCATCTCCAAGCTGGACTTCGCCTGGTCGAGCTTGCCCTCGGTCTTGGTGTCGTCATCACCCGTGAGGTTGCCGACAGCTTCTTTCGCCTTAACGCCCGGTCACGTGACGGGCCGGTTGAGAGCGCTGAATCAATACCAGTAGCGGCGGCCGCCGACTGGGCGCCCGACTTGGCCCATTATCAGCAGTACGACGCCGATGAGCAGGACGATCCAGCCGATAGTGGCGATGATGGGCGGCACGGGCAGCAGGTAGCCCACGAGGAGAAGGATGATACCGAGAACGATCATCGTGCCGTGCTCCTGGGATTGTGGCGGTAGGTGTTGATGAGTGGGAGCCTCAGCGGTGGAGATGGCCGCCGAGGGATTGGCTCTAGACTTATGCTGTGCCGCAACCCGATGCGGCACAGCATAAGTCGTAAGGTCACACCGCAAGCAGGCGCTCGAAGAACTCGCGGTAATGCATCAGCGCAACGCGGAGGTCTTCGGTGGATGCCTCTTCGCCGCGAGCCCACTGCTCCTCGAGACGCGAGCGGGCGTGGGCGAAACCGGAGGTGAGCTGGCCAACCAGGTCAGTGACCAGCGAGTCGGCTTTTTCAACGCACTGCTTGGGGTCGTCGACGAATGCCGCCTGGACCGCGGTCCAGCGCGCACGTAGATCGGCGAGTTCATCGTCGGCGAAAAGCACGTCCTCGTCTGAAGTTTGGCGCTCCGCGCCCGGATGCTCTACGCCTTCCAGTTTCGCGTGTCCGGTAGGCGTAGCCGATGTCTGGCCACTGACAGCCGGTCCGCGAGGGGCGCTTGAGGGATCTGCCGGTGGGACCGACGCTCGGTCTCGGTGGGGATTCTCGTCGAGGGCTTGCGATGGTGCACCCGAGGGCATTGATTGATCGGTCGATGCCGTTGACGGGTCGGACGGTGCCGGCGGCGTCGAACGCACGCCCACCGGCGGCGTTTCGGCGCCCGCGCCTGGGGACTCGTCGATCGAACCTGGCCGAGTTTCGTGATCGTGGGTTGTCATGCGCGTGCCTCCTGTGATGCGTTGTCTTCCGTTGGTGTCTCGAGCAATTTTTCGAACAGCGCCCGGTAGTGCACAAAGGCCTCTCGTTGCTGCTCGGTGTTGACGTCACCGCGTTGCTGCGCAAGGTGAATGCCATGCGCGGTGCGGTAGTTCTCGACGATTTGTGGATGGTCGACAGAGATGTCGGCGGCGCGTTGATCGAAGTTGTCCACGGGATAACCGCGTGCACGCATGACTTCAGTGACTAGCCGATCGGCGACCCCTACAGCCGTTGCAGGATTGTCGACGAACCCGGTCTGCACCTGGTGCCAGCGGGTGGTGAATTCCGAGAGCGCCGAAGGTGTTAGCGCAACGATGTCGAGCTTGTCTCGGTTGCGCTCGCGGGCGCTGAGTTCTTTTTCGGCCGCCTTCTCGTCTCCGGTCTGCGACACCAGGCGCTCGTACTCGTGGCCATAGTGTTGTTTGAGTCGCGCTGAGTTCTTGCGAGTGCGCAGGACGGTTGCCGCGACGATCACCGCAGCGACCACGGCAACGACGGCGCCCGCGATCAAAATCCATTCCCAGACGGGCATCTCGGCTCCTTTCTTACTCGTGTTGAATAACCCGGACGCATCGAAGGGAAACGTCCATTTGTGATGAAGCGTTGGCAGCTGAGGGTTCACGGTCGGTGTTCGGCAGTAGTGCCGGCGGCCGCCGATGGCACGCCCGGTGTTGCCCAAGGTCGCCAAGATCGCGCCGATGACAACCAGGATGATCCCCATGGTCCACAGGATTGCGATTTCAGCTGAAATCCCGCGGTCAGCGCAACGATGCCGAGAATGATCATGATTCGCCTCCTTGAGCTAGGGAGCGGAAGACGGTCGGGTCGGTTGACCCGACGCTGATGCCAGTCGACCACCAATAAGGGGTGTGGCAATACACCCCTACGGAGGTAATCTCCTGCACTTGGCGCCTTTGACCCCACGCGCGCCGACCACGATCGCGCAGACTGCGACTGACATTCGATACCTCTGTCTGCTGGCGCCCCGCGATTCCCTCGCGGCGTGAGGAGCCGATGCGTTTGCCATGGTCGGGGATGATGACGGTGTGGCAGACGGCGAGCCGGACGCGCGCGAAGCGGAACACGTTGTGTGGGACGTGATTGTCGTGGGTACCGGCATGGGGGGCGGGATGCTGGGCTACTCGCTGGCCCGGTCCGGCCGGCGGGTGTTGTTCGTCGAAAAGGGGCGCTCAACGCTGCCCGGCGCGGCGGGGACGATCCGTTCCGCGATGCCGGAAATAGCCGAGCCGGACGCGACGCGTTCCGCCGAGGCCTACTACGACGCCTTGGCCCGGGCCGGACGCTCAACGGATGAGATCGAAGACGTCAGCTGGCGCTTCGCACGTCGATTCGTGCCGGTCCTGGGCAGCGGGACCGGGGGCTCGTCGGCCATTTACGGCATGGTGTGTGAGCGGTTTTTCGTCCAAGACTTCACTCCCCGACAGAACTTCCGCGATCCCGGTGATTCCACCGTGCCGGACGCGTGGCCGATCACCTACCAGCAGCTGCGCCCTTGGTACGCCGCCGCCGAGAAGTTGCTCGGGGTTCGCGGCCAGCCCGATCCCCTGCGGCCGGAGGCGGCAGAGGTGGGTCTGCCTGCGGCGCCGCCGTTTTCGGCGGACAACCAGCCGCTCATCGACCATCTGGCCGGCCGCGGATTGCATCCCTACCACCTGCCGATGGCCTGCGATTACCTCGACGGTTGTCCCACCTGTTCGTTGTATCTGTGCGACCGATCGTGCAAGAACGACGCCGCCCGCAATTGCGTGCTGCCCGCCGTCACCGAGCACGGGGCCCACCTGCTGCCCGAATGCCGGGCCGTGCGCCTGGAGGCGGACCGCACCCGGGTCCGGCAAGTGATCTGCCAGCACCGCTCCGGCACGCTGGCCCTCAAGGCGAAGGTCGTGGTGCTGGCCGCCGGCGCGCTGGCCACACCGATGCTGTTGCTCAATTCGCGTTCCGGGGATTGGCCGCGCGGATTGGCCAACGGCTCGGACCTTGTGGGCCGCAACCTGATGCGTCATCTCACTGACTGGATCGAGGTCTGGCCGCATGCCGATACCAAGATCACGGACGAAAACAAGCAGATCGGGCTGAACGACTTCTACTTCTGGCAGGGCGAAAAGTACGGCGCCGTGCAGTCAGTCGGCGCAGCGCCGCCCTTTGAGTTCATGACCAACCAGCCCGGCCCGCTGTTCAAGGCGATGCGCCGGATGAGTCCGGCGTTGCGCCCGATCTACGAGCGGTTTCTCGGCGGTGGGTTGATGCTGGGATCGATCATGGAAGATCTGCCCTATCTGGACAACCGCGTCCTGCCCAGCGAGCACCCAACCTCGGACGGCCGCCAGCGAGTGCGAATTCAGTATCGTCTGCACGCCAGCGAGATTGAGCGCCGCGCGGTGTTCTTGCGGCAGCTGGGACAAGTGCTGGAGCCGTTTCGCACCCGGCCCATGGGGGCAGCCAAGTTCAACAGGAACCTGGGCCACGCGTGCGGCACGTGCCGCTTCGGCACCGATCCCGAAACCAGTGTGCTGGACGCACAAAACCGGTCGCACCAAGTAGAAAACCTCTACGTGGTGGACGGCTCGTTCTTCCCGTCCAGCACCGGGTTGAACCCCAGTTTGACGATCGCTGCCAACGCATTGCGGGTGGCCGCGCACGTGAACGAAGTGCATTTCGCCGCTTGATAACCCGGAACTGTTGTTGTCGACATTTTGTCAACTAGCATTTGGGACGTGAACTCACGCCAAATCGCCCGTTTGCTGGGCGCCGCGGTGGTGACTACCTGGGCGATGCCGCTGACCGCATCGACCCTCATTGCCCCCGCGTCCGCTGCCCCCTGCCCCGACGTCGAGGTGACGTTCGCCCGCGGCACCGGCGAGCCACCCGGTGTCGGTGGGGTTGGACAGGCTTTTGTCGATTCACTGCGCAACCAGGTCGGCGGCCGATCGCTCGCGGTGTACCCCGTCAATTACCCCGCGACCGACGATTGGCCCCCGTCCGCGTCCGCCGGCGGAAGCGATGCGAGCGCTCACGTCCAATCCATGGTTGCGAACTGTCCCAACACCAAACTGGTGCTCGGTGGATATTCCCAGGGCGCCATGGTGATAGATCTCGTCACGATCGCCCGCGCCTCGGTTGCGGGCTTCCAGGCCGCGACCCTATCGGCGGACGATGCCGCCCACGTCGCTGCGGTCGCCGACTTCGGGAATCCGACCGACAGGTATCTGGGCGGGCCGGTTAGCGAGATCAGCCCGTGGTACGGGGCGAAGGCCATCGACCTGTGCGCACCCGGCGATCCGATTTGCTCCCCCGGCCCCCTCGCGCTGCCCACTCCTGACGAGACCTCCTCGCCGGCGCACCACGCGTATCAACAGTCTCAAATGCCCGGCCAGGCAGCATCTTTCGTGGCGGGCCATCTGTAGACGAACGGCTCAGCCGTTAAACGCGTTGGCACCCATCACCAACGCAGCGGTGCCGCCGAACAGGTAGCCGACCTCGACCGCCTCGGTGACCTCGGGTTCCGAGGCGCCCGCGGCGCGAGCGTTGCCGGCCAGTGTCCTGACACCGTCGGGGTGCGCGGCGATCGCGTCGGTCACCATCGCCATGAGCAACTTGTACTTCGCCGGGATCGCACCGTCCTTGAGGATGCGCTCACGCATCGCCATGTATGAGTCGACGAATTGCGGGTCACGACCTTCGATCGCCCCGAGCCACGGCGGCTTGGCGAGACCGGGCGGCGGTGCCGGGCCCCCGCCCGGATCTTGGCAGCCGCCCGCCGGCACCCTGGCCCCGTCGCCGCACACGTCGGCCTGAACCGGCGGCGCGGTCTGCAGGAACAACAGGGCGGCAACCACGAGCGCGACGCCCCACAGTTGCGTGACCTTCGCGCGCAACGGACGACGTCTGGCCGGCGCCCCAATTGCGCCCACGCGCAACGCCTCAGCTATCTCGGCCTCCGAGGCACCCGCGGCACGGGCATCCTCGGCGACCGCGACAAGAGTCATCAGCGCACGGTCCTTGACGGCTTGCGGATCTCTGTTCGTCATTTGACGAAACGTACGCCCGACCCGCGATCGGCGCAATCGAAACCCCTTGCGCCACTTGCTGAATAGCGCGAGAAATTACTTCAGTTCCTTCATGAACTCGCGAGCCAGCGGCCCGGCGGAGGCGGGATTCTGACCAGTGAACAGGTTGCGGTCGACGACTGTATAAGGCTTCCACATCTCGCCACGGCTGAATTCCACCCCCATCTTCACCAGCTCATCCTCGGCCGTCCACGGGGCTTTCTCCAGCAACCCGACGGCATCCTCTTCGTCGTTCGTGTAGGCCGTGACCTTGTAGCCGGCGAATGGCGACGCACCGTTGCGACGAGTGGCCAACATGGCGACCGGCGCATGGCAGACGATGGCCAACGGGTTGCCGGAGGCGAGTGCGGCGATCAGCAACCGGCCGGAGTCCGCATCGCGCCACAAGTCCTCCATGGGGCCGTGTCCACCGGGGTAGTAGACGGCGTCGTAGTCCTCGAGGCGGGCATCGGCCAACTCGATCGGCCGGCGCAACTCCTCAGCGGATCGCAGAATCTGTTCGAGTTCCAGAGCGATCTCCGCGCTACCGGCCATGGCAGGACGCAGGCTCATCACATCCACGTGCGGCACAACGCCTTTCGGGGTGGCCACCACGACCTGGTGGTCGGCACCGGTGAGCTCGCGGTACGGGGCGGCGAACTCCTCGGCCCAATAGCCGGTCGGGTGCCTAGTGCCGTCCTTGAGTGTCCAATAACTCGCGCCAGTCACCACAAACAGAACCTTCGCCATTGCAATGCTCCTCGTTTGCCCCCGAACGGATTGACGCGCCCAAGCGTCGTCCTTCTGGCGTCCGGCGTCAAACGATGTCCGACCCACCGACAGCCGCCAAATGCGTTTAGCACCATCCGGAAAGCCTCGTCGTGACCGGCGCCGGACCGGACCATTGGCGGCGGCCGATTAGCCCAAAAAGTCCGGCAGATCGATTTCCGCCATTTACCAGACCATTAGTCAAATATCCGGGAAACAGACGGCAGCAAGTTTCCTTGCAATTAATTTCGGGAACAACTAATGGCGTGTCGCGCCGACCACACGACGTGCACGGGGGATCATCACTTGGGCGTCTTGTAATCAAAGGGATTGGCGATAATGGCGTCGAACGACTGGCAGCCGGTGGTACGCGTCGGGGAACCGAAGTTCATCGCCGGTGTCGGAAATCGGATCAAAGTCGAGGTCAAGACGAAGGGATGGCTGAGCCGAGACTGGCGCGGCTATTTCGGTTCGCAGGTATCACAGCAACAACTCGATGCCCGCTACTCCTGCTATCCCTGCTGGGACGAAATCCAGTGCATCGAGGGCTCCTGCCCCCAGGATGACGCCGAGCACTACATCGAAATGATCGACGCCGCAATTCATTACGCAAACACCCGGATGCTCAGCGAAGCCTTGCCCGACGCAATCATTCGCGGAACCCGCAGGGACCTACGACTGTGCGCGATCAGGCAGCGTCAAGCCGAACTCGATGAACTGGCGAGAAGATTAGCCAGACCCGAGAGTGCATGACCACTCCTCCGCAACCCGCCGGCCTCGGCCCGAGCATATCTTTTGAATTCATTATCGGCGGTCCCCATTGGTGCCCCGATCACGGCCTTTTGAATTCATCCATTTAATCCGCGGGAATTGCGGCATATTGCCAGCCGCGTGCAGTTGGCGGCCCTGCGAAGCGTGGTGGGCGAGCTGCGAAGTACCCTGACCTCGCCGAAAAAACCGCGGAGGTGCCTGATGACCGGATCCGACCTCGTCCTTTTCACCGTGGACAACCACGTCGCGCTCGTCACCGTCAACGACCCCGAGCGACGCAACGCATTGACGGCCGAGATGTCGACGCTGCTACGGGACACCGTGGAACGGGCCGAAGCCGATCCCGAGGTACACGCCCTGGTGGTCACCGGGGCCGGCAAGGCGTTTTGCGCCGGAGCGGACCTCAGCGCCCTCGGCGCCGCGGGCAGCGGAGAGGCGGAGGCGGGCCTGCGGCAGATCTACGACGGGTTCATGGCCGTCGGTAATTGCCGACTGCCCACCATCGCCGCGGTCAACGGCGCGGCCGTCGGCGCCGGCCTGAACCTGGCCCTGGCCGCCGACGTGCGCATCGCGGGGCCGGGGGCCTTGTTCGACCCCCGGTTCCAGAAGCTGGGGCTGCATCCTGGCGGGGGCGCGACCTGGATGCTGCAGCGGGCGGTGGGCCCTCAGGTCGCTCGGGCCGCCCTGTTGTTCGGTATGCGCTTCGACGCGGAATCCGCGGTGCGTCATGGCTTGGCGCTGCATGTCGCCGACGACGCCGTTGCCGCGGCATTGGAACTGGCCGCGGGACCCGCGGCCGCCCCGCGCGAGGTGGTGTTGGCGACCAAGGCCACCATGCGCGCCACCGCCAGCCCGGGATCGCTCGACAACGAGCAGCACGAGTTCGCCATGCACACCGAGCTTGGGCCGCAGGTGTATTCGCTTCAGT
>NZ_JAFAUS010000508.1 GCF_019243155.1 Mycobacterium sp.
CGGCGGTGATCGTCTCGGCCGTCGCCTCCGGTCGGTTCAGGTAGCCGCTCATGTTCTGGTTACTCCGTACCCAGATCTCGCCTGGCTCGGCGACGGGGATCTCGGCACCCGTTTCCGGGTCGACGATTCGAATCTCGGTGCCCAGCACGGCCTTTCCGGCCGACAGTTGCAACTCGGGCCGAGCCGCGTCGCGATGGTCATCGTCGCTGAGCGCGGTCACCGCCCCGCACAACTCCGTCTGCCCGTACACCTGAACGAACTTCGTTTCAGGCCAGGTGGATAGCGCTCGGTGCAGCAACGGCAGCGGCATCGGCGCGGCGCCGTACACGACGTAGCGCAGCGCGGCCATGGTCGCGGTCGCCGCTTCACCGGCGTCGAGGAACCGGGCGATGACCGGCGGGACGAAAAACGCGTGGGTCGCGCCGGCTCGCACCGCCCCGATCAAGGCCGCGGCGTCGGGTTCGCGGGTCATGATCGTCGGCACGCCGCCCCTGATGCCGAAGAGCGCGTAACCGATACCGCCCACGTGAAAAAGGGGCATGGCAACGAGATTCGCGTCGTTGTCGCCGAACGGGAACGCCGGCGCCAGGTTCATAGCATGGTTGACCAGGGCGCGCTGGCTCAGCAGTACACCTTTCGGGCGTCCGGTGGTGCCGGAGCTGTAGATCACCAACGCCGTCTCGCTTGCGTCCCCCGCCGCGTCGGGTGCGACCGCCGGCGCGGCGGCGAGCAGGGATTCGTACTCATCGTCGACCACGATGATGCGTTCCAGGCGCGGTACCCGCGGGGCGGCCGCGTGGGCCGCGGGTTGCAGCTCGGCGCCGACGATCAGCACCCGGGCGCCGCTGTCGGAAAGGACGTGCACCAGTTCGTCGCCGGTGACGCGCCAGTTGACGACGGTGGTCACCACACCGATCGACGCGCCGGCAAAGAGCACCTCCAGACAGGCGGGATGATTCTTGTCCAGGAACGCCACGCACTGGCCACGCTCTATCCCGGCGGCGCGCAGCGCTCCGGCCGCGCGGCGGATCCGTGCGCTCCAGTCGGCCCACGACCACTCGCGCTCGCCGTACCTGATCGCGATGTCGTCGGGCCGCTGCTGGGCGTGTTGCTCGACGAATCCGGCGAGCGTCTCCGTGGTACTGGCCGTCGTGTCGGCTGCTGGCATGGACCCCTCCGAGTGCGGTTTGCTCCACTCTTGATACGCGGTCGCGGGTGCACACGCCACGTCGGCCCTCGGTTTCAGGCGGCGGTATGCCAACATTGCGGCGGCACCCCCAAACCGACCAGAGGGGAACCGCACATGGTGAACACTGACCGAGCCCGTTCGCGCACATTCGTCGTGACGGGCGCCGCATCCGGAATCGGGCTGGCCACCGCGAGGCGTCTGCTGTCCGAGGGCGGCACCGTCGTCGGGGCCGACGTCGCCTCACCTCCGGACCTGGGCCCGGAGTTCCATTTCGTGACCGCCGATGTGACCGACGAAGCCGCCATCACCGCGGTGATGGCAGCCGTGCCGGACCGCCTCGACGGCGTCTTCCACGCGGCCGGTGTCGCCGGGGGCGGTCCGGTGCACCTACTCGAGCGGGCGGAATGGGACCGGGTTATCGGGACCAACCTCACCGGCACGTTCCTGGTGGCAAAGGCTGCACTGGCCAAGATGATCGAGCAGCCCCGGGTCGACGGTGAGCGGGGTTCCATCGTGACGGTCGCCAGCGTCGAAGGACTGGAAGGCACGGCCGGCGGCAGCTCTTACAACGCGGCCAAAGGCGGCGTCGTCCTGCTTACCAAGAACATCGCGCTCGACTACGGACCGAGCGGCATCCGATCGAACGTCATTTGTCCCGGCTTCATCGAAACACCAATGGCACAAAGCGTTTTCAACATCCCCGGCATGGAGGGCCCGCTGGCGTCCATCACCGAGGAGCACGCCCTGCAGCGGCTGGGCCAGCCGGAGGAGGTCGCCGCCATGGCGGCGTTCCTGCTGTCACCGGACGCCTCTTTCGTCAGCGGCCAGGCCATCGCGGTGGACGGCGGCTACACCGCGGGGCGCGATCACGGCGTGGTCAAACTTTTCGGTTTTCCCGACTGATACCACCGGCGATTCGATACGACTAAGATTCGTCCATGAGCGGTGCACTCTCTCCTGACGACGCGATCGAGGCGATTCGGGGCACAGGCGGTGCCCAGCCCGGTTGCCGGGCGCTGCACGCGAAGGGCACTTTGTATCGCGGGACGTTCACCGCGAAACCCGATGCGGTCATGCTCTCGCGCGCAACACATCTCGCCGGTTCGAAGGTCCCGGCGCTGATCCGCTTCTCCAACGGATCGGGAAACCCGAAACAGCGCGACAACTCGCCCGGCGTGCGCGGAATGGCGGTGAAATTCACCCTGCCCGACGGATCCACCACCGACGTGTCGACACAAACCGCACGGCTTTTCGTTTCGAGCACGCCCGACGGATTCATCGATCTGCTCAAGGCGATGCGGCCCGGTCTCACGACGCCGGTGCGCATGGCCGGATATCTGCTCACCCATCCCAAGCTGCTCGGCGCGTTTCCCGTACTGCGCGAAGCGAATCGGGTCCCGGAAAGCTACGCCACCGCCGAATACCACGGCCTGCACGCGTTCCGCTGGGTCGCGGCCGACGGCAGCGCCAGATTCGTGCGCTATCACCTGGTTCCGGCCGCGAACGAGAATTATCTGTCGGCCGCCGCCGCCCACGGCATGGATCCGGACTTCCTTACCGACGAGCTGAATACCCGCCTCGAGGGCGGGCCGGTGCGGTTCGATTTTCGCGTCCAGATCGCCGGACCGACGGACTCGACGGTGGACCCGTCGGCGGCCTGGCAGAGCACACAGATCGTCACCGTCGGCACCGTTGAGATCACCGGGCTGGACACCGAACGCGAGCACGGCGGCGACATCGTCGTGTTCGACCCGATGCGCGTCACCGACGGCATCGAGCCCTCCGACGATCCGGTTCTCCGGTTCCGGACCCTTGCCTATTCGGCGTCGGTCAAGCTCCGCACCGGCGTGGACCGCGGTTCCCAAGCGCCTCACGTCTGACCGGGCAACCAAGTCACCGACCGACCCGCGGTCGAAATCGGCGGCAGGCTAAGGTTTTTCTTTGATGTCGCCTTTTCAGATGGTTTTGATCTGCCTGGCCGGACTCGGTGCGGGCGCGATCAATGCTCTCGTCGGATCCGGCACCCTGATCACGTTTCCCACCCTGGTGGCCATCGGCTTTCCGCCGGTGACCGCGACCATGTCGAACGCGGTGGGTCTGGTCGCGGGCAGCGTGTCGGGCACCTGGGGCTATCGCGCCGAGTTGAGCGGCCAATGGGATCGGCTGCGCTGGCAGTTGCCGGCTTCGCTGGTCGGCGCGGTGCTGGGCGCCTACCTGCTGCTGCACCTGCCGGAGAAGGTGTTCGTCGACATCGTTCCGGTGCTTTTGGTGCTGGCATTGGTCCTAGTGGTCGCGGGCCCGCGGATCCAGACATGGACCGCACGACGCGCGGAGGTGGCGGGCCGCTCGCCCGAGCACATCACGCCGCGCCGCATGGCCGTATTGGTGATCGGCACGTTCGTCGTCGGCGTTTACGGCGGCTACTTCACCGCCGCCCAGGGCATCCTGCTGGTCGGCCTGATGGGTGCCTTGCTTCCGGAGTCGGTGCAACGCATGAACGCGGCCAAGAATCTGCTCGCCCTTGTCGTGAATGTGGTTGCCGCGCTTGCCTATAC
>NZ_JAFAUS010000116.1 GCF_019243155.1 Mycobacterium sp.
TACCAGGACCGCTACAGCATGGAGCTGTCCGATCCGAAGATCGCCCAGCTGGATCTGGCCTACCACGACATCAAGCGCGGACGCGGCGTCTTCGATCTGCTGCAGCGCAAGGGACTTGCGACGCGGGTCACCACCGACGAGGAGATCGCCGAGGCCGTCGAGAAGCCGCCGCAGACGACTCGGGCCCGGCTGCGCGGGGAATTCATCAGCGCCGCCCAAGCGGCCGGTCGCGACTTCACCGTCGACTGGGTGCATCACAAGCTTAACGACCAGGCGCAACGCACCGTGCTGTGCAAGGACCCGTTCCGGGCGGTCGACGAGCGGGTCAAGCGGCTGATCGCGAGTATGTAGCGGCTCCCGAACGGTCACACCACCACATTGGCGCCACCGCGGATTCCAGCTCTCCGACCGAAATTCTCCAACCGAAAACGTGACAGCGCATGCGCTATCGAATTCAGATCCTGTATGCCCCTTCGAACTAGTGACGCATGTGGCAGCTGTGACCGGTGCGGCGTTGGCGCGTCGGTATACGTGTCGGCAGGGCGCCATCTAGTCTGAAACGAATGGCGACCTCGAAAGTCGAACGGCTGGTGAATCTGGTCATCGCCCTGCTGTCCACCCGTGGCTACATCACCGCGGAAAAGATCAGGTCCAGCGTGGCCGGTTATGCGGACAGCGCCAGCACTGAGGCGTTCTCGCGCATGTTCGAGCGTGACAAGAACGAGTTGCGCGACCTCGGCATCCCGCTCGAGGTCGGCAGGGCGTCGGCCTGGGACCCCACCGAGGGCTACCGAATCAACCGAGACGCCTACTCGCTGCCGGCCGTCGAGCTGACCCCGGATGAGGCGGCCGCGGTGGCCGTCGCGACGCAGCTGTGGGAGTCGCCGGAGCTGATCACTGCGACCCAGGGCGCACTGCTCAAATTGCGCGCGGCGGGAGTGGAGGTCGATCCGGACGCGCCGGTGGCCATCGCGTCGCCGGCCGGGGTGCCGGGTCTGCGCGGGTCGGAGGAAGTGCTCGGAATCCTGTTGTCGGCCATCGATTCCCGACAGGTCGTGCAGTTTCCGCACCGGCCGTCACGGGCCGACCCGTTCACCACGCGCACCGTCGAGCCATGGGGCGTGGTCACCGAGAAGGGCCGTTGGTACCTGGTGGGCCACGACCGTGATCGCGACGCCTCCCGCACCTTCCGGCTCTCCCGGATCGGTCCCGGGGTCGAGGCAATCGGGCCGCCCGGCGCCGTCACGGTGCCCGAAGGCGTTGACCTACGCAAGATCGTGGCGCAGACCATCGCCGAGACGCCGGCCGGTGGCGGACAGGCCCAGGTATGGGTCGCCGACGGGCGGGCCACCGCTCTGCGGCGCGCCGGGAGGCCCATCGGCGCGCGGCAATTGGACGGCCGCGACGGCGAGGTCGTGGAGGTCGACATCGGTTCGACCGACCAGTTGGCCCGTGACATCGCCGGCTACGGCGCCGACGCGCTGGTGCTCGAACCGCAGTCGCTGCGGGCCGAGGTGCTGGCGCGGCTGCGCGCGCACGCGGGCATGGACGTTGTCCGGGAGGGGCGATGACGCCCGTGTCCACTCGTCTGGTCCGGCTGCTGAACATGGTTCCGTATTTCCAAGCCAACCCCCGGGTCACCCGGGCCAGGGCCGCCGCTGACCTGGGAGTGTCGGCCAAGCAGCTGGAAGAGGACCTCAACCAGCTGTGGATGTGCGGCCTTCCCGGTTACTTCCCGGGCGATCTGATCGATTTCGAGTTCTCCGGCGACACCATCGAGGTGACGTTCTCCGCGGGCATCGACCGGCCGCTCAAGCTGACCTCGCCGGAGGCCACGGGCCTGCTGGTGGCGCTGCGGGCGTTCGCCGACATCCCGGGCGTCGTCGACCCGGAGGCGGCGCGCAGCGCCATCGCCAAGATCGAGGCCGCAGCCGGGGCCGCCGGGCACGACGCCACGGGCTTGGCCTCGGCCGTCGACGAGCCCGCGCCCGTCGAGAGCCGGGCCGCGGCCGTGGTGCGCACGGCGGTGCAGGCCAAACACGCGCTGGCCATCGACTACTACTCCGCGTCCCACGACACGCTGACCAGCAGGACCGTCGACCCCATCCGGGTGCTGTTGATCGGCGGGCACAGCTACTTGGAGGCCTGGTCGCGGGAGGCCGAGGGGGTGCGATTGTTCCGCTTCGACCGGATCGTGGACGCCAACGAACTCGGCGAGCCGGCAGCCCCACCCGAGCCGGCGCTGCATGCGCCGCCGGACACCTCGCTGTTCGACGGAGACCCGTCATTGCCGTCGGCCAAGCTGAAGGTGGCCGCGTCGGCCTCGTGGATGTTCGACTACTACCCGATGCGGGACGTGCACGAGCTGCCGGACGGGTCCTGCGAGGCGGTGATGACCTACGCGTCCGAGGATTGGATGACGCGGTTGGTGCTTGGTTTCGGGGCCGGTGTGCAGGTCATTGAACCCCAGACGCTGGCGCAACGTGTCCGGGATGCGGCGGCCGCGGCCCTCGAGTCGTACCAGTCGCTGACCTGATGCGGGCCCGGCGCGGGCCCACCGGTCGACGGCTCTGCTGCGGTAGCATCAGGTGGACGTCTGGAGGTAATCAAAGTGGGCAGTCTCAGTCCGTGGCATTGGGCGATCCTCGCTGTCGTGGTGATCTTGCTGTTCGGTGCCAAGAAGCTCCCCGATGCGGCGCGTTCGTTGGGCAAGTCAATGCGGATCTTCAAGTCCGAGCTCCGGGAAATGCAGACGGAGAACAAGGACCCGTCAGCCCTGGAGACCAACGCCGCAACGAAAAGCGACACCTCTGTGGCGAACCCCGTTCAGTCACAGCGCGTCGACGCTCCGGCGGCCAGCGAGCAGGGTCACAGCGAAGCGCGCCCGGCTTAGCCCGGCGCCACCGTCGCGGTGCCCGAGCGCCACTGACCGAGCGTCGTGAAAGTTCCCAAGGTTTCAGCGCGCACTGCGAGCGTGCTGAAACGCCTCAATCCCCGTAACCGGCGTAGCCGCACCAATCCTGATGCGACCATGTCGCTGGTCGATCATCTGACCGAGCTGCGCACCCGGCTGCTGATCGCCCTGGCAGCGATCCTGCTCACGACGATTTTCGGCTTCGTCTGGTATTCGCACTCGATCTTCGGCTTGGAAAGTCTCGGCGAGTGGCTGCGCCACCCCTACTGTTCCCTGCCGCAGTCGGCGCGCGCGGACATCAGCGCCGACGGGCAGTGCCGGCTGCTGGCCACAGCGCCGTTCGACCAGTTCATGTTACGGCTCAAAGTCGGCATGACGGCCGGCGTGGTGCTGGCCTGCCCGGTGTGGTTGTACGAACTCTGGGCGTTCATCACGCCCGGGCTCTACCAACGGGAGCGCCGCTTCGCGATCGGGTTCGTGATCCCCGCCGCGGTGCTGTTCGTCGGCGGCGCGGTGCTGGCCTACTTCGTGTTGTCCAAGGCGCTGGCTTTCCTGTTGACCGTCGGCAGCGATGTCCAGGTGACGGCGCTGTCGGGGGACCGCTACTTCGGATTCCTGATCAACCTGCTGGTGGTCTTCGGCGTCAGCTTCGAATTTCCGCTGCTGATCGTCATGCTCAACATGACGGGCATGCTGACCTATCAGAAACTGAAGTCGTGGCGGCGGGGCCTGATTTTCGCGATGTTCGTGTTCGCGGCGGTCTTCACACCCGGGTCGGACCCGTTCTCCATGACCGCACTCGGACTGGCGCTCACTGTGCTCCTGGAGTTCGCCATCCAGGTCTCACGTCTGCACGACAAGCGGAAGGCCAAGCGCGAAGCGCAGGCCGTGATCCCCGACGATCAGGCATCGGTTATCGAGGCGCCCACCCCGATACCGGAGCCGTCGCTGTCCGCCGGTCAGCATGACGATGTCACCTGAGCCGCCGGTGTCGCACGACGTGACCGAGCTGATCGAGCTCGCCAATTTCACCGAAGAACTCCCCTTCGCGCTCGACGACTTTCAGCGGCGCGCGTGCGCCGCGCTGGAGCGGGGGCATGGCGTGCTGGTGTGCGCGCCGACCGGTGCCGGCAAGACGGTGGTCGGCGAATTCGCCGTGCACTTGGCGCTGGCCGGGGGCGGCAAGTGTTTCTACACCACGCCGCTCAAGGCGCTGAGCAATCAAAAGCACACCGACCTGACGGCGCGCTACGGCCGCGATCGCATCGGCCTGCTGACCGGCGACATGTCGGTCAACGCCGACGCGCCCGTGGTCGTGATGACCACCGAAGTGCTGCGCAACATGCTCTACGCGAATTCGCCTGCACTGTACGGGCTTTCGCATGTCGTGATGGACGAGGTGCATTTTCTCGCCGACCGCATGCG
>NZ_JAFAUS010000217.1 GCF_019243155.1 Mycobacterium sp.
TTGTGTCGCAGAACAACACGTGTCAGGAATACCGATCGAAGCCTCGGCGTCCGGTCCTGCAACTCGCTACCGGATGCCCGAATCAGCCTGGTGTGAATGAATTGGCGATAACCGCGCGCGACGCGAGCAGCAGAACGAAGGAGCAAGCCGTGTCCGACAAAACTCCCGACGACATCTTCAAACTCGCCAAGGACGAGAAGATCGAATACGTCGACGTCCGGTTCTGTGACCTACCGGGCACCATGCAGCACTTCACGATTCCGATATACGTGTTCGACGAGAACGTGTTCGAAGACGGCCTGGCTTTCGACGGCTCATCGATTCGCGGTTTTCAATCGATCCACGAATCCGACATGCTGTTGCTCCCGGATGCCGAAACCGCGACCGTCGACCCGTTCTCGGCAGCCAAGACGCTGATCGTGAACTTCTTCGTGCACGATCCTTTCACCCTCGAGTTGTACTCACGCGACCCGCGCAACGTCGCCCGGAAGGCCGAGAACTACCTGGTCAGCTCCGGTATCGCGGACACCGCCTACTTCGGCCCGGAAGCTGAGTTCTACATCTTCGACTCGGTGAGCTTCGACTCGCGCACCGACACCTCGTTCTACAAGGTGGACGCAACCTCAGGGTGGTGGAACACCGGAGAGGAGACGGAGTCCGACGGCAGCCCCAACCGGGGCTACAAGGTCCGTCCCAAGGGCGGCTATTTTCCGGTGGCCCCCACCGACCATTACGTCGACCTGCGCAACACGATTCTCACCCACCTGACCAACGCCGGCTTCCTTTTGGAGAAGGGGCATCACGAAGTCGGCAGCGGTGGCCAGGCCGAGATCAACTACAAATTCAACACATTGCTGCACGCGGCCGACGACCATCAGATGTACAAATACATCGTCAAGAACACCGCCTGGCAGGCCGGCAAAACCGTGACGTTCATGCCTAAGCCGCTGTTCGGTGACAACGGCTCGGGCATGCACTGCCATCAGTCGCTGTGGAAGGACGGTGTCCCGCTGATGTACGACCGCGAGGGATACGCCGGCCTGTCCGACACCGCCCGCCACTACATCGGCGGGCTGCTGTACCACGCACCGTCGTTGCTGGCCTTCACCAACCCCACCGTCAACTCCTACAAGCGCCTGGTCCCGGGCTATGAGGCCCCGATCAACCTGGTGTACAGCCAGCGTAACCGCTCGGCATGCGTCCGCATCCCGATCACCGGCACCAACCCGAAGGCCAAGCGGCTCGAATTCCGTTGTCCCGACTCGTCAGGCAACCCGTACCTGTCCTTCGCGGCCATGCTGATGGCCGGCCTGGACGGCATCAAAAACAAGATCGAGCCACCTCCACCGATCGATAAGGACCTCTATGAGCTGCCGCCGGAGGAGGCCGCGGAGATCCCGCAGGCCCCGACTCAGCTGTCCGCGGTGATCGACCGTCTCGAAGAAGACAGCGAATACCTCACTGAGGGCGGCGTTTTCACGCCCGACCTGATCGAAACGTGGATCAACTTGAAGCGCACCTACGAGATTGCGCCCGTCAACCTGCGGCCGACGCCTTACGAATACGCGCTCTATTACGACGTGTAGGCGGTGCTTCCGTGCCGCTCCCGGGCACCTAGCCTTGGTGGCCGGCCTCAGACCGGGAGCTTTTCGGTCGCGTGCTTCTTCAAACCGTCCATCAAGCATTAGACGAGTTGCAGCACAACACTTTAACGATCAGGCCTCCGGATCAGGCGCCCACCGCGGCGGGCGCGCATCCGCCCGCTGTGTCGAGCGCGCCGCCGCGAGCGTCAACGCGCGCTCACCGTTGACCGAAGCGGACGCAGGGGGCTGTCCCTTGCGCAGCGTCGCGATCAGCTCGCGGTAGGGGCCGATGAGGTAGGCCGTGTCGCCGGCCTGCAACCGGGAATCGCGCCGTGGGCGCAGGCTAACGGGCCCGTCCGGTCGCGTGATCGCGATGACGCGCGTCTGGGTGGACATGTCCGCCATGCGCAATCCGTCGAGCTCACTGCCCTCGGCCACCAGCATCGCGCCGACCATGAACGAGCGCTGCCCGACCCAGAAGGTTCCCAGCACCTGCAGGCCCATCGCCGCGCCGATGAACCACGGTGCTGCCAGGTCGACGATCGAACGCACGTTTTCGAAACCGAACCTCTGATTGACCGCGGCGCCCAGCGCGCGGCCTTGGACGCGCATGACGATCGGCACCTTGGTGTCGGCTCCCAGAATTTCCAGCAGCACGATGCCGGTCTCGATGTTCGCCATGTCGTCCTGGTTCACCACTGCGATTCCACGGGCACGATCGACGCGCGCCGACTCGAGCGTCTGGCGCATCGTCGCATCGCCGAAAATCACCGGCACGTCGAGTGCGGCCACCGTCGGCAGGTAGCGGTTGTTCTCGTCCGGCTCGATGACGACGACGTCGTATCCGGCGGCTGCCAGGTCCCGGACGACGCGGACGCCGATTGATCCCAGCCCGATGACGACGACGTGGCCGCGCATCTGGCGGGCCCGCCGTAGTCCGGCCATCTGGACGAAGCGGCGGGACAGCAGCAGGTCCGCGAGAAAGGCGACGAGGACGGCGGTGATGATCGCGCCACTGAACATCAATCCGACGACGAACAGGCGCAGCGCGACGGACTGGCCGATGAAGCTGAATTCGCCGTAGCCGACCGTCGTGATCGTCTCGGAGGTGAAGTACAAGGCGTCCAGCCACGACATCCGCGGGTTCTGGTAGGTGAGGCGCACCACGGTCGCGGAGCCGAGCGTGATGAGGAGCAGGAAGACCAACGAGGGAAACAGCATCGGGTTGACGTCGTCGCGCATCGCGCGCGCGGCGTCGATGATGCGTCGCACCCGGGAGTGTTGCGAGCGTGTCGTCGTCCGGGGCGGCACGGTGATTCCGCGGGCTTCCATTTCGTCCTTGACACCGATCATCGATGTCCAGTCGCCGGCATATACCTGCAGATCCCGCCCGGGACACGGCACCACCTCGCCGGGGACGGGCGAGTGCTTGCCGTGGACCACCGCCACCGGCGCCAGGTCGGCGTAGATCTCGCGCAGGGTCGCGTTGTACGGAGCTTCAGCTCCCCAGACAACGAATTCGGTACCGGCCGTGGCGAAGTGGTGCGCGTTGCGCGACAGTACCGCCTCGACAAGGGACGGCGTCGCGAGGTCGGCGACATCCAAGATCGCGCCGGGCCCGTTGACGTCGGCGACCGCGCCGCGCAGCACGTCGTTCGCCAGACGTGCCACCACCCGGACATCAGGGCTGTATTGCCTTGCCAGCAATGCGATTTCGAGGTTAACCGCGTCATTGGGTCCGGCGCAGACGACGGCGCGCGCACGATGCACGCCGGCACCGAGGAGATCGGCGGCGGTGCTGATCTTGACGATCCGTGCGCCCGCGCCCCTCAGCTCTTCGGCGATCGTCTTCGATAAAGGGTCGTCACCGGCGACGATGATTTCGCGATGAAATTGAAGGAGCCCGCCCATTTCACGCCGACCGAGTTGTTTCGTTGGCCCGCTACGGCCGTGGCTTTGTGTTGTGCGGCATGAATACTCCGACCTCTGCTGGCATTGGTTGCTATGACTATCGGCCACAAAGCAGGAAAGTGCCACCGGAGCGGAAAAGCCTCGTCCCTTGGGGCGCAACAGATTCGACTCGAGCTCTTCACACGGAGGAAATAGTTGAGGCGTAAGCGACCTCTACCCGATGACGGTTCGGCTGTGCCGCCCCGGCTTTCTCACCGTGGTTGCGCGGGTTCGATGGTGACCAGCTCGGCCAGCCCGCTGATGGTGAAGATCGACATCAGGAGAGGGTGGGCGATGAGATCGATGTGGTCGGCGCGGGCGAACAGGACGTTGACGGCGGCGCTGTCCAGGTAATCCACCCCGCTGAGGTCGACGGTGAGTGTTTCGCCGCCGCTGCCGAGTTCGGTGGCGGCTGTGGTGAGGGCGTTGTTGAACGCGTCGACGTTGCTCAGATCGATTTCCCCCGCTGCGGTCAGAACGAGCTTCCCGTCGGTGCGGCGTGTGGTGTCGAGGGTGAGCGACGTGGGCATCAGGCGATCCTCGCGGATAGGTGAACTGTGGTTCCGGTACTGCCAGGAGTGATGGTGACGTCCTGCATGAGCCCTCGCATGAGGGCAATGCCCCGGCCCCGCCGGGATTGCTCACTTGGCGGTCGCGGAGACTTCCACGTGCCGGAGTCGGTGATCCTCAACTGCAGCCGGTCGACCAGCGCCGTCGCGTCCAGGCTGATCATGCCCCCCGGACTGTGGCGGTGGCCGTGCTCGATGGCGTTGGCGACGGCTTCGCCGGCGGCGACGAGGACGTCCATCGTCTGGTCCGCACCCACCTGGACCTGGGCCAGCCAGCTGCGTAGGGCGTCGCGAGCCGGCGCGAGTTGGCCCACATCGGCATGAAACTGCAGTTCCAACGGTGCGGGATGGCGGTAGAGCAGAAGCACGACGTCGTCCTGATAGCCACCGTCGGGCGCGAGTCCCGACATGATCTGGTCCGCCAACTCGTCCAGCGTGGAGTCGCGCCCCTCCTTGACGAGGTCGGCAGCCCGGGAGATGCCGTGCTCCAAAGCGATGCGGCGACGTTCCACCAAGCCGTCGGTGTAGAGCAGTAGGGTCGCGCGCGCCGGGATGGTCATGCGGGCTTCGGGGCGCGGCCAGTCGGGACGCACCCCCAAGGCGATGGTGTGACCATCGTCGAGCTTGCGGGTGGTGCCGTCGGCCTCGACCACGAGGGGCGGCGGGTGTCCGGCACTGGAATACACCAGCTCTCCGGTTTTCGGATCGAGCACGGCGCAGATGGCGGTGGTGCACTGGGCGCCGGGCAGCCGCGCCGCAAAGCGATCCATTCCCGCGAGAGCGGCACCGGGGCTGGGGTTGTCGAACAGCAGCGCACGACAGGCGCTGCGCACCTGCCCCATCACGGTGGCGGCGGCGAGGCCGTGGCCGACGCAGTCGCCGACGACCAGCGCGATGCGTCCGTCGTCCAAGTCCGCGATGTCGTACCAGTCACCGCCGACCTGCAGGGGCCGGCTGGCAGCCTGATAACGCACCGCGAAGCCGTGCGGGAGCTCCGCAGGACCGAGGATCGCGTGCTGCAGCGCCAGGGCCGTCTCCCGCTGCTGATCGACCTGATGCACGCGCTGCAGGCCCTGACCGAGCCGGCCCGCCAGCACGGTGAGCAGGGTCTGGTCCTCGAGGGTGAACGCCCGCCGCTCGACGAGGTCGAGCCAGACGACGAGCACGCCCTCGGGATGCTGCAGCGCGATGCCCGCGGTCCCGGGCTCGGTGGCGCTGGGGGTGAGCAGGTCGCCGTCGCGTAACGAGCTGAGCAGCCGCCGGGTCTGGACCGGCAGGTCGGCCCACTGCGCCGGCTCCCCGACCGAGACCAGCCGCGGTGCGCTGAAGGCGGAACCGGCAGCAAAGGTGGCGGCCAGCACGCGACGTGCCCGCCATAGCCGGCGCAATTGCTCGGCGGCGGCGTGCACCGCGTCATCCACGGTGTCGGCTTGCGCGAGTTCCTGGTTGAGCGCGTGCTCGCGGCCTGCGGCCAGCGCGAGTGCGATGGCGGCGTGTCCGGCGAAGTCGCTCACCAGCTCCAGGTAATCGCTGTCGAACGGCGGCTGGTGCGGCCGGCGGGCGACGGCGATCACGCCCAGCACCCTTTCGTCCGCGATCAGCGGCATCACGATCGCCGAGCGCTCACCGACATCCGTGAATCCCTCGATCGGATACTGGAAGGAATCGGTGATCAGCGGCAGACCGCGACGTGCAACACCACCCGTCGTGGATCCGGCCATCGGGACCTGCCGACCGATCACCTCGGAGGCGTACCGGCCCGCCGTGGCGGCCACGACAAGGGTTTCGTCATCGTCGGCAGCCGAATCGGAGTCTCTGGGAACCAGCAAAATCGCCTGCTCGGCATCGGCCAGCTCTAGCGCAAGGTTCACGATGAGCTGCAGCGGCCCCGTTTGCGGATCGCCGGACAGCAGCGCGGTGGTGATCTCGCGACTGGCCTTCGTCCACTTCGCCGATTCGCGTTCTCGCTCGAAGAGCCGCGCATTATCGATGGCAGCTGCAGCCGCGGTGGCCAGTGCTCGCACCCCGCTATCCTGAGAGTCGGTGAAGACCCAGCCGGGCCGGTCGTCGGCTAGGTACAGGGTGCCGAAGTCGGCAGCCCGCACCGTGATCGGTATTCCGAGCAGCGCTCGTAACGGCGGGTCGTGCGCGTGCAGCGCGGCGGCATGCGGATGAACGCTGAGATCGTCGACCCGCAGTCCCCCATCTACCGGCAGATCGCCGAGCCGTCGCGCCACGTCCCCATCAATCCCCGCTTGGACGAAGGAGACGAGGGCGCCGTCGGCCGCCCGAATGCCCAGCGCGCCATACCGAGCACCGGTCAACTCCAGCGCGCCATTGACGATTCGGTGCAAGGTCACCTCCAGGTCCAGATCGGAACCGATCTCGACGATGACCTGCACAAGCTGTTCCATCTGGTCGCGCGCTGACACCAGCTCGTCGAGCTGGTCGTGCACTCGGCCGACGAGTTCCCGACGCCCCTGCCAGGTGAATGCGGATTCCTCGTCCTCGTTGGCCATATCTCCAACCGTAGTAGGTGAATTTCAACCCCACGTCGTTTAGCCGGCCCCGGCATTCATAAACAGTGATCTCAGGGGCTTGCCTTTGAGAACCACTCTGCCCAACGCCCCGGCGGGCGAAGGCCTGCGCCAACCGCTCGATCGTAGCTGCGGACTGGAGTGCCTAGACCTCCACTAGGTTCCAGCGGCAGCCGGCCGCAGCCAACAATGAATCCATTTCGGGCACCCAACGGCGAGAACGCTTCACCTCGCGCACTGGATAGAAATTTGCCGAATCCGCCAGTCTCGCAAGCTCTTTCTGATTGGTCGCGATCTCCTCACCCGGCCGCGGCCGCTCGGCACCCGAGGCCGGCGTTAAGCCGTTGGCCTGACGTGGATTTGAATTGCCAACCGACAGGAAATTTCGCGCGAGTCATTTTTCACAATTTGCGTGTGGACGCCGTGTCTGACGCATACGCTCCATCGATTAAGCGCGCTAATAACCAACCACAGCATCACGAAACGGGGGGATCTTGTCGCGTGCAAGTCGGCGACGAACGCAATAGGCATCCGTCGCGCCACCCTTGAACCGCCTCCCAAAGCGCCTGCGGCTGCTGCTTTCCGGGCAACCCAGCACCAGTCCGGAGGCACTGAACGTCGCAAACTACGACGAATTCGCCGTAAGCCGTCCGTAATCGTGTTGAGGCTCTGCGTGCGCGTCCAACCGCCATTCCCCTGCACACTCATCTGACTTAAACAACCATGAAGGAGAAACCATGGCTGTGACCGACGCAGTCGCACTGACCCCAGGACGTACCACCAGAGCATTTCAGCGCCTTGCGCTCGTTTGGCTTCACATCCTGCCGCTGATTTTGAAAACGACCGACTTGCTGGTCCCACGGCGGTTTTCCCGAGTCGAGACAACTCCGTTCATCGATCCCAGCCAATTTCCCTGGCACGAGCACGTCATGGCGGAATGGCCGATGGTCCAGGCAGAGCTGAAGGCGCTGCTGGACACCGACACGATTCCGAACCACCAGGACATCATCGAGACGGCGCGACCGATTACGACCGGCAGCAACTGGCTTAGCCACTTCTTCTATATCTACGGTCAGCGTTTCGCCAAACAATGCGACGAATGCCCCAACACCGCCCGCCTCTTGCAGGAAATACCGGGCATGAAGACCGCATTCTTTTCCATCTTGTCCGCGGGAAAGCGGATCCCGCCGCACCGCGGGCCGTACCGCGGCGTGATGCGCTACCACCTACCCCTCCTGGTACCAGAAGACGGCCACTGCGGAATCCGCGTCGACGATCAGACTGCCACTTTTGAAGAGGGAGTCGTGCTGATGTTCGATGACACGTACGAGCACGAGGTATGGAATGACACCAGCGGAACCCGCGTGGTCCTGTTCTTGGACATCACGAGACCGATGACGTTTCCGTTTAACATCGTGAATGCGGTAGTCATCGCACTTATGGGTTGGTCACCGACAGTTCGGAAAATGCGTAAGAATCAAGCCGCATTCGACCGTAAGGTCGAAAATTCGCCGCAGGACTGAAGGCAAACCTGGTCGCCTACCGGGTGCGCCACGGTTTCCTTACTGAGTGGTGCGACGAAGCTTCGCGTCCAGGAGGGAAGCGCACAGGCTCTGGAGGGCTTCACGCTGATCCGCGCTGGTCCCCCGGTGACGCATCTGCTTCTCCACCATCATGATGGCGGTCGCGAAGCCCTCAGAGCGCCCGCTCTCCCACATGTCCCACAGCCGGCAGTAGTCCTCGGCGAACTTGATGTTCATAGCAAAGGCCTCCCCTTGAATACCGACAGGTAAGCGACCGTAGCCGCTGAAAACCATCAGTACAATTGACTTTGGTCCTCAATACTTTAAGAAGTTGGACGCGGTAACTATGTTGTAGCGCAATGGTTTACATCGGCATATTTGCTGATCACGTAACCCATGCACCTACACGCCAGGCCGACCGTCGACGCTCGTCAACGGGTCCAGCAATGCGTACTGCTTACAAACTGCTGGAAGGCCCTCTGTCGACGGCGACCTCAAACCGCCATTCAGCGTCATGGCCCGGGGTTACTATCTGCGCATCGACGCGTTTGGAGGTAGCTATGAGCCGTCTGCAGCGTTTCATCATCGGTGTCGTCGCGGCCGTCGCCCTGCTGATCGACGCCGGCACCCTCGCCGGCCTTCCGACTGCGTCCGCTGATCCGATCTGCGGTACGCCGGGAACACCACCATGCGCGGGCCCTAGCCCGCTGACGCCCGAACAGCAGTGCGCGTTCATCGCGTGGAGGTCGATGATGCCGTGCAACTGGCTCGGAATGCAGGTGCCCGCGGGCACGCCGGGAAGCTGGGACAACCCGCCGGCGCCGCCACCACCACCGCAGCCGTAGACGGTTCCCAGTTCACTGGGTTGGCATCCGGGCGTGGTAAGTCTCGACCATGGCCGAACGCGTCACGTTCCCAAGTTCCACCGGGCCGGACCTGGTGGGCGTCATCGAGGTCCCGGACGGGGTCGTGCGCGGCTGGGGCGTGTTCTCGCACGGCTTCACGCTCGGTAAGGATTCCCCGGCCACGGCGCGCATCTGCAAGCAGCTGGCCGCTGACGGCATCGGCATGCTGCGCTTCGACGCGCTGGGTCTCGGCGGATCGGATGGCGACTGGGGTGATGGGTCGTTCACCGTGAAGGTCGACGACATCGTCAGGGCATGCGAGTTCATGGCCGAGCGCGCAACCCCGGCCGACATTCTGATCGGGCACTCGTGGGGCGGCGCGGCCGTGCTCGCCGCGGCGCGGCAGTCGCCAGGCGTGCGATCCGTCGTCACCGTGGCGGCGCCGGTTGACCCTCGCCATGTCGAAAGGCACTACGACGCAGTGGTGGATCGGTGTCTATCCGAGGGAACGGCTGAATGGATGGTCGGTGGGCGCACGCTGACCCTGAAGCGGGCGTTCGTCGAGGATGTCCGAAAGGCGCACCTGCACGACCAAATCAAAGGCTTGCGCCTGCCACTGCTCATCCTGCACTCGCCCACCGACAACACCGTCGGCATCGAGAACGCAAGCGAGATATTCCGATTGGCCCGCCACCCACGCAGCTTCGTCTCGCTCGAGGGCTCCAACCACCTGCTGACCGCTCGCGGCCAGGCTCACCGCGCAGGCCGAATCATTGGCGCCTGGGCCGATGCATACCTCGATAACTCCTAGAGCCGCCTTGGCCGGCTCAGCAGGTTCGACCAGAGTCGACGAAGACTATCGACCCCACCGGCCGTCGAGCTCATCCTCAGGACGGACGCGCGACGATCACGGGGACGCGAGCGGCGTGAACCACGGCATTGCTGACCGAACCCAGCAGCACGCCGGACAGGCCGCCGCGACCATGGCTGCCCACGACGACAAGCTGTGCGGACTCCGACTCTTCAACGAGCTGTCGAGCGGGATGATCGATGGCCACCACCCGGTGCACGGTGACATCGGGATAGCGCTCTTTCCAGCCCGCAAGGTATTCGGCCAGGTTGCGGTCCGCCTCCGATTTCCAATCCGGCCATGGCCCTTCATATATCGCAATGTCACTCCAGGCGTGCAGCGCGGTCAGATCGACACCGCGGCGGGACGCTTCATCGAAGGCGACGGCCGTCGCCAGCTCGGAGGCCGGCGAGCAATCGATTCCCACCAGCACGGGAGCTTGCGGTGCTGGGGGCGTCTGCGAATCTTCAACCCGGATGACCGCCACGGGACACCTCGCGCCGCGCACCACCCCAGAACTGACCGAACCCAGCACTACCCGACTCAACGCTCCGCGACCGTTACTGCCAACCACGATCATCTCTGCCTCGTCGGACATCTCGATCAGCGTCGGCACTGGCGGCGAGCTTCTCAGCTCGTTCGAGATATCAATTCCGCCAACGGTTTTCGCGCTAACGTCGGCGATTGTGACCGCCGCGTCGAGGATCTGCCGGCGATCATCTTTTTGCCAGAGTGCCACCCCGGACGGCATCGGGATTTGCGGGTATGTCGGCACGTAGGTGTTCAGCATGTGGACCAAAGTGAGCCTGACACCTCGCATCGCCGCCTCGTGAGCGGCAAAGCGGACCGCGCAATGCGATGCGGCCGACCCATCGACTCCGACGAGGATTCCGTGGCTCTTGTGAGTTGTGGACATTTCGTTCTCCTGCGCTAGGTCAGCCAGTCACAGGAAACGCTAGTTAAGGCCGGGGTTTCGGTCGTGAGGCGTTAGTCCCTAAGCGTGTGGACGTGGGACCTCAAGGCTCGGCTATAGGCTGGCTCTTTGGACACTTTGCGTTTCTTCGAGAGGTCACGATATGCCCGCACCGTCAGCCGAGATCTTCAACCGCTTGCGCGGGCTCGCCGCGATCAAGGACGTCGCCACACGCCAGAGCAAGACGATCGATGAGGTCTTCACCGGCAAGCCACTGACCACGATCCCCATCGGCACCGCCGAAGACGTCGAAGCTGCATTCGCCGAAGCACGCGCGGCCCAGGTCGACTGGGCCAACCGCCCAGTCGCCGAGCGCGTCGATGTCATCAGCCGCTATCGCGACCTGGTCGTCGAGAACCGCGAGTTCCTGATGGATCTCCTGCAAGCCGAGGCCGGTAAGGCCCGATGGGCAGCGCAGGAGGAAATCATCGATCTGATAGCGAACGCGAACTACTACGCAAGCGTTGCCGCTGACCTGCTGAAGCCTCGCACGGTACCCGCGCTGCTTCCCGGGATCGGCAAGACCACCGTCGGTTACCAGCCCAAGGGCGTGGTCGGGGTTATCTCGCCGTGGAACTACCCCATGACGCTGACCGCGTCCGACTCGGTGCCGGCACTGCTGGCGGGCAACGCCGTGGTGCTCAAGCCGGACAGCCAGACCCCGTATTGCGCCCTCGCCTGTGCCGAGCTTTTGTATGAAGCCGGCCTCCCGCGACCGCTCTACGCGATTGTGCCGGGGCCGGGCTCGGTGGTCGGCACCGCGATCATCGATAACTGCGACTATCTGATGTTCACCGGATCGACTGCCACCGGCAGACGGCTCGCGGAACACGCGGGTCGACGGTTGATCGGCTTCTCGGCCGAGCTCGGCGGAAAGAACGCGATGATCGTCGCGCGTGGGGCCAACCTCGATAAGGCCGCCAAGGCGGCCACCCGTGCGTGCTTCTCCAACGCGGGCCAACTGTGCATCTCCATCGAACGGATCTACGTCGAGAAGGACATCGCCGACGATTTCGTCGGCAAGTTCGGTACTGCGGTGCGGAATATGAAGCTGGGCAAGGCTTATGACTTTTCGGTCGACATGGGGAGCCTGATCTCCGCAGATCAGCTGGAAACGGTGACGGACCACGTGGACGACGCGAAAGCTCAAGGCGCCAAGGTCATTGCGGGCGGTAAGGCGCGCCCGGACATCGGACCGCTGTTCTATGAGCCGACCGTCCTGACCGATGTGACACCGGGGATGGAATGCGCGGCCAACGAGACCTTCGGCCCGCTCGTCTCGATCTACCCCGTCGCCGACGTCGATGAGGCCGTAGAGAAGGCCAACGACACCGAGTACGGGCTCAACGCCAGCGTGTGGGCCGGCTCCGCCGCGCAGGGCGAGGAAATCGCCGCACGGTTGCGGTCGGGAACCGTGAACGTGAACGAAGGCTACGCGTTCGCGTGGGGCAGCCTCAGCGCGCCGATGGGCGGCATGGGCCAGTCCGGCGTGGGCCGCCGACACGGTCCCGAGGGTCTGCTGAAGTACACGGAGTCGCAGACGATCGCGACTGCCCGCGTATTCAATCTCGATCCGCCTCTTGGCATTCCGGGGACACTCTGGCAGAAGTCGCTATTGCCTATCGTGCGGACGGTGATGAAGCTTCCCGGCCGGAAGTGACGCAAGCACCCGCGGCTAAGAGGTACTTCGCGGCTTTGTGCCATTCGTACTGTGGATTCGCGTTACGCTCGTCGACGCCAGCGGCACATCGCACGTCAGGAGTCCGCTATGAAGGCCGATGCGAAGCAATACGAGGAAGATGCTCGTCGGCTACGCAAGTACGCCACATTTGAGAACTTCTCGGATGCCGAACTGCAACGTCTCGCCCGGACAGCGCATCGCACCTCGACATCGGCGCCGTTGCCGCTGATTCGTGAGCAAACTCCGTCGGACGCTTGCTTCATCCTCCTCAGCGGTGAGGTCGGCGTGTACGTCGGCCAAGACCGCATAGCCATGCTGGGGCCGGGCGAGGTCATCGGTGAATCGGCGCTTGACCGTGGGAAACTGCGCTCTGCGACCGTGACGACGATCGGGCCGGCCGAGGTATTGCGAATCGAACGCGACGATCTGGCCACATTGCTGAACGAGATGCCGGCGTTGCGCGAAATCATTGACGCGTCCGTCGCGCGCCACGTGCCTGTCGACCTGCCCCCGAAGCCGAAGCCACCGCGAACCAGGTTGAGTGTCTCCGTCCACACCGAACTGGTCGAGCGGTTTGAGCAGATCGCCGACACCGCGGGTGTGGACGTCGCGACCGCGCTCGAAGATGCGCTGACTCAATGGATAGAACGGAACGGCACGGCGTAGCCGTCGAGGCCCAGAGGCACGATAGTCGCTACTGGGTGTCGCGGACCGAGTCGAGGCGCTCATTCACGCGAGCCAGCGCCTCGTCGAAAACCTCCACCTTTTCGCCGCGTCGCTCATTGGCCGGCTGGGCGGCGCCTCGGGCACCTTCGGCCTCCACACGTGCCGCGCCCTGCCGCCGCAGCAGGTTGAAGTTCTTCTCGCGCGCGGTCCGGAGTCGGCCCTGCAGATCCTTCAGCTGCTCGGTATCCATGCGCTCCAATGCGGCGGGATGACTCATCCCGATCAACGAATTTTCCTGCTGGGTCAGGTTCACATGGTGGTTGCTCACCGTAGATTCATAGCCTGCGCTGGGCGCCCTGACGCGCCACCACGCGGAAACGTCACGCCGAGGCCATCTTACGTTCATGAACCTGGTTCCGGGATCGTCCGCTAAGGCTGGAAGGCAGGAAGGATGGAACCGGAATCGCGGATCTCCCAAATGCTGGTTTTGGTTATGCCGTCAAAGTTGATCTTGTTCAACGTCGCTCGCGAATACGTGAGGTCGATGGCGACGTGAGTCGCGGTGTTGCCGTACGGGTCGGTCATCGGGAAGGTGCCCTGAACGTTCACCGCGGAAGCGTCGGGATAGGTCGCCGTCGCGTACCGCAGGATCTCGATGGTGTCCGTCCGCGCACCGTCTTTGATCATCTGCTCGGTGTAGTTGTCGCGAATGGCGAATCGGGCGTCGACGACGTCGCCGTTCTGGCCTGGCGCGGTGGCGAACGTTACGCCGTCCGGCTTTTTGGGGCCGGCAGGTGTTGATGGCGCCGCCTCGGCCGGTGTGGACGGTCCCGTCGCGGTCGGACTGCTCGGTGAAGTCGATCGGCCGTCTTGCTTTTCATCGAAAGTCCAGCTTTTGCCGATGATGATGAGGAGAACGAGCGCACAGATCGCCGCCAGGGCCAGAGCTGCCTTCCCCTGAACGCCCTTCTTCGGCGGCTTTGTGGATGAGGCCTGCGAATCCGTGGAGAAAGCCCAGTCGCTGGTCCAGTTGCTGCCGTCGAAGTACCGCTGCAGCCCGTGGCCTACCCCCGCGGGATCCGGGTACCACCCCGGCGCCGATCTCGGCGGGGGTGACGGATGTTCAGGCGGCATCCTTGCATTCTCGTCGTGTGGATGTCCTTCCGGCTACCCGCCGCGATGGTCGCTCAAAACTCTATGGCTTAGGGCTGGGCGCCACCGCATTTCCATACAGGCAGTCATGAAGCTCCGGGCTACCCGGGGCGAAGTCGAAGCCGCAGTTGCACTCGCGCGCGTCCTTGGGTGCGAGCGAATCGCAATAGGCAGTGGTAGCCGAGGCCGAGGGTGCGGTCCACATCAAAGCCGCGGCCAGAACTGTGGTGGCCGTAAAGACTCTCGCCTTCATGTTGAATCCTTTTCTCTGGCAGACGGCAACGCTCGTCCGCAGCTGGTTAGTGCGGTGACAGCATTTTTAGCAGTAGTTGCTACGCACCCGCCAGCCGTAGCGATTTTTCTCTTTCCCTGATCGGCCAGAGACGGCCGGTGAGCTGCGCGGACTGTATAGGACCGACAGGAGTTGCCCTGTAGTGCAACAACTCTCAAGGGCCGACGACAGCAAGAACCTTCTGTGTCACAGGACCAAGCCATGAGAGCATGCAGCTATTCAACAAAATAGCCAATTCGTCGCACAAAGACTCGGATTCATTGGTTTCGCGGAAGCGCGAATTATCGCGGCGCCTTAGCGGCTTCGCGCCGTGCCTTCTCTTTGACGTGAGTCGAGCAGCAATGCACCATTTCGAGGTGGTAGCGATCGCAGCATTCATGCGAACAATAAACTGATGCGGCTGGCTGCCATTCTGGATCGGACAGGTCACGCCATCGGTCGTTCGGATCGAACGTATGGCCGCAATGGACGCAGATCCTGACCTTGGTCTTGGTAGCCATGCTGGTCAGGGTACGCGCCTCGGCCCTAAAACGCTGGACAATCGACGTCTCGCAAAACACATCGCACGCATTTCCAATTAACAACGTTTGCACGAGCGAATTACTTACTTTTTAAAACTAATTCCGGCATCGTCGAGTCTCACTATCGTCGCCGTTTCGACGCGATTCCGGGGTCGCGTCAATGAGATCCACGAGCAACAGGTCGGCGGTCAGAAAATCGGTGCTTCATAGCGAAATCGGCTGTAACACATAATGTTCCATGTTCCAATTCAAACAACCGTCTCCAAGGGCTTTTTCGCAATAAGGCACGGTCGCGTACACCCCCTATCGAGCTTCGCTTTGTGCTGTCCGCACGCGAGCAGCCCACCCTGGCGTCACGGCGTCGCCTAGCAAATTGACCACGTGGACCGCACGCCAACGAAGCGCTCTCGGCCCGGCCGGGCGGCGCGACTCCGAAGCCGCGGCGCACTGCAGGAATTAACTCGGCAGCTACGGCGTTCGGCTTGCGGTGGCACAAACGACGAGATGCCTTAATATCAGCCCGTCCGGCATTCCTGATCGGGAGGAACGGTGTTAAGACTTCTCAAGCGGGCATGGGTTCCGCTGATCGTGGTCGTGGCACTGATCGTCGGCGGGGTCGCAGTGCAAAAACTCAACGCCGTCTTCCCCGGGCCTGGCCTGCCCAAGCCTGATCCCCGGGATGCGACGCCCCCGTATGCGGCCAAGACCGCCATGTACGAAATCCTTGGACCGCCAGGAACTACCGGCGTCGTCAACTGGATGGATGCGGAGTCAATACCGCAGAAGGCCAACTTCACCACCCTGCCGTGGTCGAAGACGATCGTCGCCGAGATGCCCGGCATCTTCGCCTACGTCGTGGCCCAAGGTGACAGCCCCTCCATCGGCTGCCGAATCACGGTCGACGGCAAATTGGTCGATCAACAACAGGCCAACACCCGCGACGCGCAGGTTTCCTGCTTGGACAAGTCCGCGTGACCGACGATACGAGCGACACGGACAGAATTCCCGTCGCCCAACGCACTTCGGTTGAGCGCAAACCACGTCTGGCCCGCGCCATTCGCGTTCTGGCGTTGCCGATCATCATTGTCTGGCTGCTGATCGCGGTCGGCGTCAACGTCTTCGTCCCACAGTTGGAGAAGGTTGCCGAGGAAGTCTCGGTGCCGCTGTCGCCGTCCGACGCGCCTTCGGTGACCGGGATGAAGCACATCGGGGAGAAATTCAAGGAGTACGACTCCGACAATCTCGTCCTGGTGACCCTGGTCGGTGACAAACCTCTCGGCGACGACGCTCACCGGTATTACGACGATCTCGTCAAAAAGATCCAGCAGGACCCGCACGTCGAGCATGCGTTGAATTTCTGGGGGCAGCGATTCACCTCCTCGGGGGTCGAGAGCTACGACCACAAGGCCGCCTATGTCCAGGTCAACCTGAAGGGTGACCAGGGCGGAGCCGTTGGCGACAAATCGGTTGCCGCAGTTCGCAAAATCGTCGCGGATTCGAAACCGCCGCCCGGGGTGAAGGCCTACGTCGCGGGGCAGGGAGCCCTGACCGCCGACACGATCGTCGTCGGCGACGCGAGCCTGGCCAAGATGACGATCATCACCATCATCATCATCGCGATCATGCTGATGTTCGTCTATCGATCCATCGGCACCGTGCTGCTGACGATGGTCATCCTGTTCGTCGGACTGGCCACCGGCCGAGGCGTGGTAGCGCTGCTGGGCGAAACCGGAATCATGGGGCTGTCGACCTTCGCCGTCAACTTGCTGACGGCGCTGGCCATCGCGGCGGGTACCGACTATGCGATTTTCATGGTCGGCCGCTACCAGGAGGGCCGCGAACGGCAGCTGGACCGCGAAGCCGCCTACTACGACACCTTCGCCGGGGTCACCAAGGTGGTGCTGGGCTCCGGTTTGACGATCGTCGGGGCGCTGGCCTGTCTGCATTTCACCCGGCTGCCCTACTTCAGTTCGCTGGCGTTTCCGTGCGCAGTGGGTCTGCTGGTGGTGGTGGCCGCCGGGGTGACCCTGACGCCGGCGCTGATCGCTTTCGCAAGCGGCTTCGGCCTTTTCGACCCGAAGCGCGAGTTCAACTACACCCGGTGGCGTCGTTTGGCGACGGCCATCGTGCGGTGGCCGGCCCCCATCCTCGCCATCTCGGTCATCCTGGCGATCGTCGGCGCCCTGGGCTTGATGGGCTTCACCCCGCGCTACAACGACCTGTACTACCTGCCGCAGAGCGCTTCGTCAGTGAAGGCGTACAACGCGGCCGATCAACACTTCACCCAGGCCCGTTTGAACCCGGATCTCCTGATGATCGAGTCGGACCACGATCTGCGTAATCCCACAGACATGCTGGTCCTGGACAAGATTGCCAGCGCCATCTTCCGGGTGCCCGGCATTGAACGAGTGCAGAGCATCACCAGACCTCTCGGCCCGCCAATTCAGGACGGATCCATTCCGTTCCAGCTCAGCGTGCAAACCGCACCGATCCGGAGCAACCTCAATTACCTGAAGGCCCGCGTCGGGGACATCAAGAAGATCACCGGTTTCCTCGACACTCAGATTGCCCTGTTGGAGCGCCAGTACGCCGTGACCCAGAAGCTCGCAAACGCCGCGGACGACAGCTCGAAAACCACGGCGGAGACGGCGGCTATCACGGACGAGATCCGGGACCACATTGCCGATTTCGACGACTTCTGGAGACCGATTCGCAGTTACTTCTACTGGGAGAAGCACTGCTACGACATCCCGATCTGCTGGTCGCTACGATCGCTCTTCGACGCGCTGGACGGGTTCGACAAGCTCGCCGAAAAGTTCCACTCCCTCACCAGCGACCTCAACAACACGGCCAAGGCCACCCGCGAATTGCTGGCGATCATTCCCGAGAATATCGCTGTCTCGAAGTCCATCCGGGATACGACGCTGACGATCTACAGCTCGTTCGACAGTCTGATCGATCAGTTCGACCGGCTGACCGATACGAACGCCGTGATGGGCAAGTCGTTCAACGACTCTCAGGTGGAGAGCCTGTTCTACCTGCCACCTGAGATCTTCCAGAACCCGGACTTCCAGTTGGGATTGCGCCTGATGGTGTCGCCGGACGGCAAAGCCGCTCGCTTCATCATCACCCACGCTGTCGATCCGGCGACGACGAAGGGAATCGCGTCCGTCGATCAGGAGCGCCAAGCGGCCAAGGAGGCGCTGAAACTCACCTCGCTGGAGAACGCCGACATCTACCTCGGCGGTACGGCGGCGACGTTCTATGACATCGCCAACGGCGCCAAGTACGACCTGATGATCGCCGGCGTGGCCTCGATCGTGCTCATCTTCATCATCATGGTGGTCGTCACGCGCGCTTTGGTTGCTGCGGGCGTCATTGTCGGCACCATCGTGATGTCGCTAGGGGCCGCCTTCGGCTTCTCGACACTGATCTGGCAGCACCTCGGTAACTTCCAGTTACACTGGGTGGCAACCGAATTCGCGTTGATCGTGCTCTTGGCGGTGGGATCTGACTACAACTTGATGCTGGTGTCTCGGATCGAGGAGGAGATCGGAGCCGGCCTGAAAACGGGGCTCATCCGTGGCATGGGTGTGACCGGCCCGGTGGTGACCGCGGCCGGTGTCGTTTTCGCCGTCACGATGGCCACGATGATCACCAGCGATCTCCGGGCGATCGGCCAATTCGGCACGACGATCGGCATCGGTCTGTTGTTCGACACCTTCGTCGTTCGATCGCTCATCACGCCGTCGATCATGACGGTGATGGGACGCTGGTTCTGGTGGCCGAAGCGGGTGCGGGTACGCCCGGCCAGCCTGATGCTTCGGTCCGTCGGGCCGCGCCCGCTGGTGCGTGCACTGTTGTACCACCCGCGGCACGGGGGCCCGTCGGATACGCGGGCGTAGCACCATAGAACACGCGCCCGCTGGTCCTAGCGCGTCGTTTACGTGCTGGAGATCAGCAGCCGACGAAACTGCCGCCTGCGGGGCAGGTGGGTAGATTGATGCAGCTTACCGACGTCGTGGAGACGGCGAACGCGAGCAGCAGCGCAAACAAGATCTTCTTTCCCTTGCTCATGAACTCGAGACGATACGCCCGGCCGGGATCTATCGCGACGTTTTCGCAGACGTCATAATTAGCCTGAAGTTAATCACCCTGCGCACCAACAGAATCGCCGCCGTCTTGCTGGCGGCGCTGCTGGCGAGCGCTCGCGCCGCCGACACCACGCGTGAAGTTTGCGGTGCCTACAACCTTGGCGTCTCTAGCAACGCTTGCTGTTAGCGCTTTGTGACTAGTCCGCCGGGTGGGTGCTCGTCAACGTCGTTGAGGATCAGCTCGCGCACGGCGCGACGCGGTCCGTACGGTCGCAGCATGGTGCTGGCCGGCCGTGGACGCACGTGCTGCGGCCACCAGAACCAGCGCCCGAGCAGGGTGGCCAGCGACGGCGTCATGAACGACCGCACGATCAAGGTGTCGAACAGCAGACCCAGCGCGATCGTCGTACCCACCTGGGCCATCACCCGCAGTGGGCTGAACATGAATGTGGCCATGGTGGCGGCGAACACCAGACCGGCGGCGGTCACCACCGAGCCCGAACCGGCCATCGCGCGGATCGTCCCCGTCTTGAGCCCGGCGTGGATCTCCTCCTTGAACCGCGATATCAGCAACAGGTTGTAGTCCGAGCCCACCGCCAGCAGCAGGATGATCGCCATCGCCAGCACCATCCAGTGCAACTTGATCCCCAGGATGTACTGCCATAGGAGCACGGACAGCCCGAACGAGGCGCCCAGCGACAGCAACACCGTACCGACGATCACGAAGGCCGCAACGACGCTTCGGGTGATCACCAACATGATGACGAAAATCAGTGTGGCCGCGGCAATTCCGGCGATCAGCAGGTCGATGTTGGAGCCGTCGTGCATGTCCTTGTATGTCGCGGCGGTGCCGCCGAGGTAGACGTTGGCGCCCTCCCAGGGCGTGCCCTTGATCGCCTCGTGCACGGCCTGCTTGATCGGCTCGATGTGGCTGATGCCTTCAGGAGTCGCCGGGTCGCCCTCATGGGAGATGATCAACCGGACAGCGTGCCCGTCCGGCGATATGAACTGTTTGAGACCACGCGCGAAATCCGGGCTCTTGAACGCCTCCGGCGGCAGGTAGAACGTGTCGTCGTTCTTCGATTTATCGAAGGCATCGCCTTGCGCGGTGGCGTTGTCGGCCTGCGCTTTCGCCTGGTCGTTGAGACCCCTTGTGGTCGCATAGTTCGACATGATCGTGTCGAGGTTGTGCTGCTGGCTCTCGATCTGCGGCGGTATCAGTGCCACCAGCTTCGGCTGGATCCGATCCAGCTTGTCGAGATTCGCGCTGAGGTTCACGATGTTCTCAGCGATCTGGTCGATGCCGTCGAGCGCATTGAAGATAGACCGGAGTGCCCAGCAGGCTGGAATGTCGTAACAGTGCTTCTCCCAATAGAAGTAGCTTCGGATCGGCCGCAGGAAGTCGTCGAAGTTGGCGATTTGGTCGCGCAACGACTCCGTGATCTTCACGGTTTCCTTGGTGAGCTTGGTGGTTTCGTGTGTGGTGTTGCTCAGATCCTGGGTGACCTGCATCTGCTCATGCAGCGTTGCCATCGTCTTGCGCAGCTCGGCCGCCTGGTTCAGCAGGTTGTTCGCCTGCTCTTCTTGGTAGTGCTCGGTCTGGATCCGACCGGCGGCTTGTGCGCCCATCTGAAAACCGAGGGTGCTGTGGTCGAGCGGCGTGCCCAACGGCCGGGTGATGGTCTGGACTCGGCCGATACCGGGGATGCGGAAGACCGCCTTGGCGACCTTGTCCAGGACGATGAAGTCGGCCGGGTTGCGCAGGTCGTGATCCGTCTCGATCATCAACAACTCAGGATTGAGCCGAGCCTGATTGAAGTGTCGGTCGGCAGCCGCATAACCGACGTTGGCCGGGGTGTCCGCCGGCAGGAAGTGGCGGGTGTCGTAGTCCGTCTTATAGCCGGGCAGCGCGAGCAGGCCGACTAATGCGGCCGCGATGGTCACCGCGAGAACCGGCAAAGGCCAGCGGACGATGGCGGTGCCGATGCGACGCCAGCCCCGCGTTTGCAACGTTCGCTTCGGGTCCAGCAACTTGAAGAACGATGCCACGGTTAGGACCGCCGGTGCCAGAGTCAAGGCTGCGAGGACCGCGACCAGCATGCCGACGGCGCAGGGTATGCCGAGTGTCTCGAAATAGGGCAACCGGCAGAAGCTCAGGCAGTACATCGCACCGGCGATGGTCAGCCCCGACCCCAGCACGACGTGGGCCGTGCTGTGGAACATCGTGTAAAACGCTTGTTCACGCGTCTCGCCCAGACCGCGGGCCTCGTGGTATCGGCCGACCACAAAGATCGCGTAATCCGTGCCGGCGGCGATCGCCATCAGGACGAGCATGTTGTTGGCGAACGTCGAAAGCCCCATGATGCCGTAGTTTCCGAGCGTCGCGACGACACCGCGGGCAGCGGCCAATTCGATGAACACCATGACCAGCATGATCAGCATGGTGACCACCGACCGGTAGACGAACAGCAGCATTATGATGATCACTGCGAACGTGACGAGAGTGACCTTCGCGACGCCCTTCTCACCCGCGTGAGACTGATCGGCAAACAGCGGACCCGCCCCGGTGACATAGGCCTTGATTCCCGGTGGCGCGGGCACCGAGTTGACGATCTTGCGGACGGCATCCGTGGATTCGCCGGACTTGGCGCTACCCATGTTGCCGTCGAGGTAGACCTGGACGTACGCGGCCTTTTGATCGTGGCTCTGGGAGCCCGCAGCGGTCAGCGGATCACTCCAGAAATCCTGGATGTGCTGGACGTGTTTCTTGTCCTGCTCGAGTCGCTTGACGATCTCGTCGTAGTAGCGGTGTGCCTCCGCCCCCAGCGGCTTGTCGCCCTCCAGGAGGATCATCGCCGAGCTGTCGGAATCGAACTCCTTGAACGTCTTTCCGACGCGCATCATCGATTGGAACGACACCGCGTCCCTAGGACTTTGCGACACCGATTGGCTCTTGGAGACGACCTCGAGCTGCGGGGAAATGGTGTTGGTGACGAAGACGATGCCCAACCACACCAGGACGATCGGCAGCGCCATCCGGTGGATCATCCGTGGCAGGAAAGGCGGGATCAGCGGCTGGTCGACGCGCGGCGGAGCCTCGCTTGCCTCACTCACGCGGACTTGTCCAGGCAGTAGACGAAGGCATTGACGTTTTCCTTGGCGGGTGACTGATTAGCACCCTTGATCACTGCACCGCGCCCGTCGTGGTTGTCCACCACGAATTGGCAGGCGATCCAACTCCCGTCTCCTTGCGCTACCAGGTTTGCCGGGATGCCGGGCTTCGTCGACTTCAATACTGTGCTCCAGGGCAAAGGGACATTGAGGGCCTGCTGCGGATGGGAGTTCTCGTCGAGGTAGTTGATGGTTGCCGTGCTGCCCGGTGAGCCCCAGACCTCGAGCGTGATGGTCTTGGCGTTGAACTCGTCGATGACGTCACCGGATGAGCCGCCACCGAACGAACCTTTGTGAACGCCGAAGACTCCGTGCAGTCGGTGGACCACGAATCCGGACAGCGCGATCACGGCCACGATCGTGAGCACCAGCCAGAAACGGCCCAGCAGCCCCCTCTTCTTGGCGCGCTGTGGGGTGTTTTTATTGCCTTCGCTGCCGGCGGAGCCCTGCGTTTTTAGCGGTTCGGTCCTTGGCTCAGTCACCCCAGTCCCCCTGGGCGGCACGCTGGTCGCGGCGGTGGGGTGCGCGGTCGGTTCCGGACCTGGACGCTCGGAGAGCTCGGGACTGTCTTCACCGGATGCAGTTCGCCAAGCCAAGCGCTCCGGCCTCCCTTCTGAGTTCATGAGGATTCCGCGATGAGGCCGGTGCAGGTGGCCGTCAGCAGGCGGGTAAGCGCGGATGGGAAGTCCAGATTCCATTCGGGCGGAACCACTTCCGGCTCTTCGGCGTAGACGTTGGTCAGGTGCTCCGGTGGGTTCGCGACTTGCCACAGCGTGGCCGCCAGCGAGTACGCCGCCAACAGGATGTCGAGTGAGCCCGATCGCCCGAGGTCGGGCAGCGCGCTCCCGATCGAATCGGCCAGTGAGAGTGTGGCCGCGGTACTGATCCGCCTGACTTCGATGACCCGCTCAGCGTTCACCTCGTGTTCCAGGTGCAGGTGCAGGTTGGCAAGCAGGTCGCAGAACAACGGGTCCTCGGCCAGGGCTTCGGCCAATGTCTCAGCGATGCGCGAGGGCGACTTCGCGCCGGGCTCGGCCAGCTTCTCCGACACGGTATTGGACCACCGCACCCAGCCCTCGGCGGATAGATGCAGCAGGACTTCCTTGTACGAGGTGAAGTAGCGGCGTACCGCCGAATAGTGAATTCCGGCGCGGTTGGCGACCGCGGTCAGGGTGACCGACGCGACGCCCGTTTCCATTGCCAGCGAGCGTGCGGCTTCCACCAGTGCCTCCGCACGTTGGCGCTTCTCTTCCTCGGTACGAGCGCGCTGGAATGTTAGTTGCGCCACCGGCCGAGCATAACGCACGTTATGTGATTTGTATAACGCACATCGCGTGGTTTGAGTGCGGCACAGAAGGTCGCGCTATCTCCCGTTATCGGTGGACGTCAGGCCTTGGGCCGTTGAACACATCACACGGCTTTGACGAGATCAAGCGCCGGGATGCCGTGGCTCTCGGCGGCTCGAAGTCCAGGTGACTGCATCCGTCGCCGAAGCCATACGAAGTGCTTGCAGGGTCGGCCACAATCCCGGGCACGGTGATGCCCGGCGGTAACAGCGCATGTTCGACAGAAGAGTTACGACCTCACTCGTCGTGCAGGGCGCGAAATGTCAGGAATTGGGCAGAGTGAACCACAACCGCCAGCGCCGCCATTCTGCCCTGGGCATGCGCGCTCTGATGGAGTTCGAACTGCTTCACCAACACCCAACCCGTGGGCTGAAACTCGGCAGCGCGACTCCGGGACCCTGGCACATCAGAATCTCCCGACATGCCGGGGCGGTTCACAGGTCGATGAGTGGGGCTGTTCCCGACGTCATACAAATTTATTTGCGTGTCGGGCGGGCGGGGCTCGAACCCGCGACCAACGAATTACCGGACTCCCATGCGTCCAAGCACCGATTCATTCGCGATAATGCTTGTCCCACAACAGATATCGGATTCTCGATCGTCACGGGAGAACTGACCGATTCCAGTAGCGGGTCGTCTGCGTCAGCAACGTTGATGCCTTTCAGGGCCAAGAACGCCGCGCGGGAGGAATACTTTTAGGGCTGGTGGTCAATGCCTTGCCTCAATGTGGTTGCGGGTTTGGCTCTGCTGACGAAGGAATACACGACATTGGTTGGGAATGCCCAAGAGGGAGGCGATGCCGAGGCGGCGCGTTTGCGTGCTGTCCAGCGATACCGGATAGTCGACGTTTCACCCGATGCCGGGTTCGAGCGGATTGCGGCCCTGGCTGCGCAGATTTTCGACGCGCCGATGGCTGTGCTGTCCATCGTTGACCGCGATCTGATCTGGCTGGCTGCAGCGTACGGATTGGGCCAAGGAGTGCGCCAAGTACCGCGCGACGATGGCTTATGCGCTTCGGTCATCCTGTCGGATGCCCCTTACGTGGTGAGCGACGCGCTGACCGACTCCCGAACTGTCGACAATCGGTTTGTTCAGGAGCATCAAATTCGCTTTTATGCCGGCGCACCGATAGTCACCTTCGACGGCCATCGGCTAGGTGCGGTCGCTGTCATGCACCACAAGGCGCGCACCGCGTCAACGAAAGAACTAGCCGTCCTAGAGAATCTTGCTGCAATCATCATGCAGCAGCTTGAGCTGCGACTGTCATCCCTGGACGCTCTCCGCATAGAACAAAGGTTGCGTGAAGCCGCCGAACACGACCGTGATGAGGCGCGGCGGGGCCTCGACACCGCTGAGCTCAACCGTGACGAGGCGCAGCGGGACCGCGACACCGCTGAGCTCAACCGCGACGAGGCGCAACGGGACCGCGACACCGCTGAGCTCAACCGTGATGAGGCGCGGCGGGACCGTGACCAGGCCCGACTGGATCGCGACGATGCGGTGCGCGATCGCGGTATCGCCGAGCGAGACCGGGATCTGATCCAGGAGTATGCGACGGTGCTACAGCGCACCTTGCTGCCGCCCTCGCTACCCGATATCGACAGCATCGCCTTAGCCTCCTACCACCGGCCGGCATCCCCGCGTCAGGTCGGCGGGGATTTCTACGACGTGTTCACACTCGGTGGCAGTAGGTGGGCATTTTTTCTCGGTGATGTTGTTGGTCACGGCCCCGAGGCCGCCGCCGTGACGTCGCTGATTCGCTACACCTTGCGGTCAGCCGCGCTGCATTACCGCGATCTGACCCGAGGGCTTGCCGAACTCAACTCGGTCCTCCTGCGCGAAGCCGAACCAAGACGTTTCTGCACTGTTTTGTTCGGCACCCTAGAGCCCCACGCCAGCGGCGAGGGATTCCACGTCACCATCGCTTCCGGAGGCCATCAGCCAGCCTTACTTCTAGACCCCGTCCGCAGAACGTTCGAAGAGGTCCGCCCTAGCGGCGGGATGCTCGTGGGCGCGTTGCCAAGCGCGACCTTTGCTGCCTGCGATGTGCACCTGCGCAGTGGCCAAACACTTCTGTGTTACACCGACGGACTCGTCGAGGCACGTCGTGGTGCGACCCCGTTCGACCAGGACAGTCTGAGCGCCTTCGCCGTCGAGCATGCCGCCGGTGGCGCACAGGGCCTCATCGATGACATCGCCACTTTGGTTCCCAAGCTGGACCCGCGCGACGATATCGCTGTGCTGGCAATGGAAGACATAAGCACCTAGAGCCCACTGGACGGCGATGCGACGAAAGCTCCACTCACAGTGGAGTTTCCACGCATCTTCCCATCCGCCTCATTGCCGCGACCTCGTTTATCGGCCTAGCAGGGACGCACGTTCGACGCGATATTAGAGAATCTAAGAACGTTAGTTTTGAGACGCCCGTATGGGCAATGCTGCGCGGCAGCCCTCACAGCTCTCGCGTTTGCAACGCAGCACTGGGCAATGCGATGAACGCGCGTAATGAGCTGAAAGTTTTAGGTGCGGTCGCCTCCGTGCGGGCGTAGGAATCGAATTGCTACTGGGTCATCAGCACCCGCACCCAGCAACTAAAGTACAGAAAGGCGCCAGCGCAGCGGCAAACTCGACAGCCGGACCGCTTCCTCGAGGATAACCGGCGGCACGGACTCAGCATCTAACCCGAACGCGGGGATAGTGCGTAACCATTCGCTGACCAACACAGTCAACGCTGTTTTCGCCAGACTGAC
>NZ_JAFAUS010000419.1 GCF_019243155.1 Mycobacterium sp.
TTGATCGCCGCCCCGATGGGCGACCGCGACTCTGCCAGCGACCTGAGCCGTTCGCAGCCAACAGCTTCGGTGCATTGACCGACCGGACCCGGATCGCGGTCCGCAACCATTCGCGGTGCTGGACCGACGACGCCGTCCGGCTGATCCAGGCCGACGCCCGTCGTAGTGCCGACACCCATCTGCTGCGCTACCCGCTGCCGTCGGCTTGGGGTGGGGACGCTGACATCGCGCTGTACCTCAAGGACGAGACCACCCACATCACCGGCAGCCTCAAGCACCGGTTGGCGCGCTCGCTGTTCCTGTACGCGCTGTGCAACGGGTGGATCGACGAGAACACCACGGTGGTGGAGGCGTCATCCGGTTCGACGGCGGTGTCCGAGGCCTACTTCGCGGCCCTGCTCGGCCTGCCGTTCGTCGCGGTGATGCCGGCGGCCACCAGCTCGTCCAAAGTGGCATTGATCGAAGCTCAGGGCGGCCGTTGCCATTTCGTGCAGAACTCGAGCGAGGTGTACGCCGAAGCCGAGCGCGTCGCACGCGAGACCGGCGGCCACTACCTGGATCAGTTCACCAACGCCGAACGCGCCACCGACTGGCGGGGCAACAACAACATCGCGGAGTCGATCTACGAGCAACTGCGCGAGGAAAAGCACCCCATCCCGGAATGGATCGTGGTCGGCGCGGGCACCGGCGGGACCAGTGCGACGATCGGCCGCTACATCCGTTATCGGCGGCACGCGACGCGGTTGTGCGTCGTCGATCCCGAGAATTCCGCGTTCTTTCCCTCCTACGCCGAAGGCCGCTCCGACCTCGTGATGCCCGCCTCGTCTCGCATCGAGGGCATCGGCCGGCCACGGGTCGAGCCGTCGTTTTTGCCCGGCGTGGTCGACCGGATGGTCGCGGTGCCCGATGCCGCGTCGATTGCCGCCGCCCGCCACGTCAGCGCCGTGCTGGGCCGCCGGGTGGGGCCGTCGACGGGGACCAACCTGTGGGGCGCGTTCGGCCTGCTCGCCGAGATGGTCGCCGATGGACGCAGCGGTTCAGTGGTCACGCTGCTGGCCGACAGCGGCGACCGCTATCACGACACCTACTTCAACGACGAGTGGGTCAACGCGCAGAGGATCGATCCGAGCGGCCCCGCCCAGGCGCTGGTGGAGTTCGAGCGCTCGTGCTTGTGGAAGTGACCCGCAGGGCCGCGATTTGGTGAGCTGATAGGCCGGTGCGATAGGCTGTCGGAGCTTCAAGCGGGGTGTGGCGCAGCTTGGTAGCGCGCTTCGTTCGGGACGAAGAGGCCGTGGGTTCGAATCCCGCCACCCCGACTCATGTGTTAGCCGGTCGACAGCCGACCGGTGCCGACGGATCATCACCCGCGATACCCCGCCCGGGGTTCGCGGCTGTTCGCAAAAGATTGCTACTGCAACCGCGCCGCTTTGCCATTATGCTTTGCCCCCATGGCGCTGGTGGGCCGGTCGCCCGAGGAGAGACGGCGGCGCGGGTTTGACTCGCAATTTGCCAAATCGACCGATTCCGCGGTCCATGGTGGTAACCCCAGCCATCCCACATTGGCCGAGGTCGCACAGCGAAAAAAAGAGATCGAGCTGTGGGAGGCGCTGAACGTCGGAGGCTATCGATTCGCTAAGCCGGGCACGATCGTCGGGGCGGTGATCTCCACCGTGCTGGTGGTCCTCGCGGTGACGCCCATCCCGCCGAACTGGCCGTGGGACATTCCGACGATGATCCTGGCCGTGTTCACGGCAGTGGCGACGGTCACCTGCGGTCTTTTGTGGTTTGACAATCCGCGCGCCGCGTCGCGCCCCGAGGCCCTGGACATCGTGCCGTTCTCACGCGCGGAAAACCTGCACCTGATGACCGAGCAGCCCGTCGAGCCCTACAGCGCGGTCTGCACCTGCCCGGGCTGTGGCGACTCGTCCACCCATCTGATCCGTGGGCCCGCCACGGGCGAGCCCGGATGGGCGATGGTCACCCGGCGGTGTGCAGTGTGCGAGCGCGAATGGGCACAATCCTGAAGCCGTTGAGAGCCAATGCTATTCGCGCGTTACGCGCAATCGGCGCAGATGCTGATCCCACCGTTCGAGCTGTGTAGCCGGCTGCGGTGCTGCACCAAAAAGCAGCTCGAGCAGGTGAACTCGTCGGAGCGTCGGGGAATCACGGTCACCGCCAGCTCTTCGCCGGACAGGTCCGCGTCGGGCAGCTCGAAGAACGCCACGTCGTTGGGGTCCTCGTCCACCACCGCGATGGCGGTGGGCGCCAGCTCGCGGAGCGAATTCTTCTCCTGGGGCTCGATGTCGGAGGTGCGGGGTGCGTCATAGTCGCTTGCGGTCGCCATGGGAGTTCCTTTCGTGCTGCGTGGCGGGCGGACGCACTTTCCTGTACTCACCCGTGGCGCATGCAGTACCCCGTTCAGGCTGGGAATACACACTGAATCTTCGAAACGTACGGACGCGACGATTCGATGCCGCAACCGGTCGGGTTCAGCTGCTGGGTGGCGGCGCCGGCTCGTCGGAATTCGCGGCGTGCCAGGCCCGCTCGGCGTTTCGCACCTTGCGGTGCGTCCGCAGCAGCCAGGCCGCGCTGAGGACGCCGACTACGACGGCCACGATCACGCCCGCCCAGCCGGTCGTTGTGTGCCGCGTCGCCAGCGCGAACAGGCCGACCATCAGCGCGACCAGCGCGATCGCCGCCCCGGCCAGGCCCGGCGCGTTGGCGCCGTGGGTAAAGGTTTCACCCGCGTGCTGACGGGTGGTGCGGGCGTGATCGACCGGGTCGCTTCGGCGGGAACTCAACTTCACTCCTTGTGAAAGGGTTTGGCTACCAGCGTCGGCGGGCGGCGAGCCGGTGTGGCGAGTCACGAGCCTTAGCTACCCGGCTGCCAAACCCGCAAACGACAACACACCCCGTGTCAGCCGGCCCGGGCGTGGGTATGCCGCGCAAATGAGTGGCGCAGCGGCTGTCCTATTCGATGTAGACGGCACCCTGGTTGATTCCAACTATCTGCACGTCTACGCGTGGCAGCGAGCCTTCGACGCCGAAGACATCGCCGTGCCTGCGTGGCGGATCCACCGCAGCATCGGCATGGACGGCTCGCGGCTCGTGGAAGCCCTCTCCGGCGACGCCCCGTCCGACGTTCAAGAGCGGCTCAGCGACGCGCACAGCCGCTTCTACTCCGAGACGGTTCCCCTGCTGGCGCCGCTACCCGGCGCCCGCGCACTGCTGCGTCGTGTTGCCGAGCTCGGATTGCAGGTGGTGCTGGCCAGTTCGGCCCCCGACGACGAACTGGAGACCTTGCTCAAGGTGCTTGATTGCGACGACGTCATCTCCAAGACGACGTCGTCGCGCGACGTCGACACCGCCAAGCCCGAACCCGGCATTGTGCAGGTCGCGCTGGACCGGGCCGGGGTGGACGCCGAGCATGCCGTGTTCGTCGGGGATGCGGTGTGGGACGCAAAGGCCGCACAAGGCGCGGGACTGCCGTGCATCGGCGTGCTGAGCGGGGGCATCGCCCGCGCGGAGTTGCAGGAGGCCGGTGCCTCAGCGGTTTTCGCCGACGCACAAGACCTGCTCGATCAGCTGGAATCCACCCGCATCGCGGCGCTCGTGCGTCGCTCGTGAGGTCGTCGCGCTACATCCCGTGGGTGCGCAGCAGCAGCGGCAGGGCCCACCAGAAAAAGGCGAACAAGGTCAGCGCACAGGCGCCCGCGATGACGCCCGCGCCGGCCCCGGCGACCGCGGCGAACACGATGACCGTCACCCCGGTCAGCGCCAAGCCGAGCAGGGCCAGCCCGGCATAGGCGCACCGGTGCGCCGCTGAGACCAGGACCTGCAGGCGATGGCGCCGAAACAGCAGTCGGTGTATCCCGACCGGGGCGATCAGCAACACCGTCGCGCCCACCGAACAACCCACCGTCGCGAGATAGACGTCGCGCATCTGGCCGCCCAGCACGTCGAAGCGCTGCTGGAACGGCAGCGTCAGCAAAAAACCGGTGAGCAGCTGCACCCCTGTTTGCACCACGCGCAACTCCTGCAGGAGGCTGGTCCAATTGCGGTCCAGCCGTTCGATTTCCGTTTCGCCGCGTTCGCGGCGGTCCCACTGCTGATCGTCTTGTGGCTCGTCGACGTCCATAGTGGTGATCATCGCACCGCGGGCGAGCGGAGCGGCGGCCGCTGAAGAAAAGTCAGGACTGACTATTTAATGTTTCGTTAAATAGCGGCGATTCGAGATCTACTTTCCGAACGCAATTAGCTGAGGAGCCGGCCCGCAATGGGCGCCGAACAAAAGCGGCTTCTCGGCAAAGGCGTTGTTAGGCAGCTACGTCGGAAGTGAAATTACTAGCGGTTGAGTTTGCCGTCCCGGACCCCGCTCAACGCGTCGTCGAGCGTCGGGTACAGCGGAAAGGTCTTGTCCAGCCCGGTGAGGTGAATCGGGCGCCTGGTCGCAGGCCCACGCGCGACAACACCGAACCCCGTGGACGTCCCTAGTTTCTCGTAGGTCGCGGCCAGAATCTTCAACCCGACCGAACCGAGGAACTCCACCGCGGACAGGTCGATGACCAGTGCCGTTGGGCTCTCCGCGACTACTGCAGCGATGGCTTGTTCCAGGGCGGGAGCCGTGACCAAATCGATTTCGCCGCTGACACTGACCACCGACACCCCATCGTGGTCCTCAACCAACGTGGTTATCGAATCAGGAGCTGACAATGGCAATCCTTTGTCCTGGGCAGTCAACGTGGTGCAAGCCTAGCCTGCGATGCGAACTGCGAGAAGAATATGCCCTCAACACGTGGGCGACGACAACCCAGGCTAGTCTCGCAATACGAACTGCGCACTGCAGGGCGCGGCATGGCACTCGGGAGGCCAGATGTCAGTTTCGCCGTCGGATTTCAGCAACGTTGGGACCACCACAGCGCAAGCGGTCAGTTATTCGAGCGAGGGTCTGCTCCCACAGCTAGTTCAGCATCTGCGGCAAAATCGAACCGTTTTGCGCGAAGAATGGGCTCGCCGAATCACCGAGGCCGAATTGCTCACCGCGATGACCCCGGAGGAAATCTTCTCCGAGGCGACAACCGTGTACGACAGCTACGTAGAGGTGCTCGAGACCGGTAGCGTCGAGGCGCTGCAGGACTACGCGCGCGACCTGTCCGAACGCATCATCCCGCGAGGCGTCGAAACGGACGAGGTCGTTGGCATCGTGCTGTTGCTGCGTGACGTGCTCGCCCGTTCGCTGTTCGAGAAGTACCAAACCGACTTCGACATGCTCAACCGCGTTCTGAACGCCTACGAGCCTGCGGCGAACCGCATCGCCAATACCGTGGCCGTCAGCTTTGTGCAGGAACGCGAGCGCATCATCCGTCAGCAGCAAGAGGCGATCCGCGAGCTGTCGACGCCGGTGCTGCAGGTGCGCGAGCAGCTGCTGATTCTGCCGATCATCGGCGTGCTCGACAGTCAGCGCGCCCGTCAGGTCACCGAACAGCTCCTTCGGGCCATTCGGGCGAACCGCGCGAAGGTCGTGGTCATCGACATCACCGGTGTGCCGACCATCGATTCCACGGTGGCGAACCACCTGGTGCAGACCGTCGATGCGTCGGGCCTGATGGGTGCGAGCGTCATCATCACCGGCCTGTCCTCAGAAATCGCCCTCACGCTGGTGACCATCGGGCTGGACCTGTCGAAGATGAATGCCGTGGGTGACCTGCAAGGTGGTATCGAGGAAGCCGAACGCCTGCTGGGCTACGAGGTCACCCGCACCGGAGATCAGCCGGGCTGACCCCGCGATTGGATAAAAGGACGCCGAGCATCCCATGCCCGTACCAATCCTCAAACAGGGCTCGTTCCTCATCGCCTCGGTGCAGGCAGCGCTCACCGATTCCGACGCCGAACGCCTGCGTTACGACCTGATGGACCGAGTCAGCCAGTTTCGCGCACAGGGGATCATCGTCGACGTCACCGCCATCGACGTGATGGACTCGTTCGCCGCGCGCTCGCTGCGGACGATCGCCCACATGACCCGGCTGCGGGGCGCGGACACCGTCATCGTCGGCCTGCAGCCGGAGGTGGCCTTCGCGATGGTTCAGCTGGGTTTGGCGTTCGACGACATGAACACCGCACTGGACCTCGAAGAGGGTCTTGCCCTGTTGAATCGTCAACGGGGAGCGCCAAAATCGACGATCGGGCGCGACGGTGGCGGATGACATCGTCGTCGAGATCATCAACTCCGACGACATCGTCGCCGCCCGCAAAGCCGGGCACCAGCTGGCACTTGACCTCGGGTTCTCGCTGACCGACGTCACGATGATCGCCACGGCGATCTCGGAAATCGCCCGCAACATCACCAGTTACGCGGGCCGCGGCGCCGTCCGGGTCTGGGTGGCCGACCGCGACGGCCGCAAGGCCCTGGTGGTACGCGCCGAGGACCAAGGCCCGGGCATCGCCGACATCGACCGTGCGATGGAGGACGGCTATTCGACCGGTCGCGGGCTGGGGATGGGCCTGCCGGGCGCCCGCCGCCTGATGGACAGGTTGGTCGTGGACTCCACACTCGGCCGCGGGACGATCATCGAAATGTGGAAATGGGTTCCCCCTCGTGCATGACAACGGCCGCCTCGGGCCTATCGAGTGGGCAACCGCTGGTCGCCCCTTGCCGGGTGAATACGTCTCCGGCGATCAGCCGATCGCCGTCGAAATCGGCCGCAACGCAGCGTTATTCGGAGTGATGGACGGCTTGGGCCACGGTCCGGACGCCGCGTCGGCCGCGCTGCGGGCAAGTGACGCACTGCGACGCGCCCACACCGAGCGAGTCGAGGTGCTGGTTCAGCTCTGCCACCGAGTACTGGGCGGCACCAGAGGTGTCGCAATGACGTTGGCGCGGGTGGACTTTGCGGCCGGCACCATGACCTGGACCGGTGTCGGAAACGTCGCGGCCAACCTGGTCGCCAAGGACGTCACCGGGACACACATCCGTTCCAGTGCGCGACTCACGGCCGGTATCGTCGGCTACCGCATACCCGAAATACGGCCCGCACAAGTGGTTTCGATCCGCGCCGGCGATCTGCTTGTCATTGCCAGTGACGGCATCTCAGAAGATCACTTGGACCACATCGATTTCGCGGCCTCGGCCGCGGTCATTGCAAAGGACATTGTGAGTAAGCACGCCAAGGAAACCGACGATGCACTGGTCCTTGCCGCGCGTCACAGGGGAGCCTCGACATGAGCGAGAACAACGACGACTTCCACAATCAGTACGCGGCGGCGTTGCGCACCTACCTCGCCGCGCGCGACGAGGACAGCATCGCCATCGCGTACGAGCTCGGACGCTGGGCGCTGCAAGAACAAATCAGCCTGCTCGAAATCATCGAGCATCATGTCCGACTCGTCTTCGAAGAGTCCAAAGACGTCCGGATCGATGCGCCGATCGCTCTGGAGTTCCTGCTGCAGATGATGGTCCCACTCGACGTCGCAACCCGCGGCTTCCTGGACGGCACCCGGCGCTACGCCGAAGAGCGGGCACGTGCCGACGACCTGGCCGACCGCGACAAGTTCCGCACCGCGCTGGTGAATTCGTTGCAGGAGGGCTTCTTCGTCGCAGACCATGAGGGCTCCGTCGTGGAAATGAACGACGCCTTCACCGAGATCCTCGGCTATTCCAAAGACGGTCTGCCCTACAGGTGGCCACACCCTTGGCTGGTCGACCAGAAGGCTGCCCGCCAACAGCAATCCCTGGTGCGCAGCGCCGGATCCACCGCGTACGAGACCCCGATCCGGCATCGCGACGGGCACCTCGTGTGGGTGATGGTGAGCATCAGTGAAGCCACGGAAACCGGCAGCGACGAGGAAGTGTTCGTCGGAACGATCCGTGACATCACCGCCGAACGGGCCTTCGCCGCCCGGGAGAACGCGGTCCTACACCTCGCCACGGCGGTGGCCGTGGCCAAAACGGTTGACGAACTGCTGGCGATCACCCTCGAGGAGTGCAGCGCGGCGATCGACGTCCGACGCGTCGTCGCGGTCTCATGGCCGAACGGTGACGGCGAGCCGATCGTCGAGGTGGCGGGCGAGGATTCCGAAACCTCTTGGCGCGGGCTGGATCCGTGGCTGCGCCACACCTTCATGGAGGCGCGCCACCAGTTGCCACTCACGGCCAAAACGATTGACCAGCCCGACAATCCGGGCAGGGCGCGGGGACTCGTGGCGGTGCTCTCCGGCTCCGGAGATCTGGCGTTGTGGCTGGAGCTGAATTCGCCGCGCTGGGTGACCGCGGAGGATCGTCTGCTGGTCACGGTGCTCATCGGCCACCTCAGCCTGGCGATGCAGCACGTCCGCCAGTTCGAGAACGCCCGCGAAACATCGATGACGTTGCAGCGCGCCATGTTACCGCCGGTGCAGCCGCCACCGGGCTTCGCGGTGCGCTACGAACCGGCGGTCCCGCCGCTGGAGATCGGTGGCGACTGGTATGACGTCCTGCCGATCGGCGACCACCGCATCGGCATCGTCGTCGGCGACTGCGTGGGTCGCGGCCTGCCGGCGGCCGCGATCATGGGCCAGCTACGCAGTTCGGCGCGAGCGCTCCTGATCAACGGCGCCGAGCCCGCGCTGTTGCTCGAACAACTCGACTCCGCGGCATCGCTGATTCCAAATGCGTACTGCACCACCGTCTTTCTCGCCGTACTGGACACGAAATCCGGTGTGCTGCAATACAGCAATGCCGGTCACATGCCCGCCGTGCTGGTGGGTCCCGAATCCGCGGTGACGACTCTGTTGACCGACGGCGCGTCCGTACCTCTCGCCGTCCGCCGAAACCAACCGCGTCCCCAGGCCACTATGACGCTGCCGCAGGCTGCCACGCTGATGCTGTTCACCGACGGACTGGTCGAACGCAAGCACGAGTTGATCGATGACGGAATCAGCCGGGCCGCAGCTGTTTTGGCGCAGACGATGACGGCGCCCGTGGACGATGTCGCCGATGCGGTGCTGCGCGAGATGGCTCCCGCGGCGGGTTATGACGATGACGTGGCCATGGTGATCTACCGGCACGGGCACACACCGCTGCGGATCGAAACGGATGCCGTGGCAGGCAGATTGGCAGCCGTCCGGCATCGGTTGGCCGACTGGCTACGCGCCGAGGGCGTGGAAGACGAATTGGCCGCCGACATCGTGCTGGTCGTCAACGAAGGCTGCACCAACTGTGTCGAGCACGCTTACGGCGAAGATGCCGTCGGGACAATGCTGCTCGACGTCGAGGTCGCCGACGGTGAAGTCCGTACCCGGATCATCGATCACGGTTCTTGGAAGAAGCCGTCCGCAGATCCGGGCCACGGTGGGCGGGGGCTGACGCTGATGAGGGCGCTGAGCGACGGCATGGAAATGGACACCGGTCCGTCTGGAACCACGGCCGAGATCCGATTTCGGCTGCCGTCGGGCGGGGCTTGACGCGATCTCCTACCGTTTGTCGGAGTCGGAATGAGGGTAGTCGCCGGTGTGACTCGTTCATCGATCGTGGCCGAACCCCTGCTGCCCGCCGCGCACGGTCCGCTGTCGACGGCGGTTCGTAGCGCGCTCGCCGGACCGCTCGCCAACGACCACCTCACCCGTATCGGCGCATCCGTCCGTGACTCCGATCCCTACGGTCTGGACCTGCAGCTCGCGCTCTGCATGTGCTACGAACTGCACTACCGCGGCTTTGCCGGCGTCGATCCCGCCTGGGAGTGGAACCCCGCATTGTTGGGGCTGCGCGCCGAGCTGGAACGGGTGTTTCTGGCGGGTGTGCGGCGCGACGTCGGATCGATCGCGGATCAGACAGCGGCCGCCGAGATGGATGCGATCTCGATCGAGCCCCGAGAGGGCACCGGCCCGTCCTGGTACCTGCGCGACACCGGCACCTGGGAACAGATGCGCGAGTACTTCGCGCACCGGTCGGTGTATCACCTCAAGGAGGGGGACCCGCACGCCTTCGCGATCCCGCGTCTGATGGGCATGGCGAAGGCGGCTTTCGTCGCGGTCGAGTTCGACGAATACGGGGCCGGGCAGGGCTCGCGCCTGCACCAGCAACTGTTCGCCGACCTGATGTCGGCGGCCGGGCTCGATTCGACGTACCTGGCTTACGTCGACGCGGTGCCCGCCGAGGCGCTGGCCGCGGTCAACCTCATGTCGCTGTTCGGGCTGCACCGCTCGCTACGCGGCGCGGCGGTGGGGCACTTCGCTTCGATCGAGATCACCTCGCCGCCGGGATCGGCGCGCATGGTGGCGGCGCTGCGGCGGATGAACGCGCCGGCGGAGTGCGTCGCGTTCTACAGCGAGCACGTCGAGGCCGACGCGGTGCACGAGCATGTGGTGCGCGACGACGTGGTCGGCGATCTGCTCGCTCGGGAGCCGCAGTTGGAAGCCGACGTTGTATTCGGGATGCGTGCGCACGCGGCGGTGGAAGACCGCCTGGCGGAGCGGATTATGACGTCGTGGAACGAGGGTCGGACGTCGTTGCGGCGGCCGCTGCGGTAGGCGCGGCGGCAGTCTTACGCACGTTGCGACAACGCCGATGGCTGGTGTCGCACAACGGGTATTCGCGGCTACGGCGACACGTACAGATCGCCACCATGAAGCGGTCGGACTCGACGACGTCGCCGTCGGGCATCTCGATGCGGACCGGGCCGGAAACCAACACCGGGCCGCCCGCAACCACTTTCACGCGCGTCGTGCTCACCGCTTGTCCGCTCTGATCACCACCAGCTCCTCTTCGCGGCGACCTCGTGGGATCAGGCCTATCTCTTCCAGCCAGCGCGCCCGCGCTGTCATCACCGGGCCAAATGGAATCCATTTTGACGCAATGACTTTCGATTCCATACCGGCGTAACGCAGGGCTTCCAGCGACTCGTCCACGCCAGCCAGCGCCGAGTGCACCAGCAACAGCGTTCCACCGTCGGTCAACAGTTTCGGCACCGTTTCGCACAACGGGTCCAACACCATCCGGCCATCGACGCCCGCGTTCCAGGCCCACGACGGACCCGCGTTCGGCGCAATCGCTTCGGTATCCCCACCGGGAGGGGTCGGCACGTAGGGCGGGTTGGAGACGACGACGTCGAACGGCGCGTGATCGATTGCGCCCGGCCACGACCCCTCGCGGACATCCACGTCGACGCCGGCAACCGCGGCGTTGTCGCGCGAGCAACGCACCGCGTGTGGGCATATGTCGAATGCCGTGACGCTGGCACACCCCATTTCGGCTGCCGCGATTGCGACGAATCCGCTACCCGTACAAAGGTCGAGGACCCGCCGTCCGGGAATCAGGCCGCTGTCGTGCATGATATCGACAAGCAGGCGCGAATCATCCTGCGGCTGATAGACATTAGCTACAGCTGCGACGGCGGGTTCGGGATAGGTGATTGTCACTATAGGCCTTTCTAAGCCCTTCCATAGATCGCGGAGGCGATCACTGCTTCGCCCTGTTAATGCCCGCATACCAGCGCATTCAAACGAAGCAGCCGGCCTTTTTCGCGCTAACCTGCATGGGCATGGGCGAATTGTTCGACAATCGTTGAGCAAAACGCCGGCAGATCCTTCGGTGAGCGGCTGGTGATGAGGTTTCCGTCCACCGAAACCTCCTCGTCGACGACGTTGGCGCCCGCGTTGCGCAGATCGGTGCGGATGCTCGGGTAAGACGTGAGCGTCCGCCCGTTCGCCACACCGGCCTCGACCAAAGTCCAGGGGCCGTGGCATATTGCGGCGACCGGCTTCCCGGAGATGACGAAGTCGCGCACGAACGACACCGCGGAGTCGTCGGCGCGCAGCTTGTCGGGATTGACCGTGCCGCCGGGCAGCACCAGAGCGTCATAGTCGTCCACCGAGGCCTGCGCCACAGTGCGATCTACCGCGAAGGTTCCGGCGGGCTCGAGATCGTGATTGCGGGCCTGGATCTCGCCCTCCTTCAAGGACAGGACCTGCACCTGCGCACCCGCTTCCTCGAGTGCCTCGCGCGGCTTCTCGAGTTCCACCTTCTCGACGCCGTCGGCCGCCAGGATCGCCACCTTTTTGCCCTGCAACGTGTTTGACATGTCCTATCTCCGTTCTGTCGAGTCGCTTGAGCCTCAACGCTGTCAGCCGGACCGGGTGGTGCGCAGCGCCGTGTAGAGGTCGAGGCCACCGATCGCGGTGAGGATGGCCGTCGCGATGATCCCGCGACGGCGCCTTCCCGGGCCGCGTGCGGCTACCCCGGCCACCAACAGCGTCGTGTCCAGCACGTCGCCGGCCACCCTCGTCCACACCAGCGTGTCGGGCCCCAACAGCAGCGCGACTCCGTGGCCGCACTCGCGCAGCCCGAGCGCGCGAATGACGCGCCGAGTGCGCTCGGTCTCGTCGACGCCGGCCACCGCTGCGACCTTGTCCGGCGCCACGATCTCGGCCAGACCCAGCCCAAAGCTGGCGCCGCTGAGCGCTTTCACCAAGGACGCGGTGGTTGTGTCGTCGTGTGGTTGAGTCATGTCGTCACTTCGACGCGTCGCGCAGAGCTTCGAGCAACGGCTCGGCAGCTTCCTTGAGGAACCTGTCCTGCGCGTCTCCGCCGATCTGAACGAGGGCCACATCGGTGTAGCCGGCTTCCCAATAGGGCCGGACGGACTCGACGATCGCATCGAGGTCTGGTCCGCACGCGATGTTCTCCGCGACATCGTCGGGCCGGATGAACTGCGTCGCGCCGGCGAAACCGGCCGGTGTCGGTAGGTCCGCGTTGACCTTCCAGCCCCCGGCGAACCAGCGGAACTGGTCGTGCGCGCGCTTGACGGCGGTCTCCCGGTCGGGATCCCAGGAGATCGGTATCTGCCCGACGACCCGTCCGCCGCCTGCCAGGTTGGCCGCCTGGCGGGCGCCGTGCCAGGCGTCGACGAGTTCGGGGTTGGGCTCCACGACGACCAGGTGGTCGGCCAGTTTGGCGAATTTGTCGTTTGCCTTCTTGCCGCCGAGGGCGACCGCGATGCCGATTGGGACGTCCGGCGGATCCCACAACCGTGCCGAATCCACCTGGAAGTAGTCGCCGCGGAAGCTCACCAGCTGTCCGCCGAACAGCTCGCGGATGATCTTGATGGCTTCGCGGAGCATGTCGTGGCGGCGCTCGACGGCCGGCCAGCCCTTGCCGATGATGTGCTCATTGAGGTTCTCTCCGCTGCCCAGGCCCAGCGTGAACCGGCCGTCGGACAGCAGCTGCACGGTGGCGGCCTGCTGCGCGACGACCGCCGGGTGATAGCGCATCGTCGGGCACGTCACATACGTGTAGAGATCCACCCGCTGGGTGGCCTGGGCGACCGCGCCCAGCACTGCCCAGGCATTGGGAGCGTGCCCCTGGGACGCGAGCCAGGGCGAGAAGTGATCGCTGATCACGTGGAAGTCGAAACCGCGCTCTTCGGCCGAAACCGCGTACCGGACAAGGTCTTTGGGTCCACTCTGCTCGGTCATCAGCGTGTAGCCAAAATTTGTCATGAACGATGACATACCCGGCTGCGTAATGTGCAAACGGCACGCGGCGTTTGAGCAGCGTGCCGGGTGTTTTTCAGCCCGCCGTAGTGATCGAGTCGTCGGTGATCCCGGCCGCCCGGCGGGCGGCGAGCCGGCGTTTCTGCGGCTCCATCGTGTAGCGGGGGTGGCGGGCCGACTCCTTGCCCGCCTCGAACACGCCGAACCGGGTCAGCGCCGAGGCCGTCGCCAGCGCCAGCCCGGACGCCGCGGCCACCGCGCGGTTGCGGCCACCCAGCAGCGTGCCCACGCCGCCTACAACGACGAGCCGTTTACTCCAGCGCAGCATCCGGCCGGGATTGCCGTGATGCAACGTCTCGGCCACCACTGGGTCCATCCGCTGTTCCACGAAGATCGTCGCGGCCAGATCACCCAGCACCCCCAGGACCGCCAGCTTTCGGGCCGGTCCGGCCTCGGCCACCGGGGTGGTCACCATCGCCAACCCCGATGCGGCCAGACTCGCCGAGCTGACGAACACGAACGGCAGGCCCTCGCGGGCGGCGTTCCACGTCGGCGTCGCGGTGTCGGCGAGCAGCACGGCGGTGTAGACCGCGAGCGGCGGCGCGAAGAGCGCGGCTTCCAAGCCCGCGGGTCCCTCGACCGCGCGCAGCACCGGCCGCAGCGGGCCCAGCGGGAGCCGCTCCCCCGTCATCCGGTCGACCTCGGCCGCCGCGGCCACCCCAAGGCCGGCGCTGAACAAGCTGAGGATCCAGGAGCCCAGGCTCATCGGCGAGGTCAGCTTGATGGTCCGCATCATGTTCACGAAGCGCTCGGGCCGGCCCAGGTCGGCCACCAGCGCGATCGCGCCCAGCGCCACGGCGACCAGGCCGGTCAGCCGGGTGTTGCGCCTCAGCTTGGGCCGCCCGGTGAGCTGAGCACCCGCCGCCAGCAGGCCCGATCCGCCCGCGACCCCACCCAGGAACAGGTACGCCGCCACCTCGTGGCCCCACGGCGCGGGCTTGACGACCGGGCGCCCGTAGTACGAGCTGAACTCGGCCTCGGGGACCATCGGCATCTCACGCGAGCCGTCACCGCCTCCGCGACGGCCGGATCGCTTGCCCTTGCGTCGCTTGCCGCCCGCGGGCTCCGGCGGGCGAAAACTGTCGAACTCCGACGTACTCATCGACGACTCCAAAAGGCCACCGCCGCCGCGCCGAACATACCGGCCGCGGCCAGACCGGCCCGTTTGAACATCTGCGGCAGGTCCGCGGTGCACACCCGCGGGTCGGGCGGCAGGCCGTAGACCTCCGGCTCGTCGAGCAGCAGGAACACCGAGCCGGTGCCGCCGACCCCGTCGTTCTCGTTGGCGCCGTAGAGCCGCGCCTCGGTCCTGCCCTGGGCGTGCAGCTCGGCGACCCGCTCGCGGGCCCGTTCCACCAGCTCGTCATGGTTGCCGAACTTGATCGACGTCGTCGGGCAGGTCTTGGCGCAGGCCGGTATCTCGTCCTCGACCAGCCGGTCGTAGCAGAGCGTGCATTTCTGGGCGACGCCCGTGACGAACTCGTGCGCCAACTGATCCGACTGCCGCTCCGGCGTCGCATAGGTTCCGTCGCTGCGCCGCTCGACCACACCGAACGGGCAACCGGCGACGCAGGTTCCGCAGCCGTTGCAGACGTCGTCCTGCACGACCACCGTGCCGAACTCGGTGCGGAACAATGCGCCGGTGGGGCAGACGTCGAGGCAGCCGGCGTGCGTGCAGTGTTTGCACACGTCAGACGACATCAGCCACCGGAACTCCGGAGTGTCCGGCGGCTCGAAGGCCTCTTGCGTGTCGATCGGGTCCGCAGCGCCCGGCAGGGTCGGTATACCCAAATCGATGAGGGCGCGGCCCGATTCGCGGGCCTCCTCGATACGGTCGCGACCCTGTTCGATGAACGCGACGTGCCGCCACGTGCTGGCGCCCAGGTGCCCGGTGTTGTCGTACGACGAGCCCAGCAGCTCGAGGTCGCCGTCGCGGGGGTTGCGGTTCCACTCCTTGCAGGCGACCTCGCACGCCTTGCACCCGATGCAGATCGAGGTGTCGGTGAAAAAACCCTTGCGCGGCTTGCGATCTGCCCACCCGGCGGCGGCAGCCGGGTCAGTCGGTCCGGTCAACTGGCCCATCGGCTCCCCTCTCGCCCAAAACGCCCTTGCTCATTCGTACATTGTCCGTCTCGACCGTGGCGCCCGCGCGCGACTGATACTCAGCGATCAGGCGCAGCAACCGCTCGCCCTGCGGCCGGCGACCCGGCTGAATGTCGCAGGACCCGGCTTTGGACTCCTGGATCTGGACGTTCGGGTCGAGCGTGATGCCCAGCAGGTCGTTGGCCGCGTCCCCGCTGACCACCGCGTCGCCGCCCACACCCCAGTGATACGGCAGCCCGATCTGGTGCACCGTGTGGCCGCCGACGACCAGCGGGGTCATGCGTTCGGTGACGAGCACCCGCGCCTCGATCGCCGTTCGCGGCGAGATGATCGTGGCCCACCCGTACGGCTCGAGACCGCGTTCGGCGGCCAGCTCCGGGGAAACCTCGCAGAACATCTCCGGCTGCAGTTCCGAGAGGTATGGCAACCAGCGGCTCATGCCACCGGCCGTGTGATGCTCGGTGAGCCGGTAGGTGGTGAACACATACGGGTACACGTCGGCGCCGGGATCGCCGGCGCTGGGCGCGCTCAGATTGTCCTTGCGCGGGAAGACAATTCGCGCCGGGTTTTGCTGCTGGGGATACAGCGGGTTGGCGACGGGTGACTCCTGCGGTTCGTAATGCGTGGGCAACGGCCCGTCCACTACGCCCTTGGGGGCAAACAGCCAGCCCTTGCCGTCGGCCTGCATGACGAACGGGTCGTCACCCGCCAGCGCGGCCGGTCCGCCGAGCTCGGGATCGGGGCGACTGCCCGGTGCCCGGTCGACGACGAAGTCCGGCACGTCGTGCCCGATCCACCGACCCTGGTCCGGGTCCCACCAGATGAGCTTCTTGCGCTCGCTCCACGGCTTGCCGTCGGGATCGGCCGAGGCCCGGTTGTAGAGGATCCGTCGATCGGCGGGCCACGCCCACCCCCACTCGTGCTGGCTCGGCGACGGGCCGCCGTGCGGCACCCGGCGGGCGGCCTGGTTGATCCCGTCGGCGTACACGCCCGTGTAGATCCAGCAGCCGGCTGAGGTCGACCCGTCGGCGCGAAGCTCGTTGAACGTCGACACCGGCTTTCCCGCGTCGGGGCCGGTGAGGTGATAGCCGTTGACCTCGGCCAGCACCGCCTCGCCGTCGGGGTCGCCCTTCTCATCGGTCGGGTAGTCCCAGGTGAGGTCCAGCAGCGGTCGATCGCGCTCGTCGGTCGAACCGGCCAGCCGCTGCTTGATCCGCTTGCCCAGCTCGTAGAAGAACTGCAGCTCGCTCTGGCAGTCGCCGGGCGGCTCAACGGCCTGGTGCCGCCACTGCAGTAGCCGCTGCGTCTGCGTGAACGATCCCTTCTTCTCCACGTGGGTGGCCGCGGGCAGGAAGAAGACCTCGGTCTCGATGTCCTCGGTTTTCAGTTCACCGGTCGCGATCTCCGGGCCGTCCTTCCACCAGGTGGCCGATTCGATCATGTTGAGGTCGCGCACCACGAGCCACTTCAGGTGGGCCATGCCGAGTCGTTGCATGCGGCCGTGGGCCGATCCCACCGCGGGGTTCTGGCCCAGCAGGAAGTACCCCTCGACCTCGTCGTCGAGCATTCCCACCACGGTCTGGTACGTGCCGTGCGGGCCGGACAGGCGCGGCAGATAGTCGTATGCCCAGTCGTTGTCCGCGCGCGCGGCGTCGCCCCACCATGCCTTGAGCAGGCTGACCGTGTAGGCATCGGCGTTGGCCCAAAAGCCTTTCTGCTTCTTCGAACCGACCGCCTCGAGGTAGTCGGCGAGGGTGTCGTGCATCCCGGCCTTGGGCATCGGTAAATACCCAGGCAGCAGATTGAACAACGTCGGGATGTCGGTGGAGCCCTGGATGCTGGCGTGGCCGCGCAACGCCATGATGCCGCTGCCCGGGCGACCCACGTTGCCCATCAGGAGCTGCAATATCGTTGCGGTGCGGATGAATTGGGCGCCGAGGGTGTGCTGTGTCCAGCCGACGGCGTATGCGAAGCAGGTGGTGCGCTCGCGGCCGGAGTTCTCGACGATGGAACGGGCGAGGTAGTCGAAATCCTTGCGGCTGATGCCGCAGGATTGCGTCACCATCTCCGGGGTGTAGCGGGCGTAATGCCTTTTGAGGATCTGAAATACCGTGCGCGGGTGTTGCAGGGTGTCGTCGCGGATCACGCGGGCATGGGCGAGCGGCGGGCCGCCCATTCCGCTCTCGTCACCCGCCGCGCGCGCCGACGCGGACGAGCCGTGCTCGTTCACGTCACCGGGGCCCGCGATGCCGCCCGCGATGCCATCACCGTCTGGGCTGGCGTACGCCCAGGTCGAGGTGTCGTAGTGCCCGGTCTCGGGATCGTAGCCGGAGAACAAGCCGCCGAGTTGTTCTGTGTCCTTGAAGTTTTCGTTGATCAGCGTGGCGGCGTTGGTGTAGGCGACGACGTAGTCCTTGAACCAGAGGTCTTCTTCGATGACGTGGTTGATGAGCGCGCCCAGCAGCACCACGTCTGACCCGGCCCGGATCGGGATGTGCTTGTCCGACACCGCCGAGGTCCGGGTGAAGCGCGGGTCGACGTGAATCACGCGCGCGCCGCGCGCCCTGGCCTCTTTGACCCATTGAAAGCCCACCGGATGGCACTCGGCCATGTTGGAGCCCTGGATGATGATGCAATCGGCGTTGGCCATGTCTTGCAGTGATTGGGTGGCGCCGCCGCGCCCGAAGGAGGCTCCCAGACCGGGAACCGTGGAAGAGTGTCAAATACGAGCTTGGTTCTCGATCTGGATGGCGCCCGCGGCGGTGAAGAGCTTCTTGATGAGATAGTTCTCTTCGTTGTCCAGGGTCGCGCCGCCGAGCGCGGCGATACCCATGGTGCGGCGCAGCAGGTTTCCCTTCTTGTCGATGTCCTGCCAGCTGTTACGGCGCGAGTCGATGAAGCGGTCGGTGATCATGTCGATCGCGGTGTCCAGTTCGAGCGGCTGCCATTCGGTCGCGCGCGGCGGGCGGTACAGCACCCGTAGTTGACGGCCCGGCGAATTCACCAGTTGTTCGCTCGCAGACCCCTTGGGGCACAGTCGGCCTCGCGATATCGGCGAATCGGGGTCACCCTCGATCTGGACGACCCGTTCGTCCTTGACGTACACCCGCTGCCCGCAGCCGACCGCGCAGTAGGGGCAGACGCTTTGCACAACCCGGTCGGCCGTAGCCGTGCGCGCCGTGATGGCGCGAGTCTGCTTGGAGGTCACCGCCGAGCCGCGGCCAAGTCTGTCCGCCGAACTCAGTTGACGCAGGACGGGCCATTCCAGGAACATGCGCGGGATCGCCATCCCGTCACCCTAATCCGTTGCGCGCGACGACGCAGCCAGGCGAACGGTCAGCGCACCACAATCGTGTGCTCGCCACGGGGAACAAGTTCACCGATGACGGGTGCGCCCGGGATTTCGCCGGCGATCAGCAACCCTCCCGAGGTCTGTGCGTCGGCGAGCAACAGGGCTTCGTCCTCGCTCACCTCGGACAGGTCGACGTGCGGCGCCACCCAGTCCAGGTTTCGCCGCGTGCCGCCGCTGACGTAGCCGGCCGCCAGCGCCTCCCGCGCGCCGTCCAGATACGGCACCGCGGCCGAGTCGATCACGGCGGTGACGCCGCTGGCCCGCGCCAGCTTGTGCAGGTGCCCCAGTAACCCGAAACCGGTTATGTCGGTTGCGCATTCGGCACCCGCCGCGAGCGCGGCCGCAGCGGCCCCGGCGTTGAGCGCGGTCATCGTCTCGATCGCTTGCGGGAAGCGTTCCCCGGTGGCCTTGTGCCGGCTGTTCAGGACGCCGACCCCGAGCGGCTTGGTCAGCGACAGCGGCGTGCCCGGTTTGCCGGAGTCGTTGCGCAGCAACCTGTTTGGGTCCGCGATCCCGGTGACCGCCAGCCCGTACTTTGGCTCCGGGTCGTCGACGCTGTGTCCACCGGCCAGGTGGCAGCCGGCCAGGCCGCACACATCGAGCCCGCCGCGCAGCGTCTCGGCCGCCAGCTCGAACGGCAACACATCGCGCGGCCAGCCCAGCAGATTCACCGCGACCACCGGGCGTCCGCCCATGGCATAGACGTCCGACAGCGCGTTGGTCGCCGCGATCCGCCCCCAGTCGTACGCGTCGTCCACCACCGGGGTGAAGAAGTCCGTCGTCGCGATCAGCGCGGAGCCGCCCTCGATGCGGACCACGGCCGCGTCGTCGCCACTGTCCAGCCCGACCAGCAACTCGCCGAGCGGGTCGCGCGGCGCGATTGCCGTCAGTCCGCGGACAACATCTTCGAGTTCACCCGGCGGAATCTTGCAGGCGCAGCCGCCGCCGTGGGCGTACTGAGTGAGTCGGTAGGTCATGGCGTCCATAATTGTCGAATGGTCCAGGGAGGCGTGTCCGGTCTGGTGACCGGCGCGGTCTTCAAAACCGTCGATCGGCAGACGCTGCCGCTGGCGGGTTCGATTCCCGTCCGCCTCCGCCATACTCCTTCGGGCCCGTCATGACCGACCCACGCCGCCGGGTGCCACGCACCGACGTCCTGCTCGCCGATCCCCGCCTCGCCTCCGCCGAGCGACTGCTGGGCCGCGCGCTGGTGAAGTCGGTGATCGCCGACGCCCAGCAGCGGGCGCGGTCCGGCGAGATCGAGCCCGAATCCGTCGCCGAGCACGCGGTGGCCGCGCTTCCGCCCACCGCGTCCAGCCTGCGGCCCGTCATCAACGCCACCGGGGTGGTGGTGCACACCAACCTGGGCCGGGCGCCGCTGTCGCCGGCCGCGCTCGACGCGGTGGTCGCCGCGGGCGGGGCGACGGACGTCGAGTTCGACCTCGCGACCGGCCGGCGCGCGCGGCGCGGCCGCGGCGCGATGGCGGCGCTGTCTCACGCGGTCCCCACCGCGGGCGGCGTGCACGTCGTCAACAACAACGCCGCCGCGCTGCTGTTGGCCGCCCTCGCATTGGCCGAGAATAAGGAAATCGTGCTCAGCCGAGGCGAACTCGTCGAGATCGGCGACGGCTTCCGCATCCCCGAGCTGCTGGCGTCGACGGGAGCCCGGCTGCGCGAGGTCGGCACCACCAACCGCACCAGCCTGCGTGACTACGTCGAGGCGCTCGGACCCGAGACCGGTTTCGTGTTGAAGGTGCACCCGTCCAACTTCCACGTCAGCGGCTTCACCTCGGCCGTCGACGTTGGGGAGCTGGCGCCGGAGTTGCAGAGGCTGGGCGTCCCCCTCGTGGTCGACATCGGCTCCGGGCTGCTGGCCCCGCATCCGGTGCTGCCCGACGAGCCCGACGCGACCTCGATGCTGGCCGACGGCGCCGACCTGGTCACCGCGAGCGGCGACAAACTGCTGGGCGGCCCGCAGGCCGGTCTGCTGTTCGGCCGCGCGGAGCTCATCGAGCGGCTGCGCCGCCATCCGTCGGCGCGCGCCTTGCGCGTCGACAAGTTGACGCTGGCCGCGCTGGAGGCGACCCTGCTGGGTCCGCCGCCTCCGGTGGCCCAGGCGCTGGCCGCGGACGTGACGCACTTGCGCGCCCGCGCCGCATCGATCGCCGGGGAGCTGGATGCCGAGGCGGTCGACTGCATCGCGGCCGTCGGCGGCGGCGGCGCGCCGGGCGTCGAACTGCCCAGCGCGGCCGTCAGCCTGCCCGAGTCTTACGCCGCCGCGCTGCGCGCCGGCAGCCCGCCGGTGGTCGGTCGCCTGGAGGCGGGCCGGTGCCTGCTCGACCTGCGCACGGTGGCGCCGGAGGACGACGAGCTGGTGATAGCAGCGGTGCGGGCGTGTTCGTCCTAGCTACCGCCGGGCACGTCGACCACGGCAAATCGACCCTGCTGCACCGGCTCACCGGCATGTGGCCGGACCGGCTGGCCGAGGAGCAGCGCCGCGGCCTGACCATCGACCTCGGCTTCGCGTGGACCGAACTCGACGGCCGGCAGCTCGCGTTCGTGGACGTGCCGGGGCATGAGCGGTTCGTGGCCAACATGCTGGCCGGGGTCGGTGCGGTGCCGGCGGTGATGTTCGTGGTGGCCGCCACCGAGGGCTGGATGCCGCAGTCCGAGGAGCATCTCGCCGCTCTCGACGCCCTGGGCGTCCGCCACGGCCTGGTGGTGATCAGCAAGGCCGACCTAGCCGATCCCGCGCGGGCCGTCGCGCAGGTGTCCGAAAGGTTCGCGGCCACATCGCTTGCCGACACCCCAGTGGCCATTGGCACCGACCTCGAGCGGGTGCGCGCGGAGCTGCTGGCGCTGACCGACCGGCTGCCGGCCCCGGATCCCGGCGCCGACGTGCGGCTGTGGGTCGACCGGAGTTTCACCGTCCGGGGCGCGGGCACGGTTGTCACCGGCACGCTGGCCGCCGGCACCGTCCGGGTGGGCGACGAGCTGGAGCACGGCGGGCGCCGCGTCACCGTCCGCGGGCTGCAATCGCTTGGCCGCGGACAGAATTCGGTGAGCGCGGTGGCCCGGGTCGCGCTCAACCTCCGGGGCACCGACCGGCACGAGATCGGCCGCGGCGACACCGTCCGGACGCCGGACGCGTGGCTGGACACAGGCGAGATCGACGTCGGGTTGCGATCGGCGGACGCGCTGCACCGCGAGCTCGTGCTGCACATCGGGTCCGCGGCCGTGCCGGTGCAGGTGCGTCAGTTGGGTTCGGGCGCGGCGCGGCTGCGGTTGGCGCGGCCATTGCCGTTGCGGGTCGGCGACATCGGGCTGTTGCGCGATCCCGGGGAGCACCGGATCGCGGCGGGCGTCGAAGTCCTCGACGTCCGGCCGCCCGCGCTGCGCCGGCGGGGTGCCGCGCGCGACCGCGCCGCCGAGCTGGCGACCGGAAACATCCGTCCGCCGGACTGCGCGCTGGCCACCGAACTGCGCGCCATGGGGCTGGTGCTGCGCGGGCGGCGGGTGGGCGATTGGGTGCTCGATCCGCAGTGGTGGGCCGGGCGGCGCGAAAGCGCGACCGCGGCGGTGCGGGCCTGGGCGGAAGACCACGACATCGCGGCGGGGATGCCACTGGAGACGTTGCGGCAACGCGTCGGGCTGCCCGCCGCCGAGCTGGTGCCCGCGCTGCTGGAGGGCACGGGCCTCGAGGTAGCCGACGGCCTGGTGCGCCCGCCGGGTGCGAGCCTACCGGCGAGGGTGGAGAAGGCGGTGCGCACGATCGAGGAGTGGCTGGCCGCCGAACCGTTCCGCGCGCCGGAGGCCGACGAGCTGGCCGAACTGAAGCTCGGCCCACGGGAGTTGGCCGCGGCGGCGCGCGCCGGGCGGCTGACCCGGATCGCCGACGGTGTGGTGCTGGGAGCCGACGCGCTGGACCGCGCGGCCGGTGTCCTCGCGACGCTGCCGCAACCGTTCACCGTGAGCGAGGCGCGTCGCGCGCTGGGCACCAGCCGACGGGTCGCGGTGCCTCTGCTGGAGCAGCTCGACGCCCGGCGGGTCACCCGGCGGGCCGCCGACAGCACCCGGACTTTGCTGTGAGGCCTACAACCGCTCTTTGACCGCGGCGGACAACCGGGAGCCGTCGGCCTTGCCGGCCGCGATCGCGGTGGCGGCCTTCATGACCAGCCCCATCTGCTTCATGCCCGGCCGTTCGCCGAGTTGCTCGGCAACCTGGGCGATCGCCGTGTCCGCGACGTCGGCCACCTCGGCTTCGGTCAGCGGCGTCGGCAGGTACTCGTCGATGATGCGGGCCTCGGCATGCTCGTTGGCGGCGAGCTCGCCGCGGCCGTTCTGGGTGTAGATCTCGGCCGACTCACTGCGCTTGCGCGACTCCCTGGCCAGCACCTTCATCACCTCGTCGTCGGACAGTTCCCGGGCCTGCTTGCCGGACACTTCCTCCGTTTGGATCGCCGCGAGCAGCAGGCGCAGGGTCGCCGTCCGCAACTTGTCCTGGGCCTTCATCGCCTCGGTCAGATCTGCCCTGAGCCGAGATTTGAGTTCCGCCATGGGTGAGACGCTACGCGCCGCGCGCGTGGTCAAGATTGAGAAATGCCCGGTCCGTCGACAGGATGGAGCCCATGACGAACCATGGACCCGGTTTTGGCGTGGGTTTGAAGGGCCGCTGCGCTCGGTGAGCACCCCGCCCCCTGGCTATCCGGTCGGCCCGCCACCGGGATACGGTCCCCCACCCGCCTACGGTCCACCGCCGAGCTATGGCCCCCCGCCGGGCTACGGCCCCCCGCCCGGTTACGGGCCCTATGGCCCGCCCCCCGGCTACGGCCCGCCACCGGGATACGGCCCCCCACCGGGCTTCGGTCAGCCACACCTGGTTCCGGGCGCGATCAAACCCGGCGTCATCCCGCTGCGCCCACTGACCTTGGGCGACATCTTCAACGGCGCGGTCGGCTACGTCCGCACCAATCCGAAGGCAACACTGGGCCTGACCGCGATAGTCGTGGTGATCATCCAGATCATCACGAAAGTCGCATTCGTCGGACCGCTGGCCGATTACCGGTTCACCAATGACCAGACCCAGGAGCTGAATTCGGGCGTCGTGGGGGCGTGGTTCGCGTCGGTGAGCGCCAGTGCCCTGGTCAGCTGGCTGGGCGGCATGCTGCTGTCCGGAATGCTCACGGTGATCGTCGGCCGGGCGGTGTTCGGGTCATCCATCACCATCGGTGAGACCTGGGCCAAGATCCGGGGCCGGCTGATGCCACTGCTCGGCCTCGCGCTGCTGGAAGCGGCAGGGGTCGCGGCAATCGCCGGTCTGGTGGCGGTGCTCGTCGCGGTGCTCGCGGCCGTCGGCAATGCCGCCCTGGCGGTCGTCGTGGGCATCCCGGCGTTGCTCGTCGTGCTCGCGGTGTTGGTGTACCTGTACACGGTGCTGCTGTTCGCACCGGTGCTGATCGTGCTCGAGCGGCTACCCGTCTTCGAGGCGATCGCCCGATCGTTCGCGCTGATCCGCCACGGCTTTTGGCGGGTGCTGGGCATCCGGGCCCTGACCTTCCTGGTGGCGGCCGTGATCGCCGGGGCGGTCGCGGTGCCGTTCAACATCGTCAGCCAGGTTTTCCTGGTCAGTTCGTCCACCTCGGCCTTCCTGGTCAGCACCGCGATCGCCTCCGTCGGGGCGGCTATCGGCGAGATCATCACCGCGCCGTTCAACGCGGGGGTCATCGTGCTGCTCTACACCGACCGCCGAATGCGTGCCGAGGCATTCGATCTGGTGTTGCAGACCGGGGCCGCGGGCGGACCCTACGCGACCGCCTCCACCGACAACCTCTGGCTGACGCGGCCTTTCTAGGGACGAGCTGACAGTGCCTTCTATCGACATCGACCGCGATGCCGCGCACCAGGCCGCGGTGGAGGAGCTCAAAAAGCCGATCTACTCCAAGGGCTCGGTGCAGCAACAGATCGTCGACTGGCTCAACGAGCAGATCTACCGGCTGCTGCAGAAGACGTCCTCGTTGCCGGGCGGATGGCTCACGGCGACGGTGCTTTTCATCCTGCTGGCGATTGCGGTCATCGTCGCCGTCAGCCTCGTGCGGCGCACGATGCGCACCAACCGCGGCGGCGACCACCTGCTGTTCGAATCCACCCAGCTCACCGCGGCCCAGCATCGCGTAACCGCGGAAAACTATGCAGCGGAAGGCAATTGGGCCGCCGCGATTCGACACCGGCTGCGTGCGGTCGCCCGCCAGCTCGAAGAGACGGGCATACTCAATCCCGCACCCGGCCGCACGGCGAACGAGCTGGCGCGCGACGCGGGCGCGGCACTGCCGCATCTGGACGGCGAGTTATCGCAAGCGGCAACGGCTTTCAACGACGTCACCTATGGCGAGCAGCCCGGAACCCAGAGCGCCTACCAGATGATCGTTGACCTGGACGACCACCTGCGCTCCCGCGTACCGGGCTCCGCGGCGGCGCCGGGACACCCCGCCGCGCCCGATTCATGGGCGCAGGTGCGGTGATGGCCGACGGCGGAGCACGCACCGCAGCCTCGCCCCCGACGCGCTGGCGGACCTGGCGGTGGGTGCTCCTGACGCTGATCGTGCTTGCCGTCATCGCCGGGGTCGACGCCTACCTGAGCGCACCACGGCCCGGCGCGCGCATGGACCCGGCGTCGACCAGCCCCGACGGCGCCCATGGGATCGTGACGCTGTTGCGCGACGCGGGTGTCGAGGTCGTCGTCGCCAATTCCATCGCCGAGGTCGAACAGGCGGCGCGGCCGGACACCCAGGTCCTGGTGGCGCAGAGCCAGTACCTGACCGACTCGGTGGTTGACCGGTTGACGACGGTTCCGGGCGACCTGCTCCTGGTGGGGCCGACTGCGCGGACCCGCGAGGCACTGATGCCCGACGTGCGGGTGTCGGTCGCCAACGATTTCGACAGCGATCCGAATTGCACTCTGCGCGAGGCGGATCGAGCCGGAACGGCGCGTTTCGGGGCTAGCGCCACCTATAAGCCCAAAGACGGCCGGCCGATGACCAGTTGCTATGACGGCGTCCTGATCCGCTTTCGGGACAAGGGGCGGACCGTCACGGCGATCGGCAGCACGGACTTGATGACGAACGGAAGTCTGCTGCAGGCGGGCAACGCCGCGCTGGCGATGAACCTCGCGGGCGACCGACCGCGGCTCATCTGGTACGCGCCGCACCAGGTTGAGGGTGAATCGTCTTCGACCACATCGATTTTCGACTTGATACCGCCAAACGTGACGTGGGTCTTCTTTCAGCTGTGCCTGGTCGTGGCGCTTGTCGCGCTGTGGAAGGGTCGCAGGCCCGGCCCACTGGTGGCCGAGCAGCTGCCCGTCGTGGTGCGCGCGTCGGAAACGGTCGAGGGCCGTGGCCGGCTGTACCGGTCACGCCGGGCACGCGATCGCGCGGCCGCGGCATTGCGCACCGCCACACTGCAACGGCTGCTGCCCCGGCTCGGCCTCAGCGCGGGAGCGTCGCCGCCCGCAGTGGTGACCACCGTGACGCAGCGCACCGGATCCGATCCGGGATTCGTTTCCTTCTATCTGTTCGGGCCGCCCCCCGCGACCGACAACGACCTGTTACAACTTGCCCGTGCGCTCGACGAAATCGAAAGGCAGGTCACACACACGTGACGCAACCAACGCAACAGACCCCCACCGCTGAATCGGCACGAGAGGCGCTGCTGGCGCTGCGCGCCGAGCTCGCCAAAGCCGTTGTCGGACAAGAGGGGGTGGTCAGCGGCCTGGTGATCGCGCTGTTGTGTCGCGGCCACGTGCTGCTGGAAGGCGTTCCGGGAGTGGCGAAGACGCTACTGGTCCGCGCGCTGGCGGCCGCGCTGCGGCTGGAGTTCAAGCGGGTGCAGTTCACCCCCGACCTGATGCCCGGCGATGTCACGGGATCGCTGGTGTACGACACGCGCACAGCCGCATTCACATTCCGGCCCGGCCCGGTCTTCACCAACCTGCTGCTGGCCGACGAGATCAACCGGACCCCGCCCAAAACCCAGGCGGCACTGCTGGAGGCGATGGAAGAGCGCCAGGTCAGCGTCGAAGGCGAACCCAAGCCGCTGCCCGACCCGTTCATCGTCGCCGCGACGCAGAACCCGATCGAGTACGAGGGCACCTATCAGTTGCCCGAGGCGCAACTGGACCGCTTTCTGCTCAAGCTGAATGTGATGCTGCCGCCGCGTGATTCCGAGATCGCGATCCTGGGCCGGCACGCACACGGCTTCGATCCCCGCGACCTCTCGGCGATCAAGCCGGTGGCCGGTCCCGCCGAGCTGGCGGTCGGCCGCGAGGCCGTCCGAAACGTGTTGGTGGCCGACGAGGTACTGGGCTACATCGTCGACATCGTCGGAGCCACCCGATCCTCGCCCGCGCTGCAACTGGGGGTTTCGACGCGCGGGGCGACCGCCCTGCTCGCCACGGCGCGTTCGTGGTCCTGGCTGTCGGGCCGCAACTACGTGACCCCCGACGACGTGAAGGCCATGGCCCGCCCGACGCTGCGGCACCGGGTGATGTTGCGGCCGGAAGCCGAACTCGAGGGGGCCACACCCGACGGCGTACTCGACGGGATTCTGGCCTCGGTTCCGGTGCCCCGCTAGTGATCCTGACCGGACGCGCCGGGCTGCTCGCACTCGTGTGCGTGCTGCCCATCGCGTTGTCGCCGTTGCCGGCAGGAACTTTCGTCATCCTGCTGGCGGTGCTGTTGACCGTGCTGGCCGTTGACATCGGATTGGCCGCCAGCCCAAGCAGGTTGCGCTACACGCGGTCCCCGGATCGCTCCGCACGCCTGGCGCAGCAGGTGGATCTCGGACTGCTGATCCACAACGACGGCTCGCGCCGGTTCCGCGGCCAGATCCGTGACGCCTGGCCGCCCAGCGCCCGCGCACAGCCGCGCACCCAGCCCGTCGACATTCCCGCGGGCCAGCACCAGCACGTCCAGACGCAGCTGCGCCCGGTTCGCCGCGGCGACCAGCGCGCAACGGTGGTGACTGCCCGGTCGATCGGCCCGCTGGGTTTGGCGGGAAGGCAAGGCTCGCAACCGGTTCCGGGCCAGCTGCGGGTGTTGCCGCCGTTCCTGTCTCGTAAGCATCTGCCGGCGCGGCTGGCCAAACTACGGCAGATCGACGGGCTGCTGCCGACGTTGATCCGCGGCCAGGGAACCGAATTCGACTCGCTGCGAGAGTATGTGGTCGGTGACGACGTCCGCTCCATTGACTGGCGGGCCACCGCGCGTCGCTCCGATGTGGTTGTGCGCACCTGGCGACCCGAACGCGACCGGCGAGTGCTGATCGTGCTAGACACCGGACGCACGGCGGCCGGCCGCGTCGGCGTGGACCCCACCGCGTCGGATCCCGCGGGCTGGCCGCGGCTGGACTGGTCGATGGATGCCGCGCTGCTGCTGGCCGCCCTCGCGTCGCGCGCCGGCGATCACGTCGACTTCCTCGCCCATGACCGCGTCAGCCGGGCCGGTGTCTTCGGGGCCTCGCGCACCGAGCTGCTGGCCCAGCTGGTCGAGGCGATGGCACCCTTGCAACCGACTCTCGTCGAATCGGATTGGCGCGCAATGGCTTCGACCATCGCCCTGCGGGCGCGTCGACGGTCGTTGGTGGTGCTGCTGACCGACCTCAACTCGGCCGCGCTGGACGAGGGCCTGCTGCCTGTTCTGCCCCAGCTGTCGGCCAAACACCAGCTGCTGCTGGCAGCGGCCACCGACCCGCGCGTCGACCAAATGGCCACCGGGCGTTCGGATGCCGCGGCGGTCTACGACGCCGCCGCCGCCGAACGGTCGCGCAACGACCGCGGCGAGATCGCCACCCGGCTGCGCCGCAGCGGGGTGGAAGTCGTCGATGCCCCGCCCACCGAACTGGCGCCCGCCCTCGCCGACCGCTACCTGGCCATGAAAGCGACCGGTCGCCTTTAGCCGGTGGGGACCACGTCGGGTGCGTCTTCGATGTCCCCGGTCTCGCCAGCCTTGGCGGCGCGACGGCCGAAGTATCCGATGTAGGAAAGGAATGCGACTTCGGCGACGATGCCGATGCCGACCCGGACGAACGTCGGCAGGGGAGACGGCGTCACCAACGCCTCGATCAATCCGGACACCAGCAGCACACCCACCAGACCTATCGCGACCGACACGACGGCACGGCCCTGCTCGGCGAGCACCTGCCCGCGGGGCCTGTCCCCGGGTGATATCACCGACCACCCCAACCGCATTCCCGAAGCCCCGGCCAGGAATACCGCCGTCAGCTCGAGCAGCCCGTGCGGAAGCAGCAGACCCAGCAGCAGGCCGCCCTTGCCGGCCTGAAACATCAGACCGGCGATGAGCCCCAGATTGGCGGCGTTCTGAAAGAGCACGAACGGGATCGGCAAGCCCAGCACCACCGACATCGCGATGCACTGCGCGGCCACCCAGGAGTTGTTGACCCAGATTTGCAGGGCGAAGGACGCGGCGGGGTGTTCGCTGTAGTACGACGACACATCGTGGTTGACCAATTGGTCGATGTCGCTTGGTGTTCCGACGGCGGACTGCACCTCGGGATTAGCGGCGACCCACAACGCGATCACCACGACGACGCCGATGAAAGCGACCGCGGTCCCCAGCCACCACCGCCAGCCGCGGTACGCGACGACCGGGAAGGTCACCGTCCAGAACCGGGTGAACGTCCGGCTCAGCGGCGCGTGGGCGCCGGTCACCACCGAACGGGCCCGCGCGACCAGGCTGGAGAGCCGACCGATCAACACCGAATCCGACGACGCCGAGCGCAGCATCGACAGATGGGTGGACACGCGTTGGTACAGCTCGACGAGTTCGTCGACCTCGGCGCCGCTCAGCGACCGGCGCTTCCCGATCAACGACTCGAGGCGGTCCCACGCATCGCGATGAGCCAGCACGAAGGCATCGACATCCACGCTGCGCAGCCTAATCGCATCGCGGACGCGGCCCGATCCGGTCGGTCACCCGCACCAGACCTGTACCGTTCGGTGTTATGTCGGAGGTGGTGACCGGGGACGCCGTGGTCCTCGATGTGCAGATCGCGCAATTGCCGGTGCGGGCCGTCAGCGCGCTGATCGACATCGCCGTGATCGCCATCTGCTACGTGCTCGGGCTGATGCTGTGGGCCGCCACGCTGACTCAATTCGACGACGCGCTGAGCGCCGCCATCATGCTCATCTTCACGGTGCTGGTGATCGTCGGCTATCCGCTGATACTCGAAACCGCAACGCGGGGACGGTCGGTGGGCAAGATCGCCATGGGCCTGCGCGTGGTTTCCGACGACGGGGGCCCGGAACGCTTCCGGCAAGCGCTGTTTCGTGCGCTGGCTTCCGTCGTCGAGATCTGGCTGCTCGTCGGAAGCCCCGCCGTCATCTGCAGTCTGTTGTCCCCCAAGGCCAAGCGGATCGGCGACATCTTCGCCGGCACGGTCGTCATCAACGAACGCGGGCCCCGAATGGGGCCGCCTCCGGCGATGCCGCCGGCATTGGCGTGGTGGGCCTCATCGCTGCAACTGTCGGGTCTGTCACCGGGCCAGGCGGAGGTTGCACGCCAATTCCTTTCCAGGGCAACGCAACTGGACCCCCAGCTGCGTCAACAGATGGCTTATCGCGTCGCGGGCGACGTGGTGTCCCGCATCGCCCCGCCGCCCCCGCCGGGCGCGCCCCCGGAACTCGTGCTGGCCGCCGTGCTGGCCGAACGGCACCGTCGCGAACTGGCGCGGCTACGCCCGCCCATGGCCCCCATGACCCCCGGTCCGGCCGTCTGGCCACCACAACCGTGGCCTCAGCAACAGCCGGTCGGATGGCCAGTGCCGACGCCGCAGCCGAGTTCACGGCCTGCGCAGGGCGCGGGGGACGCCGGTTTCTCGGGCGGTTTCGCGCCGCCGCGCTAGCTGGAGACGCTGGCCGCCATCAGCACGACGTCCAGGATCAGCAGCCCCCATCCGAGTAACGGGACCGCGACCCCGCCGCGGCGCTTCGCGGTGAAAAACGTCAGCACGATGACGACGACGGCGACCACTGGTG
>NZ_JAFAUS010000455.1 GCF_019243155.1 Mycobacterium sp.
CGCCTAGGCCCCGTACACCGGGACGGGCGGCCGCGCCTTCGCGAGCAGATCGGTGACGACGGGCCCCAACTCGGCCGGGTCCCATTTGGCGCCCTTGTCGATCTGCGGACCGTGCGCCCAGCCCTCGGCGACCCGGATCTTGCCGCCCTCGATTTCGAACACTTTCCCGGTGACGTCTCGGGATTCGGCGCTGCCCAACCACACCACCAACGGCGAGATGTTCTCGGGCGCCATGGCGTCGAAATCCTGGTCCTGCGTTGACATCATCTCGGCGAAGACGGTCTCGGTCATCCGCGTGCGCGCCGAGGGCGCTATCGCATTGACGGTCACGCCGTAGCGGCCCATCTCGGCGGCGGCGACGAGCGTCATCGCCGCGATGCCGGCCTTGGCCGCGCTGTAGTTGCCCTGCCCGACGCTGCCCTGCAGACCAGCACCCGAACTCGTGTTGATGATCCGGGCGTCAACCGCTTTGCCCTCTTTGGACAGCCCGCGCCAGTACGACGCGGCATGGCGCATCGCGGCGAAGTGACCCTTGAGGTGCACGGCGATGACGGCGTCGAACTCCTCTTCGCTGGTGTTGGCCATCATCCGATCGCGCACGATGCCGGCGTTGTTGACCAAAACGTCTAGGCCACCGAATGTTTCGACCGCGGTCTGGACGAGGGCCGCCGCCTGATTCCAGTCCGCGATGTTGGATCCGTTCGCGACGGCTTCGCCGCCGGCCGCGGTGATCTCGTCGACCACGCCCTGGGCGGCGCTGCCGCCGCCGGCGGGCGAGCCGTCCAGGCCCACGCCGATGTCGTTGACTACCACCCGCGCGCCCTCGGCTGCGAACGCCAAAGCGTGCGCGCGACCGATACCGCCGCCTGCCCCGGTCACGATCACCACGCGGCCGTCAACCACACCCATATTGCCTGTCTCCTCTACTTGATTGCGCTCGCGTTGGTCGTGGCCAGATAATGCGGCGGCTCGCCACCCCCGTGCACCTCCAGCGAGGCGCCGCTGATGTAGGACGCCGCCTCGGAGGCCAAAAATGCTGCAGCCCAACCGATGTCCTCGGGCTTGGCCAGCCGCCCGAGTGGCACGTTCTTCGATATCGCCGCGATCGATTCGGCGTCGCCGTAGAACAGGTCGGCCTGCTCGGTTTCCACCATGCCGACCACCAAGGCGTTCACCCGGACCTTGGGACCCCATTCCACCGCCAGCGTCTGGGTCAGACTTTCCAAACCGGCTTTGGCCGCGCCGTATGCACCGGTACCGGGTGATGGACGCCGGCCGCTGAGGCTGCAGATGTTGACGATCGAACCGCCGCCTGGCTGAGCTTGCATCTTGTCGTTTGCGAACTGTGAAACCAACAGCCCGCCAATCAAATTGAGCTCGATGATCTTGCGGTTGAACTTCGGGCTGGACTCCGCGGTGAACACGAACGGAGATCCGCCGGCGTTGTTGACGACCACGTCGAGCCGTCCGTGCCGCTCGACGATCGCATCGATCAACGCCTTGACGGCGTCCTCGTCGCGCACGTCGCAGGAATGGAAATCGTAGGGCAGGCCCTCGACCGGACGCCTGGCGCAGGTCACCACGGTCGCCCCTTGTTGGGCGAAGACCGAGCTGATGCCGGCGCCCACGCCCCGGACGCCGCCAGTGACGAGAACGACCCGTCCGGCGAGCCCGAAGTTGATGGCGTCGGGTGCTTCCGCGCGAGTCACTGTGCTAGCGTACCAAGCAAGTGCTTGCTTAGGTAGTTACCCCACAAGGAAGTGGCACCTTGACCATCACATCCAAAACCACCGAACCGGGCATAGTCGCAGTTACCGTCGACTTCCCCCCCGTCAACGCCATCCCGTCGCGCGGGTGGTTCGACCTCGCCGACACCATCACGGCCGCCGGCCAGGACCCCGAAACGCACGCGGTGATCCTGCGCGCCGAGGGCCGCGGCTTCAACGCCGGGGTGGACATCAAGGAGATGCAGCGCACGGAAGGTTTCGGCGCGCTGATCGACGCCAATCGCGGTTGCTTCGCCGCGTTCCGGGCCGTCTATGAGTGCGCGGTGCCGGTGATCGCGGCGGTGAACGGATTCTGCGTCGGCGGCGGCATCGGACTGGTCGGCAACTCCGATGTCATCGTGGCCTCCGACGACGCCACGTTCGGTCTGCCGGAGGTGGAACGCGGCGCCCTCGGCGCGGCAACCCACTTGTCGCGGCTGGTGCCGCAGCACATGATGCGACGGCTGTTCTTCACCGCGGCCACCGTGGACGCCGCCACCTTGCATCACTTCGGCTCGGTGCACGAGGTAGTCCCGCGTGATGAACTCGACGAGGCCGCTCTGCGGGTGGCCCGCGACATCGCCGCCAAGGACACGCGCGTCATCCGGGCGGCCAAGGAAGCGCTGAACTTCATCGACGTTCAGCGGGTCAACTCGAGTTACCGTATGGAGCAAGGCTTTACGTTCGAGCTCAACCTTGCCGGGGTATCCGATGAGCACCGCGACGCATTCGCTGGAACGGACAAGGGTAAGAAGTGAGCGACAAGAGGACAACTCTCGACGACGCCGTCGCCGGTCTGCGCAGCGGCATGACCATCGGCATCGGCGGCTGGGGATCGCGGCGCAAGCCAATGGCTTTCGTGCGCGCGATGCTGCGCACCGATGTCAAAGACCTGACGGTGGTGACTTACGGCGGACCGGATCTCGGCTTGCTCTGCTCGGCGGGCAAGGTCAAGCGCGTCTACTACGGATTCGTCTCGCTGGATTCGCCGCCGTTCTATGACCCCTGGTTCGCCAAGGCGCGCACCGGCGGGGCGATCGAGGCCAGGGAGATGGACGAGGGCATGCTGCGCTGCGGGCTGCAGGCCGCGGCGCAACGCCTGCCGTTCCTGCCGATCCGGGCCGGGCTGGGCAGCTCGGTGCTGGACTTCTGGGCGGGCGAACTGCGCAAGGTCACCAGTCCCTACCCGGCGGCCGAGGGTGGACACGAGACGCTCATCGCTATGCCGGCGTTGAACCTGGATGCGGCCTATGTGCACCTCAATCTTGGTGACAGCCAAGGCAATGCGGCATACACCGGGATCGACCCGTACTTCGATGACCTGTTCCTGATGGCCGCCGAGAAACGCTACCTGTCCGTGGAGCGCGTCGTATCCACGCAAGAACTGGTCAAGGCGGTGCCGCCGCAGGCGCTGCTGATCAACCGGATGATGGTCGACGGCGTGGTGGAAGCGCCGAACGGCGCTCACTTCACCACCGCGGCACCGGATTACGGCCGCGACGAGAAGTTCCAGCGACACTACGCCGAG
>NZ_JAFAUS010000501.1 GCF_019243155.1 Mycobacterium sp.
GATCCAGCCGTGGCGAGCACGGCATTGCGCTCTCAGCGTGACGATCCGCCGGCCCACTTCGCCAACGGTGCCCGCGACCAGCAGCTCGTCATCGGTGCCCAGGTAGGCGCCCCACCAAATCCACGTGCCGGGCGGGCAGGCCTGAAACGAGCAGTCGCCGTCGAGCATCACCACCGCGGCGCCGGCCAACTCGGCTTCCCGCAGCCGCCTACCGGTGGTGATCAGGACCGGTTCGCCGACCTCGTTGAGCGGAATGCGGTGCCGCGCCGTCAGCGCCTGGATCGCGGTGATTCCCGGAACCACGTCGAACGTGAAGTCGATCTCGGCGGCCACTGCGTCGAGGATGCGCAGCGTGCTGTCGTACAGCGACGGATCACCCCACGCCAAAAACCCGCCCACACCATCGGGTCCCAGCTCGGTCGAGATCGCGGTCGCCCAGATACGTGCGCGCGCCGCATGCCAGTCGGAGACGGCATCGCGGTAGTCGCCGTCGGCCGACCGTTTCGGGTCGGGCAGCTCGACGAAGCGGTAGCCGGGTTCGCGAATGAACCGCGCGCAGATCTCCCGGCGCAGGGCCACCAGATCGCTTTTCGCGTCGCCTTTGTCCATCGCGAAGAACACCTGCGTGTCGTTGAGCGCCTCAATCGCCTGGACGGTCACGTAGTCGGGATCACCGGCGCCTATACCGATGACGTGGATATGCCGGCCCAATGAATTCTCCTGACGCGCGCTGCATTCAAGATTGCCGAATCGAAACATAAGGGGCCTAGCCGGGACCGCAGGTACCCAGTACCATGGGTACCGTCTGAAGCACCCAATGAAGGGACGCAGCGATGACCACCCCGGTAAAGCAAACTGGACCGAGTCGAGAAGAATTCTCGGACCGTTTGCTGAAAGGCTCGGTCAGGAAGTCCTACGAGCCCGTCGTCGACATCGACTGGGACGCCCCGCTCGACCCGGACAAGTTCTTTCTCCCGCCCCGGCTGGTGTCGTTGTACGGCACGCCGATGTGGGACGAAATGAACCGCGAACAACAAATAGAGCTGTCCCGCCACGAACTCGTCAACACATTGTCGGCCGGCATCTGGTTCGAGAACATGCTCAACCAGGCGTTGCTGCGCACCATTCTCCACGAGGACCCGACCAGTAAGTCGACGCATTACAAGCTGACCGAACTGGGTGACGAGACCCGCCACATGGTCATGTTCGGCAAGGCGATCGAGCGGATCGGCGCCAAGCCGGTGCGCCCGAGGCCTTTTCACCGGATGGTCATCAACGCGCTGCCGTTCGCCTTCCAGCGCGGCTCGATGTTGTGGGTCGCCGCCCTGATCGGCGAGGAGATCTTCGACTCGCTGCAGCGGCAGATGATGGATGACCCGGAACTGCAGCCAATCATCCAGCGGCTGATGCGAATTCACGTCACCGAAGAAGCACGCCATATCCAGTTCGCTCGCGACGGCGCACGCAAACGGGTCACCGAGATGCCGCGTGTCAATCGCTGGTTCATGGCCAACATCAACGGGCTCGGTGGGTACTTCTTCAACTACTTGTTCAGCAATTCGATCCCCTACGCGCGCACGGGTCTCGACCCGAAGCGGGCGCGCAGGATCGCGCGCACCAGCGCGCATCGCCACGACATCCAGGTCGCCGGATTCGCCCCGCTCGCAACATTTTTGACCGAAGTGGGCCTGCTGGGTCCGATCGCACGCCGTGCGTGGAAGCGCAGCAGGTTTCTGTGACGCAGCCGCGTGGCACCGCGCAGCCGCGCCACGACATCGCCGTCATCGGCGCGGGAGCCGGCGCGCAGAGCGCTCGGGCGGCGTTGCTGCAGGCCGGGGTCACCGACTTCGTGATCCTCGACGGCCGCGTCGACAAGTCGCGGTTCGACGACGACACCGACACCTGGCGGCTGACAACGGCGGACGGCGAAATGGTGCACGCCTATACCGTCATCGCCGCCGACCGGCCGTTGCAGTGTCCCTGGCTGCCGGACATCGCCGGGCGCGACGACTTCCTCGGCGAGTCGTTTCCTGCCGCCGCCCCCGATCCCGATTTCGATCCGTCCGGCAAGCACATCGCGGTGGTCGGCACCGATGCCGCCGCCGGCCGCGTCATCGGACGGCTGGTCGAAGAAGCGGATTCGGTCACCGTCTTCGCGCACGCGCCGCGCCGCGTCGTTGCGGAGGTGCCGCTCTGGTCGACGCGCGCCGGCCGCTGGTTGCGCCGCCGCATCCGGCCGGTCGCCGAACGCCCCGCGATCACGGTGGCGGGGTCGTCGATCGAGGCGGTGACCCCGTCGGGCATCCGGACCGCGGACGGCGTCGATCACCGCGTCGACGCGATCATCTACGGCACCGGTTATTCGATCGCCGCTCAGGTTTCCGACGAGACACTGGTCGGCAGCAACGGTGTGACCATCAAGCGGGTCTGGCACGACGGCATGGAACCCTTCTGCGGCGTCGCGGTTCACGGGTTCCCCAACTACTTCTTCATCACCGGGCCCGATGCCGACGCCCAAGTTCGCTACATCGTCGAGTGCGTCAAGCTCATGAGGCGCACCGCGAGCCGTCGCATCGAGGTGCGCGGCAGCAGCCAACGGGTGTTCAACGAGCGCGCCCAACTAGAACCGGCGTCTGCGCCTTCGCCGGCGTCCGCGTTCGACCTGTCATCCAGCGCGCCCGAGGGTGAGGACACCTACGACGGCGCGGCGACGCTGGAGATAGCCGGCGCAAGCCATCCGGTGCGGGTCCGGCTCGCCGGACATCTGGATCCCATCGACGGTCGGTACCACTGGCAGGGGACGGTGTTCTGTTCCCCGTCGCGACCGCTGCCCGACGACGCGCTCAAACAGGCGCGGACCGCGACGCTGACGGTAGGCCACTGCAGTGCGCCCGCGCGCCTCGTCGAACAGACGCCGTGGGGCACGCACTCGGTCGCGGGCGTAGGCGCTCCGCCCTACGCGTTGACCTGACGTTTGACCACGTCCGTACGTGGTACCCGCGAAGGGTGCGCGTGGTGCGCGGCGGAATCGAACATCCACGTTCGTCGCTGCAGAGGTCAAGACCTCAACGGGTGGGGCAGCCACGTGGCTCAACTCATGCCGGAACCGCGACTCGGGCTCGAGACGCCCCCGCCGCGGCCTGCGATTTCCGGCGGCGCCGGAGCCGCTTAAACACCAATTAGGGCTTTTGCCATCAAAAGCGGATACTCAAGCAGTTGGCCCGGCAGGAATTCGAGGAGCAGGCGATGGAACCGGACGACGGAATTGATCTGAATAGCCGGATTACGACAACCCATTCTTTTTCGATCAAGCCGCCGGGAAAGTGGCCGCCGCAAACCATTTCACCGCGCATTGCCAAGGACGCCACGCAAGAAAGGTCGCTCTGGTGAGTTCGGTAGCTGAGTCGTCGGGCTCGCTTGCGGTCGAGTCGCGCACGTATGAATCCGTGGCCGTGCTGGCGGTCGACGGTGTGCTCGATGTCGCCAATTCCGCTGCACTTCGCGAACGCATCATAAAAGCCACCTTCGACGAGGCTTCCGCGGTCGTCGTCAATGTCTCCGCACTTTCGGTTCCCGACGAATCGACGTGGTCGATGTTCATCAGTGCGCACTGGCAGGTGCGCGCCAAGCCCCACGTCCCGATCGTGTTGGTGTGCACGCGGCGCGGGAGCCGTGACGCGATCACCCGCGCCGGGGTCACCCATTTTCTGCCGGTTTTCTCGAGCGAGAAAGCGGCGATAAAGGCGCTCGGTCAGCGCGGCCGGCACACCATCTTGCGCGCCGATGCCCAACTGCCGACCGATCTGACCAGCCTGCGCGAGTCACGACGCCTGGTCCGCGAATGGCTCACCGCCTGGTCGCAGCCCATGCTCATCCCGGTCGCGTTGGTGGTGGTCAACGTGTTCGTGGAGAACGTGCTGGAGCACACGGCGAGCACTCCGGTGGTACGGATCGAGACGCAGCGCGACACGGCGGCCATCGCCGTGTCCGACGCCAGCAACGCGCCGGCCTTGCGACTGCCGTCTCCGGCGGCCGGCATCGACGTGTCCGGCCTCGCGATCGTCGACGCGTTGTCACGCGCGTGGGGCAGCACTCCCACCTCTTCCGGTAAGACGGTTTGGGCGGTCATCGGCCCGGAGAACCAGCTCTAGCCGGATTCAGCCTCTGCGTCGGCATAGTTGTGCTCGGCCCTGGCTGCGGGTCAAACTAGAACACGTTCTAATGTCGTGCTACGACCCTCTCCAGGAAGGCAGATGACGTGCGGTTTACCTACGCAGAGGCGATGACTGACCATAGGTTCTACATCCCGTTGGCCAAGGCGGCCGAGGCCGCCGGCTACGACGCGATGACGATCGCCGACAGCATCGCCTACCCCTTCGAATCCGACTCGAAGTACCCCTACACCCCGGACGGCAACCGAGAGTTCTTGGATGGCAAGGAGTTCATCGAAACCTTCGTGCTGACATCGGCATTGGGCGCGGTGACGACGAAGCTGCGGTTCAACTTCTTCGTCCTCAAGCTGCCCATCCGGCCACCGGCGCTGGTGGCCAAGCAAATCGGGTCACTGGCCGCGATGACCGACAACCGCGTGGGTTTCGGCGTCGGGACCAGCCCGTGGCCCGAGGACTACGAGTTGCTGGGGGTCCCCTTCGCCAAGCGCGGCAAGCGGATGGACGAATGCATCGAGATCATCCAGGGCCTCACCACGGGTGACTATTTCGAATTCCACGGCGAGTTCTACGACATCCCCAAGACCAAGATGACGCCCGCGCCCACCAAGCCCGTGCCGATCCTGATCGGCGGGCACGCCGACGCCGCACTCAAGCGCGCGGCACGGCTGGACGGCTGGATGCACGGCGGCGGAGACCCCGAGGAACTCGACCACCTCCTCGCCAAGCTCAAGCGGTTCCGCGAGGAAGCGGGCAACACCGGGCCGTTCGAGATCCACGTCATCTCGGTCGACGCCTACACCCCGGACGGCATCAAGCGACTCGAGGACAAGGGCGTCACCGACGTCATCGTCGGATTCCGCATCCCCTACATCATGGGCAAGGACACCGAAGCGCTGGACACCAAGATCGCCAACCTGGAGATGTTCGCCGAGAACGTGATCGCCAAACTCTAAGCGGCGATCGCAAGCGCGGCCGTGGCGATCGCAAGCGCGGCGCAGCCGGGCGCAGCGGGTCGCCACAATCACATAAGCCGGGCGCAGCGGGTCGCCGCTAAACTCTAAGCGTCACAACGTATCCCACTTCGGCGCGCGCTTTTCCATATGCGCCGTGGCGGCCTCGACCGGGTTACGGGTGAACCCGCTGAGGATCTGGGTGCGGTTCTCGATTTCGATAGCATGCCGCAAGCTGGGCGCATCCAATGCTGCGTTGAGGCCAATCTTGGTCTGCCACACGCCATAAGCGTTGTTCGCGGCGATCTCGCGGGCCTTGCTCAACGCCGCCGCCATCAGGTCATCGGGGGCCACCACTTCATGCACCAGC
>NZ_JAFAUS010000013.1 GCF_019243155.1 Mycobacterium sp.
GCCAGGGTGCGGCTCATCAGTGCGGTCGCGACCCCGCAGCCGTGACGGTCGGGCAGCACGTACATCTTGGACAGTTCGGCGGCCGGACGGATCCGAACCGCGCGCTGCACGTCCGCGTCATCGCTGACGCCGCGAATCAGCATGGCGTAGCCGACAATCAGGCCCTCGTGGTACGCGGTGAGGATCGCCCGTTGCGGGTCGGCCAGATACTCGGCGAAGCGGGCGGGGGTCAGGTTGGCGGCGATGAACGACGCGATGTTCTCCGGCGGTATCGAGGGCGGGCACGCCAACGGAAACGTACGCGCGGCGACAGCGGAAAGTTGTTCTATATCAACGGGTTCCGGTGTTCTGACGGTTAGAGGTTCCACTGCGCGAGGTGGTAGCCCGTCCGCTTGTCCAGCAGGACGACGGTGGACACCGGGTCGCGGTAGGCGTCCCAATACACGCCACCGCGGACGATGGCTCCGTTGGGCGCGTTGCCCAGGACTTTGTCCAGCGCGTCGGGCGCATCGGATGCCCGGGGCTTGTAGGCATCGGCGAACGGCGTGACGCCGTCGAAACTGAAGTTGGTCGCCATGACGAAGGGGTTGGGCACCCGGATCGCGCGCACCGTCACGTCGGCGCGGTCAACGGTGCTGCCGGGAAAGCTCTTGACCGGGACGCCTTCGCGCGTATAGCCGAATCCCGGCGGGGGGTCGCACGGTGCGACGCTGCTGACGGTGACGTCCGCGATGTAGGTGCCGGTGTCCACCCGCAGCGTGTCGCCGATGTGGCCGATCGGCGCGTCACCGGCCAGGGCGCGGGGAGCCGAGACCACGGCGACCGCGGTCACGCTGGCGGCGGCGACCAAAAGAGTCCACAAGACGACCAGCCAGCGGTGCATCTAGGCATGATCGCACACGCGGTAACACCGGGGGGAGGGGTACACGAACCGGTCAGGCGCCGGGGTGGACCGGCTTGCCGCCGCTCAGCGATTCCAGCGCCTTGATCAGGTCGGCCTCGACGCGGTCCTTGTTGACACCGCATTGCTGCAGCGGCCCTTTGACGGGAGAGCCGTCTTCCAGCTCGAGCATCGCCAGCAGCATGTGTTCGGTGCCAATGTAGTTGTGGCCCAACCGAAGTGCTTCGCGGAAGGTCAGCTCGAGGGCTTTGCGTGCCGGCCCGCTGAACGGGATCAGGGCGGGGATTTCGGCTCCGGCCGGTGGCAGCACTATCGCGGTGCGGATCGCTTCGGTGTCCACCTTCTGCAGGAGTAGCAGCACCGTCGCCAGCGCCGCCGGATCGCTGAGCAGGCCGAGCAGCAGATGGTCGGGGTTGATTTCGGCATTGCCGGCTTCGTGCGCGGCGTTCTGAGCGGCCACCACCGCGCCGCGCGCCCGCGGTGTGAAGCGTCCGAATCCCTGTTCGGGGTCCAGGCTGGTCGCCTCGGCGCGCGGGACGAACCGCTTCTGGGCGGCCTGCTTGGTGACGCCCATGCTCTTGCCGATATCGGTCCACGACGCGCCGGAGCGCCGAGCCTGGTCGACGAAATGGCCGATCAAGTGGTCGGCGACCTCGCCCAGGTGTTCGCCGGCCAGGACGGCGTCCGCCAGCTGGTCCAGCACGTCGGTGCGGACCGACTTGATGGCGTCGATCAGTTCGTCGAGGCGGACCGGATAGGCGATGCGGGTGGGGTCGGACATGGCGTCAACGATAGGTTGACGCAGCGGCTAAGTCAACTAGGGGTTGACGCCACTTTGTGCCGTGAGCGCAAATTAAGTTTCTGTTTCGCGAGGTGCGGGACCACTACCGCTCTGCAAGAGTTACTTACTCATGAAGCTACTTCTCGCCCTGATGAGTTTTGCCGCGATTATCGGCTTGGCCGTGCCGGCGTTTGCCGACTCCACCGACGACGCATTCGTCGCTTCATTGGATAAGGCCGGCATCAGCTATTCCGACCCGTCCTCGGCGGCGAAGGCGGGCCAGTGGGTGTGCACGGCGGTCAAAAGCAGCACGGCGATGACGGATGTCGTCTCGACGCTGCAATCCAAGAACCCTGGCCTGAGCGACGATCATGCCAACTCGTTCGCGGCGATCGCCGCCAACGCGTACTGCCCGGACCAGGTCTCGAGCTCCAGCAGCAGCTCGCCCACCCCGAGCGCAACACCTGCCAGCAGCAACTCTTAACGGGTTGCAGACGCAGAATGCGTGGACGCGGGATCTGACTTCGTACAAAGTCGGCTCGTCGACCCACTCGGCAACGCCCTGAATACGAATATCGTCATTTATTCGCTCGTCGGTGTGGACATTTATTTCACGGAGCGCACCTGCTTTATCCAGATCCGGTATTTCGGAGGGATGACCCCTCGCCGGCCCCTCGCCGGCACCGGCGGCGTAGCGGACGTCGAGGGAGGGAAAGTTCACGTCCCGTTCGCCCGACGAGATGCCAAGCACTCGCATGTTTGACAGAATCACACCGCTATGCGACTCCTACTCGTGCTGACAAGCGTCGTCGCCGCGGTCGGCCTTTCCGCTCCGGCCTACGCAGACATCGACAACGATCAGGACTTTCTCAAGGACCTCCGGGACGCCGGCCTCACCTACCAGGATGGCGGCAACGCGGTCACCATCGGCAAGTCGGTGTGTGACCTGCTCGACGACGGGCAGTCGTCCGCCTCGGTCGTGACGCAGCTGCGGAACCAGAATCCGGCCTTCGAGGGGGCCGCCGCGGCCAAGTTCGCGTACCTTTCCGCCGCTCACTACTGCCCGAAATACATCACCGGCGACGACCGCGGCCCGAAACCGGAAGGCGCCACCGGCAACTGAGCGGCCGATCGGCTTGCGCGTCGCAATACGCTAGGTGCTGTGCGCGCCGACCCAGGACCGCTGACATCGAATGCCGTGCTTACGACATGGCAGCTGGATATCTTCTCCGCCGTCGTGATCGTGGTGCTCGCGGTCGGCTACACCTGGTGCTATCGACGCGGTCATAATGCCGAGCGCTCAGTCGGCGCCGCGCGGGCCGGGTGCTTCTGGGTGGGTTTGGTGCTGTGGGGGCTGGCCACCATGAGCGCAGTCGGTGTCTACGCCTACGTCCTGTTTTGGGTGCGCGCCCTGCAGGTGTTGCTGCTGTTGTACGTCGTGCCGTTGTTCATCGCGCAGGGCAAGCCGGTCACTGTGCTGCGCGATGCCCTGGGCCCGGCCGGGCGCGACCGCATCGATCGGTTGCTGGCGACCCCGTTCGTCGCACTGCTCGCACACCCGGCCACCACGTCTTTGGGGATGCTGGCCACGCCGTGGTTGCTGTACCTGACGCCTTGGTACACCGCCGCTCTCGACAACGAATGGATCGGTGCTCCGACCCGAATCCTGTTGGTAGCGCTGGGTTTCGGGTATTTCTATGCCCGGCTGCAAGAGGATCCCGTGCCACACAGGTACCCCCAGCTGATGTCGCTGCTGATCTCGGTCGCCGAGGCCCTCGGCGACGGTGTCCTCGGGCTGGTCCTGTGGCAGGGGTCGTTGATCGGTGTCGCGTATTACGATGCGCTGCACCGATCTTGGGGTCCCGATCAACGACTCGACCAGACAATCGGAGCCGGGGTGCTGTGGGTCCTGGGCGACGTGGTGGGGCTGCCGTTCGTGCTGTTGCTGATGCGCGCCCTGTCCCGTGACGAGAAGGCGCATGCGGTCCGGGTCGATGCCGAATTGGACAGGGCCGAAGTGGACGAACCTCGGGACGCCGCGCCTTCGGGCTTGTGGTGGGAGAACGACCCGCAGTTCCGCGATCGGTTCCGTCGCGGCTGATCTATGCCGCTCGGGCCGTCCAGCTGAAGCTGTGCATGTCCGGGATCCGCGGCGTTAGCGCGGCGGCGACGCTGCGACCGATGTCGTCGGCGGCTGCCAGCGTGGTCTCGGGACCGAGGAAGCCTTCGACCTCGACGCGCAGGGTCCGCCCCGTCCATCGAGCTCGGGCATGGGCGTGCGTGACGCCGGGGACGGAGGTGGCGACGGCCTCGGCGGTCGTGATGATTTCGGGGTCGACGCCGTCGAGCAGGCGGTGCGCGATGTCGGAGGTCACCTCCCAGCCGACGTGGCAGATGAACCCGGTGACGACGATTCCGGCGACGGCGTCGGCCCAGCCCCAGCCGAGCGCGACGCCGATGAGTCCCAGTACGGCTCCGGCCGAGGACAGCGCGTCCAGCCAGGAATGCTTGGCGTCGGCCATCATGGTCGCCGAGCGAATCCGCCGGCCCACCACTAACTTGTAGCGGGCCACCAGCTGATTGCCGACCACACCCACGGCCGCCGCGGCGATGCCCCAGCCCACGTGACCGGTGCCGCCGTGCCGCAGCAGCTTGCTGATGCTTTCATATCCGGCGACCGCAGCACTGCCCCAAATCACAAGGGCCACACCAACACCGGCGAGATCTTCGGCGCGCTCGTAACCATAGGGGTACCGCTCGCTCGGGAGTTTGCGTGATGCCCGAAACCCGATGAAGACCAGGACGCTGGTGGAAACGTCCGACAGGTTGTGCAGCGCATCGCCGAGCAGTGCCACCGAGCCGGACACCAGCGCGATGACCAACTCGATCACGCCGGTCAGTGCCAATCCGACGGCGCTGACCGCGACGGCCCGGTTGGCCTGCCGACGCTCACCCGCGTCATCGATCGCTTTGCCGAGGGGAAAGCCTGCCGCCGGGTCGCGGACTCCGCTGGTCAGGTGCACGCCTACTTGCCCTGCTCCGGCTCGGACGGTTGAGTGCGTGGCGTGCGGGTGCCCTTCGGAAGCAGCATGAACAGCACGGGGAAGCGCAGTAGTGCGTTGCCGCCGGAGACTTCGAGGAAAACGACCTCCATCTCCAGGCGGTTCAACGGCCGGGTTTCCATCATCAGGCGCGACTTGAGGTAGCGCGGGGTCCTGAGCCACTCGACCAGATTCATACCCGCGACTGTACCCGCTGGCAAAATTGCAGGTCCGTGAATTCCTCGATGATACCGATGGGTTTCAACTCGTCACCCGCGGGTACCAAAGCCATTGCACGACAGGAACTTTCGCGTTATTCCGGCGTCGTGAGCTACCGCAGGCACCGATGGGCGCGCGAGGCGCTCAGCGCGCTGATCGGAGGGTGTTTGCCACAGCAAGATCAAAACCGCGTGTATTACCCGAAACGTCTTGATTGACAACACTTCCAGCGTGCCGATCGCGTTGCTTGCGCCCTGCGTCGGGATGCGGCCACAGCTAGTCTGTGGCATCTAGAGCCATGGACCTTAACGAAGCCGAAAAGATGATTTACGCGTGGGGGATGTGGGAACGAGGGCGCTCGGACGGCATCGCCTTGGCAATCGAGAAGGTGGAGAACCTCCTGTGCCAGCAGGATGTGAGCGGGCAGCAGCGAACGGTCTTGCTCGGACTCTACGACTCGTTCCTGCATGCGAAGGCGTATCGGTAGCCTAAACGGCTCGTCGCGCGGGCGGGGGCACCCAAGCTTCCAAGGCTTTGCGCCCGATCAACTGGCAACCATGGGTAAAGGCCAATTGCTTTGCCGCAGTGGTGAACTCCTGATTGCTGACGACGATGCTCCTCGTGCATCCGTGGTGGCGTGCGCCCGAGACCACCTGCTGGACGGCGGCGACGCCGACCGGCCTGCCGTGGCGTTTGCACTGGATCGCCACGGAGTGGCCGTCCTTTTCGGCGATCAGGTCGACGCCGTAGTCACCGACCGCCGGAGTGAACGCGACCTGCCAACCGGCCCGCCGCAGGCGTCCGGCGACGTAGTCCTCGAACTCCACGCCGTCCATGGCGTCGACCGCGGTCAGGCCGGCGTCGCGCCGCCATAGCGGCCGGTAGCCCTTTCCCGCCACAAGCAGCGCGAAGAACAGGCCGAAGCAGCCTCCCGCCAGCCCCAAACCGGCGCTGTGGCCGATGAAGCCGACCAGGAGCCCGACATAGAGCGGGAGGAAGACGAGGGCGATTTTCATGCGCGCAGTGGCACCCGGTGCATGGGCCGATGATAAGGACGGCCGACGACAAAATCCGGCGACGTCGGCCGGATTCAGGAAGAGGTCCCCATCCAGTCCGCGATGGCCCGGCCGATCTCGTCGGGCGAATCCTCCTGCACGAAATGGATTCCCGACACCGTCTTCTCGGTCAGCGCTGGCCACCCACGGACGAGGTCGACCAGCCTGTCGTTGGTAAGGATAGCTCCGGGCTCGGCCTTCAGGAACAGCTTGGGCACGTCGCTGGTCGCGAGCCAGTCGGCGTAGTCGGCCGCGATCGCACTCACGTCGGCCGGCTCGCCCTCGATGGGAATTTCGCGAGGCCACGTCAGTGTCGGACGTCGACCCTCGCCCGGCTCGGAGAACGGCCGCCGGTACTCGCCCATCTCCTCGTCGGAGAGCTTGCGCATGACGGCGTTCGGCAGGATCTCCTCGATGAAGTAGTTGTTCTTCAGCACCATCTCTTCGCCGGCGTCCGACCGGATGGCCTCCAGCGCTTCGCGCATTCCCATCGAGTCCCAGTGATCGCGGCCCTGCGGGGCCACGATCGCCTCCATGAAGGCGATACCCTTCACCGCGTCACGATGGCGGTTGGCCCAGTCGAAGCCGAGGGCCGAGCCCCAGTCGTGGATCACCAAGGTGACGCGCTGGCGCACGCCGAGGTCCTCGAGCAGCGCGTCCAGATAGCGACGGTGCTCGACGAATCGATACGAGCCGGGTCCGCTATCGGGCAACTTGTCGGAATCGCCCATACCGATCAGATCCGGGGCTATGCAGCGGCCCAGGGGCTGCAGGTGCGGCAACACATTTCGCCATAGGTAGGACGAGGTGGGATTGCCGTGCAGCAGCACAATGGGGTCGCCGCTGCCTACCTCGACGTACGCCATCTTCCGGCCGAGGACTTGCCGCCACTGTTTGCCTTGAGGAAACGCCGCAGAGCTCATGTCTGGTCACCTTCGGTATTGGCTCAGGTCATTAATTTGGGTTGCCTGACCCAATATGCTAAGCCCGATCAGGTGTTGTCGGCCAGATAGGTGACGTCGTACCAGCGCCCAGGCGCCCCGATCTGCTCGCCGTACTCCTCGGTGGCGATCGCCCGCTCCATCCGGATGTCCGTGAAATGGGGATTGTGCACGCGCACGTAGTCCTCGAGCCCGGCGAACAGCGCGTCACCGTCCAGAGTCAGATCCGCCAGCGCGCGGCCCTCGTACCTCGTCCAGCCCACGAATGACATCTTGCCTTGTCATCGAACCGCGCGGCGCGGAAGCAGAACCGGGCCGGCCGCACAGAGTCGGGGGGAGGGACCGGGGCCGGCCCGATCAACTTATTGAGACAATCCAAGCCCCGAATTTCTTCCCGCCCGCCGCTACTCGATCGCGGTCAGTTCCTCCGCGCGCTTCTTGCGGCGGTTCAGCATCCAGGCGGCCAGGCACACTGCGGCCGCCAACGCCCCGTAGCTGAGAGCGAAGGGCCAGCGCGGCGCCGATGGTGGCGCGGGTTCCTTGAGAGCGGCCAGCGCCAACAGGTAGCTGCCGTTGTCGGTCGGCCCGCTACCCGGAAGCGACTGGGTCTTGGTCACAGTGATCTGGGAGTTGCTGTTGCCGTCGTTGATCTGCCCCCAGGCAAAGGTGGTGTCGTTGAGCATGAAGGTGTCCTGGCTGCCCGCCGGTTGGCCGGCGTCGTGGCCCACCACCTGCACCTCGCCGACCTCGACGATTTGGTTGGAGGCGTGGACGGTCGCCGTGACGTCGTGGTACACGTCCGGTGGCACCGGCGGGAGGTAGTCCGGCGGCGGCGGGCCGTTCCCGGCGTTCGCCGGTACCGCGGCGCCGCCGTAGAAGCTGCCCGAGGCGACGTGGCTGTAGCTGACCGCGGTGAACGGGTAGAGGCCGACGATGGCCGCGTCGAGCACGATCCGGCCACCGGCCGGCACGAAGGCCTCCCGATACGCGCCGCTGTAGTTGTAGCGGAAGGTCATCGCTTCATCGAGCGGGTTGTACAGGACCGGGCGGCGGTAATCGTCGTAGTCGATGTAGTCCCAGTGCCGGGGGCGGACAAGTATCTGGTTGTCGGCCTTCAGCAGGTCGACGTTGCCGTTGTTGACGTTGACCGCGTTCTGCACCTGGTGGTCGAAGTCGTACACCTGCATCGGCGGTTCCGGTGGGCTGGCGGGATTGACCCGCGTCGGCGGTGCGGCCTTGGCCGCCGCGACCGCCTGCGGTGGTGCTTCCAGCCCCTTAGGCGGTGAGATCAGCGGGGCGTTGGTCGGCCCCCCGCCCTGCGGATTGATCTTGGGTACCTGCGCCTGAGCCGGAGTCGCGGTCGGCGGCCGGGAGATGGGCGGTAAGGGTATTGGGGGCGGGATCGGCACAATCGGTGGTTCCGGCGGCATCTCGGGAGTCGCCACCGGCACCCGGGTCGGCGGTGGCACCGCCGGGCGGGGCGGCTGATTCACGTCGCACACGTTCGCGGTGTGATAGGCGTTCACGTAAAACCGGCAGTGCTCGCACGCGGTCGGGCTTGACCCGTCGCCGACACATGGAGCCGCCTGTGCCACACCGGGTGCGGGGGCCAGCACCGCTAACGGTGCGAAAGCCACTGCGGCTGCCGCCGCAATCCCGAGTGCTCTCATTTGCTTGACCTTTCGGGATCCGCACTGGCTAGGGGCTGTGAACCAGGGTACAAGTGGTGTCAGCATGCGCGGATATGTTCGCTGGCGCCCGTCGGCGGACCAGTGTTCGGCTAGATCGGAGTCCACACTCCGTTGTTCCAAAGCCCCCAGCCGTTGGCAGTGGGATTCCACATCAGGTTAGCCCCGGGTGCCCACGGTGGCTGCGGTGGCTGTGGCGGCGCCCATGGTGGCGGCGGTCCCCAGGGTCCCCATCCGGCGGGGCCGAACGGTCCGCCCGGGTGTTGCCAGTCGTGGCATTGATTCCAATCCCAGTTCGCGACCTTGTTCCAGCCCGGGTCCCATTGGTCGCCGGGACACCAGTGATAGCTCGGGGCCGCATGGGCCACGGGGCTGGAGATGGCCAACCTGCCGGCCGCTAGAACACCGGCGACCAATCGCCGAACAGGAGTCATTTCCCCAGCATCTCCCGCGGTGGCGGAATCCGACAGGCTTTGTCTTCGGTGACCGGCGCGACATCCCAATACTCTGCGCGCAAACGCTCAGACCGATAACGTACGCCAGGCAGCAGTTAAACGGGGGTGGTGCGTTGAGCGAAGTGAGTTCTCAGACTCACGCCTGGAATCGGCACGCTCTCGGCGCATTCGCAGTCCTGGGTATCGCGCTGGCCCTGAGCGCGTGTGGCTCCTCGGGGACCACCGCGGGATCGTCCTCGTCGCGTCCGGGGGTCGTCACCACGCTTCCGGGCAACGAGACATGCGAGGGGCGGGCGCCGCAGAATGCGGCGTCGCCCGATATCTATCGCCAGCAGTACGCGGACGATCTGGCAGGTCCTCTCAAAGACAGGCTGCGGACCTACGACTCTGCGACGGCGTCGGGTGATTCGGCGCGCATCGGCCAGGCGGCGGGCGCTTTGGACACCGACATCCGGGCCGACGCACGCCTCGTCGACATTCCGCGACTGTATGGCTGTTATGACCAGAAGGTGTTGACCCGTCTGCAGGATGCGACGGAAGCGTTTGCGACGACCCTCGACGCCATGTCGTGCGCCAGCGCCAACATGTGCAACAGGAAGCAGACCGAGGTTCTCGCCCTCGTCGCGCAGGCGGCGCCGCAGGAACGGAGTGCGGTCGAGGCCTTCAATGCCTACGCCGCTCAGTTCGGAGGGGAACAGCTCCCGACGCCGCGGACCTCGGCGGGTCCTAGGTCCTGGCGCGTTTAGGGCGTGCGACGCGTTCGTCGGTAGGGAGGTAGCTGCGCTGCAGCTGTTCGATCAGCGCCTGCGCTTCTTTGATGTCTCGGCGCAGTGCGGCCGCGTGTAGCCGCACCGCGGATGCCCTGCCCTTTTTCATGAGAGTGACGTCTTGGCGCTCGACTTGGGCTAATTGGGCGGTCAGCTCGCTGAGTTGGTCCCGCAACGCGCGAACCAACTGCATGGCTTGGGCCGCCTCGGAAGCACCCATCGCGAAATCGTCGCATCGCGGCGGATTTACGGGGGGAAAGTCAGCTAAATCGAGTGAAATCAGACTTTCGTTTCATGGATCATCAGGCGCAGATTTCGCGTTGAGCACCGGCTTTGACAATTTCCGGTGTGGCGGTCGGCCGACGGGCGAAACCGGTTCTGTCCGGAAACGAAGGACTTCGCCGAACTAAGCGTCGGGTGGAAACCCCGCCGGTACAGATGAATACGGCAGCGCGGTGAATTGGCGTGACGGGGGACGGACCCGCGCTGCCTTCAAATTCCGTTTCGCCACTCGCCGCGGGAACGCATCTCGTCCTGGGCCGCTTGGCATTGCGCCGCCAACTGCCGGTAGGCCACCACGGTGTCGGGATTGCCGAATTTCTCGCCCAGTTCGGCGGTGAGCAGCCGGATCAACTCCATCACGAACTGCAGGGGCCGACCGCTGCCGAGCGCCTCCTCGATCGCGTTGACGACATCGGCGAACTGCATGTCGCTGCTGGTGGCCGCGGCAAGTGCGAGTGTCACGGCCGCGCGCTTGGTGTCGTCAGGCCAGATGGAGTCGTTGTGCGGCGGGATCATGCCCATATCCTCCATGCCGAACCTTGTAGGTGGTGGCGCCGCGTAAGACCATGGAGGCGGGTGTGCTCGCCGGAGGAGATGCGATGGTTCGTGTGAGGAGTCTCGTCGGGGTGTGCGCAGCGTTGCCCGTGGTCGCCGTGTCGCTCTGCCAAACTGCCCTCGCCGACGCCGCATCCTGGGACGGCCAGTACGCGATCACGTTCATGGTCGGTCCCAAGTCAGGGACCAGCATGGCGGTCGGTGACCCTGAGGTGCAGCACACCGATACCTATGGGTTCCGCTCGAGCTGTGCGAGCGGAAAGTGCATCGCCACGATCGTCAGCGGTCCGCCGCCGAGCAACCCAACGGTTCCCCAACCGGTTCAATTCACTTGGGATGGGTCGTCCTGGACCCAGGACAGCGATTTTCAGTGGGACTGCATGATGCCCGACACCTCGATCCAATGGAACCCGGCCCGGGCCCATGTGCGGTACACGCCCCAACCCAACGGGTCGCTTGCCGGCACCATGCACACCGAGATCCTGAGCGGGGCGTGCCAGGGCACAATCGAGATGGACATGACGGCCGAACGTGTGTGACGCTAACCCGGTCCGCTGATACACGAAACCGATTGCAGTGCAATGGTTCTCTGTGGCGTTTGAGATGCCCGACGCTGCTCGTCCGGCATCTGCCTTGCCGCCCGGCGTGTCTACGCAGGGTAAAAGTCAACAAAATCAGGCTGAACCGTACCATTTGTTTTGGTTATCTGGTCTACTCAGCAGATCGGGCCCACTGTTCCTACGACCTCAACGCGCTGCGTGCAGCGATGCTTTATCGGAGGTTTGCCGACTAGATGTCACGGCCGATCGGTTGGCGCGGTAAGCCCGACAGGTACGACTGGATAAAGACGTTTCTGTCCCAACGGGGACGATTGCGCGCGGCGCAGCGGATCATGGCCGTTGTCTGCGCATCGGCGGCACTGGCGCCGTTGAGCGTGTTGGCCACTCAGCGCGAGCCGACCGCTGCCGCGCTGGCCATCGGCGGAGTCACCGCCGTCTTCAGCGTCGGGATGACCTATTTCTATTTGACACGCTGGCCCACACGTCTGCAGTCGGAGACGGCGGTGGTGGTCGGGGTGCTGTGTATCGGCGGCTGGAGTGTCATCCAGCCGACCGCCGCCCTGTCCGCCCTGGCCTGCACTCCCACGATCGTCACGGGGGCCTACAGCGCGATATTCCATCGCCGCAGGATCGTGCTGTTTCACGGTGTGGTGGCCGCAGCGATCGTTGTCGCGGCAGTGGCACGCCTGGCCCAGGAAGTCAGCATCGCCGCCGCACTGTCGGCGTTCTGGGTGATCAACTTCGTCAATGTGTCGGTGCTGCTAGGGGCCTGGGGCATGTCGCGGGCCATGAGAGGGTACGAACGGCGCTCCGAGGAGGATGCGCTCACCGGGCTGCTGAACCGTCGCGCATTCACCGAGATGGTGAGCGACCGCCTCACGAATCCGCCTCGTACACACAGCCATTTGGCAGTGGTGATGGTGGATCTCGACAAATTCAAGCGCATCAACGACACCCATGGTCACTCAGTCGGTGATCACGCCCTGCGGGCAGTGAGCGAGTTGCTGCTCGAGCACACCCCCGCGGATGCGGCCATCTGCCGCGCCGGCGGCGAAGAATTCCTCATCGCGCTGACCTGTGTGCCCGACGACATAGAACCGCTGGCCGAGCGGATTTGTGCCGCGGTGACCAGCCTTTCCCCCCAGATGACGGCGAGCATCGGCACTGCCATCGCAGAGTTACAGCTGTTGAACGAGAGCGCTGCCTGCATCGAAGAGCTGATCGCGATCGCGGACAGTGCAATGTACGTCGCCAAGCGCAGTGGCGGGAACCAGGCGTGCCACGCCGACGCGAGCGCCTAACGGATCAGCTGTTAGGCAGCCAAAGGACCTGCCCTATAACGGAATCGGGACGACCCGCTCTGTCAGGAACGGGCCGCCCCGAGGAAGTCGGGTAGCACCGACCTCCCCTTCCGTCAGCTGCCCTTCTGGGCGCCCTTTTGGCGGGCCTCCGCTGTTTTTTCAGCCGCCCGGGCCGCTTCTGCCTGGGCCTCTTTCTTGGCGACATCGCGCTGCGCCTGCGCCTTGTCCTGCTGCGCGCGGCCTTCCTCGCGAAGACCGTCGTTGTTGATGACGATGCCGGTGATTTCCTTGCCCTTGCCGATCACGTCCTCGACGACGCCTCGGATGGCCTCAACTGGTCCGCTCTTGTTTTCACCCATGATGTAGGTCCTTTCCGGTCACCCCCCAATTACCCGATCGGGCGCAAGCAGGAACCCCTCCCGTTGTGAGGTCGGTCACTAAAGCGCGCCACCTGCGGCCGAACCGGATGGCCCCGGCCTTCGTGTGAAATACATGGAACCCCATCTCGCTTTCGACATCAGCCAGGCCGAGAAGTTTGTCTACGGATGGGACATGTGGGAACGCGGGCGATCGGCCGGCGTCGGCAACGCCATCGACAAAATCGATGCGCTCCTGCGCCGTGACGTGGTCACCGCCGAGCAGCGGGAAGTCCTGGTCGTGCTTCGTGACTCGCTGCGTGAAGGCAGGATCCGGTAGTCGATGGAGCGGGTGTCAGCTGATCGCGTCGATCAGCAGCTTCGCGGCGACCGTCGCTCCGTCGGTGCGGATTGAGCCGGCCACGGCGGTCGCTCGTTCGCGCGTCTGCGGAGCCAGCGCCTTTTTGAGCGCGGCCGACAGCGACTCGGCGGTGGCAGCCTGCCCGCTGTGGGCGCTGCCGATGCCCAGTGCGGCGACGCGCCGGGCCCAGTACGGCTGGTCCGCGACCTGGGGTATCACCACCTGAGGCACGCCGGCCAACGCGGCCGTCCGAGTCGTGCCCGCACCGCCGTGATGCACGACGGCGGCCACCCGGCCGAACAGCTCGGGCAAGTTGGTCTCGCCGATGGCAAAGCAATCGTCCAGGTCGTCGATCAGGGCCAGATCGGCCCAGCCGCGGGAGAGCAGCGTCCGGTGGCCCTGCGCGCGGACCGCCTCGATGGCTACGCCGGCAATGTCTGTCGAGGCGTCCATGGGCATGCTGCCGAAACCCACGTACACCGGTGGTGGGCCGTCGTCCAGGAATGCCAGCAAGTCGGCCGGGAGTGGGCGTTCGTCCGGCAACAGCCACGCGCCGGTTTGAACGACGTCGAGGTCCGCCGGAGTCTTCCACGGGCCCAGGACCGGGTCCGCCGCCAACCACGGGCGATCGGTGATGGCGTGGTCGCGGACGTTGTGCACGGGTGGCAGGCCAATCGATGCCCGGTGCTTGTTGAGCATCGGGCCGAATACCACGTTCGCGTTCCGGGCATGCATGTCCCACAGGATCCGGTTGCTCAACCAGGGCACCGACATCGGCCCGCTCGCAGGTGCCTCCGGCCGGTGATGCGGTGACGGCAGATTAGTCGGGGTGTAGGTCGCGTAGACGTAGTGGATGCCCAGCTTTTCGGCGGCCGACCGCGCGGCAGCCGCGATCGGCATAAAGCCGGTCGCCACCAGCGCGTCGCATCCTTCGGCCGCGGCGGTGACCGTCGTCAACTGCGCGCCGATCAACTCGTCCACGTACCGGGGAAGGTCTGGCGTCGTCGAGTTGGCCACCTCGCGCAGAGAGTCGCCGAACGGCACCATCGGCACGCCGAAACCGGCCGCCCGCTCGGCGAGTTGCTCATCCGGCGGCGCACACACTCGCACCTCGGCGCCAAGTGCCCGCAGCTGCACCGCGAGTCCGATCAGCGGTTCGATGCCCCCGCGCGTGTCATACGTCCACAACAACACGCGCACTTCACTACTCCGATTCCTGTTGGTTCCCGTCCCGGCAGACTTTATCGTCCGCTGTGGACGGACAACCAGCTCGGGGAGTGGCGACGTTCTATCGACTGTGACAACACGTTTCGGGTTTTTAAGATGACGTCGACCCTGGCATGTCGAAGTAGTCACGCCACGCGGTGATCTTCGTGTCGCTCACTTCGAAGGCGCCCATGCAGCCAGCAGAGACGCTTTTGCCGTCGTAGATGAAACGGTCGAGACGCTCGACCATGACGAGATTTCCGTTGACCGCGGTGTTGAGCACTTGCAGATCCGCATGTTCCATGCGACCGACGTGTCCCCGAACCCACAAACCAATTTCGTCAAGTCCCCGATATGTTCCGGACGGGTCCACCAAGACAGCGTCATCAGCGAAATAGTCCAGAATTTTCTCGGCATCCAATGTCTGCCAGGCGGCTAACTGGGCACGGACGACATCTTCTGGGCCCACCGCTCCTCCAAAGCATCCTTTTCAGGATGCAACGCAGCTAAACTGTTGCCGCACAACGCATCTAGTGCGGTTGGTTGACCAGGAAACACTGCACCTGGCGAACGGCGTCCTCTTGCTTGACTCCCATGCCCACCAAGATCTGAACTAGAGAGGCAGGGGGCACACCACCATTGATGTCGGTATCCATCACGTGGACACTCGGAAACCAATTTTCTGCCTTCACCCCCGGCGGCGGGGGCTTCGCGCCGTTTCCTATGCACTCGGCGTAACCGACGGCGCCGGTGTCAGCGCGGGCCTGCGACGCCCCCATCGGAAGAACTGGGACGGTGATGGCCATGCCGACCGCCGCGGCGACACAGATGAAACGCATGAGTGAATGTACCGCGTTCGCCTTGTCCATCAAGCACGAATCTTGTGCACGGCCTCCAGCTCGAATATCGGGATGGTGCGCGCGGTTTTTGACTGGTAGTTCGCGTACGCGAACGCAGGCGTGGTCGCGTTGATCCTGGGAATGACCGCCTCACGTTCGGACGGGTCGAGCTCGCGGGCGACGACG
>NZ_JAFAUS010000043.1 GCF_019243155.1 Mycobacterium sp.
ACGCTGCGAAGAATTTCCCATCTGGCTACACACCTACAATCACCACCGCGGCCACACCGCACTCGGAGGCCAACCACCCGCCACCCGCGTACCTAACCTCTCAGGTCAGTACAACTAGCCGACGAACAACATCGTCGCGATCCGCCGCACGGTTTCCATCGGGTCGATGGCTCTGACCTGCGCGTTGACGGCCAGGCCGGCGTCCGAGACGTCGAGCAACGACTTGTCGAACATCACCTCGTAGTGGCCGTGGTGGTCGATGGCGAATCGAACATAGGCCAGGGCCGCATCGGTGAAGTCGCCCCGCGCGTCGACGAGGGCCTCGGTCAACAGCTGAAAGCCTTCCGTCGCCAGCGCCCTGAACAGCCCGCGGCGGTCGGCGACATGGTGCGCCGGTCACCGTCACGGGCGCGCTGGAGTTGCTGGGCGCCGCGGGATTGTTAGTCCCGTCGACCCGAGTGGCCGCGGCGCTGTGCCTGATGGCACTGATGCTGGCCATGTTCCCGGCGAATGTCTACGCCGCCAGGATGCCCGATCCGCCCGCGTCGATGACGACGCGACTACCGTTGCGCACTGTCGGCGAGGCCGTCTTCCTGGCCGCCGCCATAACGGTCGCCATCGGCGGTGTCTAGCAGCCAGGCATACTGGAACGCGGCTTCCTGCCACGCCTTGTAGCGGCCGCTGACGCCGCCGTGGCCGGCGTTCATCTGGGTCTTCAACAGAATCGGACTTCCGTCGCCGCTGGTGTGGCGCAGAGCCGCGACCCACTTCGCCGGTTCGACATAGTAGACGCGGGTGTCGTTCAGTGACGTCATTGCCAGGATCGCGGGGTATTTCTTGGCTTCGACGTTCTCATAGGGCGAATACGACTTCATATAGGAGTAGACATCCCTGTCGTCCAACGGGTTTCCCCATTCGTCCCATTCGGTGACGGTCAGCGGCAGCGACGGGTCGAGGATGGTGGTCAGTGGGTCGACGAACGGGACCTGGGCGAGGATTCCGGCGAAGAGTTCCGGGGCCAGGTTGGCAACCGCGCCCACCAGCAAGCCGCCCGCACTGCCCCCCAACGCCACCAGCCGATCGGGCTGGGTGATTTTCTCGTCCACCAAATGCCTTGCCACCGCTACAAAGTCGGTGAAGGTGTTCTTCTTCTCGAGCAGCTTGCCGTGCTCGTACCACAGCCGGCCCATCTCGCCGCCGCCGCGGACGTGGGCGATGGCGAACACCATGCCCCGGTCCAGTAACGACAACCTGGCGATGGAAAAGCTTGGGTCAGTGCAGATTTCGTAGGCACCATAGCCGTACAGCAGTGCGGGTGCCGGGAATTGGACATCCGCGCGGTACACGACGGACACCGGGATCCGGGCGCCGTCGTCCGCAACCGCCCAGTCGCGGCGCTCGACGTAATCGCTGGGCCGGTAGTCGCCCAGCACGGGCTGCTCGCGCAGCAAGATGCGTTCGCCGGTGGCGAGGTCGATGTCGTAAATGCGCGCCGGAACGACCAGCGATCCCGTCCTGATCCGCAGCTTGGGCGCATCCCAGTTCGGATTGCCGGCCAGCCCCGCCGACATCAGCTCCGAGTCGAAAGACACCTCTTCGGGTTCGCCATAGGAGCCGTCGGAATTGAAGCCCCACAACTGGATTCGGGGCAGGGCCGCGCTGCGATAGCTCACCACCAGGTGGCGGGCGAAGGCGTCTACCGCGTCGAGCCGGACATCGTCGCGGTGCGCGATCAGGGTGCGCTGCTGTGTCGGGTCGCTGACCGGGGCCTCGGTCAGCGTGAAGTTCACCGCACCGTCGTTGTGCAGTATCAAGAACCGGTCCTGACCGCCGATGACCGCATGCTCGACCGAGTACTCGATACCTTCGCGCCGCGGCAGAATGACGGTGAACTCCGCCTGCGGGTCGCCGGCCTCGGCGTAGCGCATCTCGGAGGTGATCGAGGAACCCGACGCGATGAGGACGTAGGCCTCGCTGCGGGTGAGCCCGACGCCGAGCCAAAACCGTTCGTCGGCTTCGTGATACACCAGCTCCGACGCCTCACCCGAGCCGACGCGGTAGCGCCAGACCTTGTCGGGCCGGTGTGCCGGGTCCAGGGTCAGGTAGTACACCGTCTGGTTATCGGCGGCCCAGGTCGCTCCGGCACCGATGTCGGCGATCTCATCCGTATACACCTCGCCGGTGCGCAAGTCCTTGAACCGCAACGTATAACGTTCGTCGCCCAAGACATCGACCGAGTAGGCCAGCAGGTGCCCGTCCAGGCTGACCGTGGCGGCACCGAGCGAAAAGAACTCATGGCCTTCGGCTTCGGCATTGGAATCGAGCAGGACCTGCTCGTCCGCGATCTCGGTGTTCTCGTCCAGCGTCGGGGGGTCCCAGTCATCGGGACCGCTTACCGGACAACGGCACTGAACGCGATACTGCTTCCCTTCGTAGGTGCGCGCGTAATACCACCAATCACCCTGCCGGGTGGGCACCGACAGATCGGTTTCCTTGGTGCGCGACTTGATCTCGTCGAAGATCTGCTGCTCCAACGGTTCCAGGTGAGCAGTCATCCGGTCGACGTAATCGTTTTCCGCCTCAAGGTAGGAGATGACCTCCGGATTCGCCTTATCGCGCAGCCATTCATACGGATCGATGAAAACATCTCCGTGATGTTCACGCCGGGTGTCCACGCGCTTGGCGACGGGCGGTTCGAGTGCGCCGTTAGTTGTTTCGGTCATGCGGCAGCACCGATCCAGTCACTGAACCGTAGGCCGGAGATGCGTTCGTAGGCTTCGATATAACGGGAGCGCGTGGCCTCGATGATGTCGTCGGGCAGCGGTGGCGGAGGTTGCGAGCCGTGCCGGTCCCAGCCGGACTCTTCGCTGGTGAGCCAGTTGCGTACGAACTGCTTGTCGAAACTGTTCTGGACCACGCCCTCTTGATAGTCCGCCGCCGGCCAGTATCGCGAGGAATCCGGTGTGAAGATCTCGTCGGCCAGCACCAGGTTGCCGGCGGGGTCGGTGCCGAATTCAAACTTGGTGTCGGCGACGATGATTCCCTTCTTCAGTGTGTGGTCGGCGGCCTGCACGTAGATTTGCACCGTGCGGTCACGCAGCTGGTTGGCGCGGACGGGACCCACCATCTCGATCACCCGGGCGAACGACACGTTCTCGTCGTGGTCACCGAGCGCCGCCTTCGTCGCGGGCGTGAACAACGGCACGGAGAACCGGCTGGCCTCGACCATTCCCGGAGGCAGTGCGATGCCACAGACCGTCCCGCTCGCCTGGTAGTCGAGCAGCCCGGAACCGGTCAGATAACCGCGAGCCACACACTCCACGGGCAGCATTTCCAGCTTGCGCACCACCAGTGCGCGACCGAGGACCTCGTCGGGGATGCGTGGGTCATCCGGTGGCCCGGCCAGATGGTTGGGCGCGTCGACAAGTCCGAAGAAGAAGACGCTCATCGCTGTCAGGATGCGGCCCTTGTCCGGGATGGTGCTGTCCAAGACGTAGTCATACGCCGAGATCCGGTCACTCGCGACCAGCAGCAGGTGTTCGTCGTCGACTTGGTAGATCTCACGGACCTTGCCGCTGGCCAGATGCGGGTAGTCGGACAGTGCGGGGCGCATCCGGTCAGCCTATCGGGCACCTCGAAACGAGACTTGGGTCGGGAGCTGTGCTGGGATCGAAGCTATGACAGCGCGGTTCTTGCCCTATTCCACCAGACCGGGACGGCTGGCGGCCCAGTTGTTCAGCGACTTCGCCGTCGTCATCTGGACGGCGATCTGGCTATTCGTCGGCCTGGCTGTGTACGACGCCATCTCGACCATCGCCGAGGCCGGGCGGCAGGTCGAGAGCGGGGCGCACGGCATCGCAGGCAACCTGGCGTCCGCCGGTCACAGCGCCCAGCACATTCCGTTGGTGGGTGATGACGTCAGCAAGCCGCTGACGTCCGCCAGTCAGGCCGCGCTCGACATCGCGGGCGCGGGCCATGATCTGGATATCACCGCGAGTTGGCTCGCTGTGCTGCTTGCGATGGCGGTCGTCGCGTTGCCGATCCTGATCGCGGTGCTGCCGTGGTTCTTCCTGCGGCTTCGATTCTTTCGGCGGAAATTGACGGTGACCGCGCTGGCCGCGACCCCCGCCGGCGAACAGCTGCTGGCCCTGCGGGCGTTGACCAACCGCCCGCCGCGCAAATTGGTGGCCATCGCCCCGGACCCGGTCGGGGGGTGGCGCCATGAGGACCCCTTCACCATCCGCGCCCTGGCCGCGCTCGAATTACGCTCGGCCGGTATCGCGATTCGCGGATTCTAAAGAGCTCGCGACACAAGCGCAGTAGCCCGGCCACAACGACAATGAGCCACGCGGCCAACGCGTCCGGAGAAGAAGACCAGCGAAACTGTGAGCAGCGCAGCCTTACTGATTTCGGCGGCCATCGCATACGTGGCGGCGGAGTACATGCCCAGCGGGAACACCAGCGACCACCACACCCCGGCGAACTGCAAGAGCTCGGGTCCCTGACTGATCCGGTGCAGGCCGAAGTAAATCAGCGGCACTATCCACACGGTGGCCGCCACCCAGGTCACGACGGTAGCCACCAGCACCGGGTGGGCCAGCCAGTCGGGTGCCACAGCGTGGATCGTTTCGCCGGCCAACGTCGCAATGCCAGACCGCCCATCAGGATCCAGCTGTCGGGCTCGAAACCGGCACGGTCCTGCCTCTCGGCGACTGCGCGCCAGACGATCAGCCAGGTCATCAGTACGTAGATGCACAACGCGGCCACCCATGCCAAGACGGCGACCGCCAGCCACCAGCGCTGGCCGGTGGTCTGCGCGGCTCGGGCGATCACGATCGCCAGGCCAGAGCTTCCCACGCTGCCCAGCTCCCACGCGCCATGGGCGTTGTCGCGCAGCGCCGCCCAGCCGCGCGCCAACATATTTCGTGCGCTGAGCGCGATCAGCACCAGCCAGCACAACAGGGCGACCGCGCCCAGCACCGGCATCACCCGCACGTTGGACGACAACCGGGTGTCGATCACGGCGCACGCCGCCACAAAGGTGAAGAGCCTCAGCATGACATCCGGATCCGTCAGATCCCTGTGCAGCTTTCTCATGCGCGTTGTCACCAGCACGACCAGAAATACCAGAGCCAAAGTGGCAATGACACCCAATGTTTCGCTGATCCGGCGATATCCGTGATCGTGCGCGGCGATCGATTAGATCCCGGTCGCCATCACCGCGGCGAAAACGTCCGGTGTCGGCTCGACGTCGGCGAGCCGGCTGATCACTCTCCTCCGAGGAGTTCCACGACCAGGTGACGGATACCGGTATGCCGATTGCTGCGCGTCCACTCAACCGGCTTGACAACCCGCACCGAGGCGAAGCGCGAGAACAGCTCCTCGTACAGCACCCGCAATTCCAGCCGAGCCAGATTGGCACCCAGGCAATAATGCACTCCCTGGCCGAAACCCAAGTGTGGATTGGGTTTTCGGCCGATATCGAACTCACCTGCCTGGTCGAAGACATCGGCGTCGCGATTCGCCGAGCCCTCCCAAATCTGTATCTTCTGTCCGGCCGCGATCGACTGTCCGCCGAGCGTCACATCGCGTGTCGCGGTGCGTCGCTTCGACGGTGACGGCGATGTCCAGCGGACCATCTCCTCGACCGCCGTCGGTAGCGCAGCGAGATCATCACGCAGCGAATGTAATTGGTCTGGATGCTCGGCCAGCGCCAGCAACCCGCCCGCGACCGCGTTGCGTGTGGTCTCGGCGCCGGCGCTGAACAGCAGGCTGAAGAACAGGTACAGCTCGAGATCCGACAGGGCGGGTGCCTCGGCATCGTCGACCATCGCGTTCGCGACGAGCGACAGCATGTCGTCGGTCGGGTCGACCCGCTTCGACGCGATCAACTGCTGGCCGTAGGTGTACATCCGCGAGCCGGCCTCTTCCACCGACAGCTGCGACAATGTGGCCTTGCGCGAACCGCCGAAGTCGAACTGCGGCTCGATGGCTTCGAACAGCCAATGCCGTTCGGATTCAGGCACTCCCAACAGGATGCAGATCATCTGCATCGGCAGTTCGGCGGCGATGTCGACCAGGAAGTCGAACGGCTCGCCCGGCACCAGCGCGTCCAGCAACCGGCGCGTCCGGGCCCGCAGGTCGTCCTCGACGAGCCGGATCATCCGCGGCGTCAGCCCCGAGCTGACCAGGCGGCGGATCTGCGCATGGCGCGGGTCGTCCATCATGTTGAGTACCTGGCCGGCGATGGCGAGGTCCTGCAGCAGGGTGCCTCCGTAGGGACGCCAGCCGCCGGTCACCGACGAGTACGTCGCCGGATCCTTGAGCACCTCAAGCGTTTCCGCATACGTCGCGACGGACCAGAAGCCCTCGCCGTCGGGAGTGTTGTCGGTGGGCTCGTGCCAGTAGACCGGCGCCTCTCGCCGATGGATGGCGAACAGGTCGTGGGGAAATCCGTTGGCGAAGTTGTCCAGATCGGTGAAATCGATCCGGTCAAGCGCGCCGGCCAAAGTCACAGGATCGCGCCCGGCGTGTATTTCGCGGCATCCGGGTAGCGGCTCACCAGCGCATCCACCATTGACGCAACCTGGTCCACCTGGTCCCCGGCCGCCCCGGTGAACGCCCCCTTGTCGGCTAGCGCGGCATCCAAAGCCGCTCGGTCCAAAGGCAATTGCGGATCGGCGGCCAACCGGTCGAGCAGGTCGGGCTCAGCGCCGCGTTCGCGCATGGCCAGCGCGGTCGCCACCGCGTGCTCTCGGATCACGTGGTGCGCGGCCTCCCGACCCATGCCCGCACGCACCGCGGCGATCAACACCTTGGTGGTGGCCAGGAACGGCAGGTAGCGATCGAGCTCCCGCTGGATCACCGCCGGGTAGGCGCCGAACTCGTCGAGCACCGTCAGGAAGGTCTCGATCTGCCCGTCGACGGCAAAGAAGCTGTCCGGCAAGGCCACTCGGCGTACCACGGAACAGAACACGTCGCCCTCGTTCCACTGGGCGCCCGCCAGTTCGGCGGCCATCGACGCGTAGCCGCGCAGCACCACCTGGAGTCCGTTGACCCGTTCGCAGCTGCGGGTGTTCATCTTGTGCGGCATCGCCGACGAGCCGACCTGCCCTTCGGCGAACCCCTCGGTAACGAGCTCGTGCCCGGCCATCAGCCGAATGGTGTGGGCCATCGACGACGGACCGGCGCCCAGCTGCACCAGCGCCGAAAGCACGTCGTGGTCGAGCGAACGTGGATACACCTGGCCAACGCTGGTCAAAACCGTTGCGAAGCCCAGGAATTCAGCGACGCGACGCTCGAGCTCGGCCAGCTTCGCCGCGTCGCCGTCCAGCAGGTCGAGCATGTCCTGCGAGGTGCCCATCGGCCCCTTGATGCCGCGCAGCGGGTAGCGGTCGATCAGCTCCCGCAGCCTGGTCAGGGCGATCAGCGTTTCCTGTGCCGCCGACGCGAACCTTTTACCCAACGTGGTGGCCTGCGCGGCGACGTTGTGGCTGCGTCCCGCCATCACCAGATCGCGATAGCTCACGGCCCGTTCGGCGAGCCGGGCGGCCACGGCCACCCCGTGGGCGAAGACCAACTCCAGCGACCGTCGTATCTGTAGCTGCTCGACGTTTTCGGTCAGGTCGCGACTCGTCATCCCTTTGTGCACATGCTCGTGGCCGGCGAGGGCGTTGAATTCCTCGATGCGGGCCTTGACGTCGTGGCGCAGCACGCGTTCGCGCGCCGCGATCGATGCCAGGTCGACGTCCTCGAGGACCCGTTCATAGTCGGCAACGGCTTCGGCGGGCACGGCGACACCCAGTTCCGCCTGCGCGCGCAGCACTGCCAACCACAGCCGCCGCTCGGCGACGATTTTGGCCTCCGGGGACCAGATCGCGACCATCTCAGGGCTGGCGTAGCGCGCGGCCAGCACATTCAGAATGCTCACAAACACACAGCTTACGGATCGACCTGTCGCTGTGAGGCGGCACTACAGGCCGCCCCGCCCAATAACCTATGCGGGTGTACTTCGCCGGCGTCGACCTCGCCTGGGCGGGCCGCAACCCGACCGGCATCGCGGTGGTCGACGATGACGGCCTTCTGGTGCACATCGCGGCCGTCCGCGACGATGCCGCGATACTGGCCGAGCTGCAGCCGTACGTGCAGGGCGATTGCCTGGTCGGCTTCGACGCCCCCTTGGTGGTGACCAACCCCACCGGACAGCGGCCGGCCGAAGCCGCATTCAACCGTGACTTCCGTAGGTTCGAGGCCGGCGCGCATCCGGTGAACACCGCAAAGCCGGAGTTTGCCGACGGTTCGCGCGCGGCGCGGCTCGCACGGACCCTGGGCCTTATCATGGACCCTCGGTCGCCGGCCGGGCGGCGCGCGATCGAGGTCTACCCGCATCCCGCGACCGTCGTTCTGTTCCGGCTGGAGCGGACACTCAAATACAAGGCCAAGCCTGGTCGTGACCTCGATCGGCTCAAAACCGAGCTGCTTTTGCTGATGGACGGCATCGAAACGCTCGCAAATGCGGATGTGCCGTTACACGTCGAGGACCATCCAGACTGGGGCGAGCTGCGCCGCCAGGTGGTCACCGCCGAACGCAAGAGCGAGCTTCGCCGCGTCGAGGACCCCGTCGACGCCGTTGTCTGCGCCTACGTGGCGTTATTTTCTGTCCGCCGCCCGGCCGCCGTGACAATCTACGGCGACTTTGCCACGGGATACATCGTGACGCCGTCGCTGCCGTCCGACCCGGCCCGCCTGTAAGAGCGTCAGATCTGCACGGGCCGGGTGTCGATCGGCGCCAGCACGTCGATGAGATCGACCACCGCCCCCAGCGCCGCCGCATGGGGATCGCGGCCCTCGACCAGAGCGGAGACGACCGAACCGTCCACCGCGGAGATCAGGGTGCACACCAGTTCGATCTGCACCGACCGCCCCGAGCGCTCGATGGCCTCCGCGACCGCTTCGGCGCGCTGACGCAGGCTGCGACGCATGGTTTCGCGCAGCGCCGGCAATCGGGTGCACGCGATGTGCCGCTCGTACCGCGATATCAGTTGTTCGGTGAGACCCGGGCCGGAGACGTCCCCGACCAGCAGGTCCGCCAACACCTCGGCGATCGTCTCGGGTCCGCGACGCCGCCGGGAAAGTTGCGTGACGCGCGAACGTAGTTGTGCCACCTCAATCATCGCGATGTGTTCGACGGCGCGTGCCATCAAATCGTCGAGCGAAGAGAAGTAGTAAGTCGTGGACGCCAGCGGGAGTCCGGCACGCCGGGCGACCGCCCGGTGGCGCACCGCTTCGAATCCGCCTTCGTCCAGCAGCTCGGCGGCCGCGCTGACGAGCGCATACCGTCGACGTTCTCCTTTCGGAGTAACTGCTGCTGTCACGAGTAGCCATCGTGCCAGTCAAAGTGGTACTACATTGCCATTTCGCGCAAACGGCCCACCGAACGAACATGGCATGATTGCCCGCATGCCCGACTTGAGCCGCCGCGCCGTGCTTGGTCTCGGCGCCGGTGCGGCCGTCGGCGCTGTCGGCACGTATGCGCTGGACATTCTGTTCAAGCCCCGCACTTCTCAAGCCATGCCGGTGAAGCCCGCCAGCACCCAGGCGCCGTTGGCCCCGGGCCCGCCAGCACCACTCGAACCCGCTCCCTCGGCCGCGCCCGCGCCAACCATGGTGACCGGCTCCTTCGTCTCAGCGGCGCGCGGAGGCGCCAATACCAATTGGGCGATCGCGCGCCCGCCGGGCCAGACCAAACCACTGCGACCGGTGATCGCGCTGCACGGCAAAGGCAGTGATGCGGCCACGGTGATGGCCGGCGGCGTCGAGCAGGGTCTGGCGCAGGCCGTCAACGCGGGACTGCCCCCGTTCGCGGTGGTCGCGGTCGACGGCGGCGGCGGCTATTGGCACAAGCGGGCTTCCGGCGAGGACAGCGGTGCCATGGTGCTCGACGAGCTCATCCCGATGCTGGGCAGCCAGAACCTGGACACCTCGCGCGTGGCGTTCCTCGGGTGGTCGATGGGAGGCTACGGCGCACTGCTGCTCGGCGGCCGCCTGGGCGCAGCGCGCACCGCGGCGATCTGCGCTGTGAGTCCGGCACTGTGGATGTCCTCCGGCGCGACCGCTCCCGGGGCGTTCGACGGGGCCGACGACTTCGCCGCCAACTCGGTGTTCGGAATGCCGGCGCTGGCGTCGATTCCGATCCGGGTGGATTGCGGCGACAGCGATCCTTTTTACGCTGCGACAAAGCAGTTCATCGCTCAACTGCCCAATCCGCCGGCCGGCGGTTTCTCACCGGGTGGGCACAACGCGGAGTTTTGGAGCTCACAACTGCCGGCTGAACTGACATGGATGGCCCCGCTCCTGACGGCCTGAGCGCTACGCTCGCGACGTGAGCACGCCTTTCGGTTGGAGCCTCCCCTACGCCTGGCCGCGCAAGCCGATCCTTGCGCAAAACGTTGTGTGCACATCGCAACCGCTGGCCGCCCAGGCAGGTCTTCGCATGCTCGCCGAAGGCGGCAGCGCGGTGGACGCGGCCATCGCC
>NZ_JAFAUS010000081.1 GCF_019243155.1 Mycobacterium sp.
AATCGGCGGCGCGGATGGCCTCACCCGAGCCGTCGGCGTACTGCTGCGGCCCGTAGCCGATTCCGTCATTGGCCCGCCCGGGACGGCGGCCGAACACCTCGAGCCGGCCGGCTGCCAAGGGGATCAGGCCCAGGATCATGTGCAGCAGCGTCGTCTTGCCGGACCCGTTGGGTCCGATGACAGCGACGATGCCGCCGGCGGGCACCCGGAAGTTGGCGTTCGCCCAGACCAATTGGCCGTCGCGCACCGCGCTGACGTCGTCGAACGTCAGGACCGGGGGAGTGGCGGAAAGTTCAGACAGGGACACCGAGCGCCTTTCCCAACGCAACGAGCTGGGAGTACTGCCAGCCCTCGAACGACGTCTGCCCGGGCGGCACTGTCTCAGTGACGTTGACGACGGGCACGCCGGCTTGTTCTGCGGCAGAACGGATCTGCTCGGGGATCGAGCCCTCGGTCTGTGTGTTGTAGATCAGGACGTCGATCTGCTTGGCCGATAACGCTTTCAGGAATGCGGAGATGTCGGCCGGTGACGGATCGGAATCGTTGGCCGTCGCCCTCTGATAACCCTCGGGGGTCTTGTTGACCAGATTCAGCGCCTGCGCCTGGTAGTCGAAGATGGTCTCGGTGGCGCCGTAGGACTTGCCGCCCGCAGTGTTTTTGATCTTGGCGATCAGTTTCGCGTTGGGGTCCATCGCGGTCGTGAACTGTGCCCGGCGCTGACTGAAGTAGTCGGCGGCCTGCGGGCTGATCTTGCTCAGCTCGCCGGTCACGGCGTCGGCGACGGTGTTCACCGCCGAGGGCTGGTACCACAGGTGCGGGTTGGCGCCATCGGGAGTCTTGGTGGCCACCGCGGCGCTCACCACGTGGGCGTTTGGGGCGGAACTGGCGGCCAGCTTGGATGCCCAGGCGTCGTAGCCGGCGCCGTTGACGACGACCAGCGCCGCACCCGTAAAGGAGGCGGCGTCGGCCGGTGCTGGTTCGTAGTCGTGGGGATCGACCGACGAACTGGCCAGCACCGTTTTGACGTTGGTGCATGCCCCGCCGAGCTCGGAGACGATATCGCCCCACTGATCGACACTGACCACAACGGAAACCGGGGCCGTCGGGCACGGTGCCGGCGGCTTGGCGGCGGGGCTGGATCCCGCCGTGTGTGTCTGATTCGACGAGCAACCCGTCATGGCGACAGCCAGGGCCACGACGACGGCGATGCCGCCCCGGCGCAGCGGCGAGAGGAACCCAATCACGACGAAAACGATAACCGTTTCCATGACCATTGCGCGAGGCCTAGAGGATAAAAGTGGCTTATCGGTCACCAGAGGAGCATGCGATACCCCGGCTCCGCGAAGCGCGAAGCGGCGTCCCGCATCTCGTCGGTCAGCGGGCGCGGCGCATCGCCGGTGAAGATCCGCGGCTCGGAATCCTTGGCGTACAACCGGGATTCCGCGCTCATGCGGGCGACCGCGGCGGGATCGAGTTCCAGCCCGAAATGCGGGGCCACCCGCTGCCATACCGCAGCGGGCAGGTCGGCGTAGTCGATCACGAGACGCTGAGCGGGGTCAGTCGCGGCCGCCTCGAGCATTGCGCCCAGGGCGCGGGCCGCGAACTCGGGCGGCGTCATTGCCGAGACGGCGTCCTGGTCGAAACCGAAGCGACGCGCGGCCTGTCGGGGAGCGGCCTGCAGGCCCAGCCATCCCGGTGGTTTGGCCAGCAGCGAGGCGAGGACGTCGACCGGCTCGCGTTGGACCCAGGTCCACGGCGTCTCCGGGAAGGCGGCGGCCAGGATCTTGCGGCGACGGATGTTCCAGCTGGAGGTCTTGAGCACCAGCCGGCGTTCGTCGCCGTGCCGGCGTCGGCCCAGCGCCCGCACCACCAGGCGCACCGCCGCGACGAGGTCGGTTTCGTCGATCCGAGCGGCGTCGAGCCCGAGGAGGGCGTTGAGCGCTCCGGGCTCGGCGACCACGACGACGCCGGGAAGGGTGCCCAGCAGCCGGGACACGAGCGTGGATCCGCATCGGGAGAGATGAAAGATCACGCCCGCGGGATCGAGCGAAGGCTCGCTGTCGAGGGCGGCGAGTGCCTCGATTCCGGTCTTGACCGTTGGGCGGGCGTGCGGCCCGGCGGCCCAACGGGCGACGGTCTGGTCCAGGAACGGATCGACGAAGCGGTGGGCGGTCAGGTCAGCCCAGTGGACCGTTGCGGTAGGCCCGGAAAAGTCGATCTGGACCGGCGTCCACCGGGCTAGTTCAGTGAGCTCCATCGGGTGATCAGTCGGCGACCGGCACGAGGAATCCGCTGATCATCAGGGATCGGGTTAGCTCGATCTGCTGCTCAGCGCTGAGCTCGGGCAGGTCACCGACCCGGAACGGCCCGGTGCTATTCGATATGAACACCATCGCGGCCTCGTGATCGTGCCCGGCGCCCATCGTCAGAGTCGCGAACTGCAACTCGACACGGTCGGTGACGGCTTTCACCCGCGAGAAGAGCGGCTGGTACTTCCGAACCAGCGTCTGCTCGTCCACCCCGGCGGCCTTGGCGATTTGTCCGACCGGCGGGCAGAGGCCCCGGCGGACCAGGACATCCGCCAACGCCTCGAGACCTCCCGCGACGACGTCCGGGTCCTCGAGGGTTTCGACGGCGTCATGGACCAAGTTGCTCAGGGCGGTCTGTGCGTCCGGGTCGTCGAGATGGCGGGGCGGCAGCGTGGCGTTCAGCCGGTCATCGCGGAAACTTCGCGAGTACAGCGCCCCGACCAGGAACGTCAGCAGGGTGGGAGCGTGGAGCCCGACGGTCAGGTGGACGGACGCGTCCGAGGTCGTCTCCGCCTCATGAACCCGGCCGCGGGGCAGATAGAGGACGTCGCCCGCTTCCAGGCGCACGTCGGTGGGCGTCGGAAGGCCGTCGACGGCAACCGCGCTGTCCGTCTCGCGCTGCATCTCGCGCGGCGGTATGTCGGCACCGATGTACAAGTGCCAGGTCTTGGAACCCTGGATCTGCAGGATCAAGACGTCGTGGAAGTCGTAATGGGGAACGAGCCCTTGCGATCCGGGCGGCGTGGCGTATGCGTTGACCTGCACCGGAAAATTCAGCTCGACCTCGATGGAACGTGCCAGCGATCCGGTCGCGCGCGCATACCGGTCGACGCCGTCCACCACGATCGTGTAGCCGTCGGCGAAGTCGTTGCGGAGGGCGAGGGTGTCCAGACTGCCGTCGCTGAGCCGGTAGGTGTCGGACGCCTTCTTGTCTTTCCCCCGTGCCGCGCGCACCCCGGACGGCTCTCGGCGAAAAAGCTGCAGCAGCTCGTCGACCGCCGATGCGGCGGGCAGAAGACGGTCGAAATAGCCCGCGTGGCCCCGCTTGACGTGGCAGTGAGTCTTGCCCCACATATCGTCGAGAAAGGTTTGCACCGTCAGGGGTTGGAGCAGCCAGGCCAGCGACAGCTCGATGGTCAATCCTCCCCACACGTCATCGGGACCAGGCATCCCAGTATGACGGACGGGTGTCCGAACAGATCCCCCAAGGCCATTACCGTTGCGCGCCATAGGAAAACGCGCACCTGTCGCGCGGTGGGTAGTGTGGGTTGCGTGCGAAGCGAAGGTGACACCTGGGACATTACAACCAGCGTCGGCTCGACCGCGTTGTTCGTCGCGACAGCGCGAGCCTTGGAGGCGCAAAAGCCCAACCCGCTGGTCGTGGATCAGTACGCGGAGGTTTTCTGTCGCGCCGTTGGCGGTCCCGCCGCCGACGTCCTGGACGGCAGGGCTCCCGACCATCACTTGTTGACGCCCGAGTGGGGGGCGCATTTCGTCAATTTCCAAGGGGCCCGAACGAAGTACTTCGACGACTATTTCCGCGGGGCGGCCGACGCGGGTGTGCGCCAGGTGGTCATCCTTGCGGCGGGCCTGGACTCTCGCGCCTACCGGCTGGACTGGCCGGCCGCGACGACGATCTTCGAGTTGGACCAGCCGCAGGTTCTCGACTTCAAGCGTGAGGTGCTCGCTGAGCACGGCGACCAACCACGCGCCGAGCGTCGTGAGATCGCCATTGATCTGCGTGAGGACTGGCCGCAAGCGCTGCGCGACAGCGGCTTTGATTCCGCCAGGCCGTCGGCGTGGATAGCCGAAGGTCTGCTGATCTATCTCCCGGCGGCCGCCCAGGAGCAACTGTTCACCGGCATCGACGGGCTCGCCGGTCACGGCAGTCACGTCGCCGTCGAGGACGGCGCGCCGATGGAACGCGAAGCGTTCGAGGCCGCCCTGCAGGAGGAACGCGAAGCTGTCGCGCAAGGTGACGAACGCGTTTTTTTCCAGCTCGTCTACAACGAGCACGCCGGCCCCGCCACCGAATGGTTCGGCGCGCGAGGCTGGAGCGCCGTCGGCACCCCGTTGGCCGACTACCTTCGCAGTGTCGGCCGCCCGGTCCCGGCACTGGACACCGAAGCCGGCGGAATGATCTCGCGCAACACCCTGGTGAGTGCCGTCAAGGCCTGAGCCGTTAACGAGCCGGCCTCAGTCACGGGCTGTCGGCTTCACATGAGTTTTCAATGAATTGATCTTGCGGCGGAACTTTCGCTGCCGGCTCCCCGACTACTGACGGGCTGATCCGTGCGCCGCCTACCAGCCCAGGCGGTCGTTGTCGTCAACCCTGCGAGGAGTTCCTGGCATGGCGCTACCCGTTGTTTACAGTCACCCCGTGAGCCGGTAATGACCGCACCGATATGGATGGCGTTTCCGCCGGAGGTTCATTCCACGTTGCTCAGCAGCGGTCCGGGACCCGCCGGCTTGCTGGCGTCGGCGGCATCCTGGAGTTCGTTGAGCGAGACCTATGCCGAGGCCGCCGATGAGCTCAGCCAGACCCTGGCGGCGACACAGGCCGGGGCGTGGGAAGGTCCCAGCGCGGAGGACTACGTTGCCGCGCACGTGCCCTACCTGTTGTGGCTGGTGCGCGCGAGCGCCAAGAGCGCGGCCGTCGCATCACAGCAGGAGGTTGCCGCCACCGCCTACACCGTCGCGTTGGCCACGATGCCGACCTTGCCGGAGCTGGCCGCCAACCACGCGATTCACGGGGCCTTGGTGGCGACGAACTTTTTCGGGCTCAACACCATTCCCATCGCGCTCAACGAGGCCGACTATGCGCGCATGTGGGCTCAGGCTGCCGCCACGATGACCACGTATCAGACGGCCACCACCATGGCGGTGGCCGCGACGCCGCAGACTGATCCCGCGCCGCAGATCGTGAAGACGAATGCGGTCCAAACCGGCCCGGGGACCACGGGCGGCACCTACGGCGGCGACGGCAACGCCGACAAGGGGATTCTGCCCATTGTCGACAATGACGCCGGTAATCCAGACGACTTGAGTTGGTGGATCAATCGCTTCCTCGAACCCTTCCAAACCCTGGCCAGGGATATCCAGATCTTCGAGCACAACCCCATCCAGGGGCTGACCCAGCTGTGGTACGACATCGGGGGACTGATCGCGGACGAGTGGGGCCACCTGATCCAGGTGTTTCAGTATTTCCCCCAGCTCTTACTGGCTCCGCTCCTGGTGCCGGCCGCTGCCGCGTCCGGGCTCGTGAGCCTGACTGCGCTGGCCGCGATCCAGCCGGATGCGGTTCCGGTTCCGGCGGAGGCTCCCGCGCCGGCGCCCCAGACCCCGCACATGTCTGCGGCGCCCACCGGCCCCGCACCGATGAGCGCCGGCGCAACCGCTCCGGCCCCGTCCACCGCGCCGACCTCGGCGCCGGCGCCCACGACGGCCACAGCAACCGCGACCGCGAGCACTCCGGCGCCTCCCGGGGTCGGCGGCCCTCCCTACCCCTATCTGGTCGGCGGCCCGAGGATGGGCGACGGCGTGGGCTTGAGCAGCAGTGCCCAGCGCAAGGCTTCCGAGCCCGACTCATCGGCTGCCGCAGCGACGGCTGCGACATCGGCAGGCGAAAAGCAGCGGGCTCGCCGGCGCAGGCGGGCGGCGATGCAAGACCACTACCGCGGCCACGAGTACATGGATCTGGATTCGGGACCGGATGCCGCGGCGATGCCGGGTGCGGAGTCCACGGCATCGGAGCGGGGCGCGGGACCCCTGGGTTTCGCCGGGACGGCGGTCAAGGGACGCACCGAAGTTGCGGGGCTGACCACGTTGGCGGGTGACGAGTTCGGCAGCGGGCCAGCTCTGCCGATGCTGCCGGGTACCTGGGAGCCTGAGTAGCGGGGGAACTTTTGCGCGCCGGCAGCCGACTACTAGCTACGTATTCGCTCCGCCAACCAGCAGCAAATGCGGACTGCCCGCCGGGGACCGTCAACGCCGGGTGTCGGACGACTGCAAGCCCCGCCGGGATTGCTAATGAAAATGATTTTCGATAAGGTCGCCTGCTTAGAACGGACTGCCAGTGGACTGCGAACCTGCTGCAGCGGCGATCGAACCGAACATGCGGACGATTATTAGAATTAAAACCTCATAAGCGGAGCCAAGCGGGAGGAGTGTCGTTGAGTCAGACGGGCTCGCGCGTCTCGACAGTTAGCTTATGCAATGCTAACTTCAGGCGAATCAGGTTAGGGGAGCCTACACAAATGAGGAGACGTGGCCGTGGATCGCGCTGACACTGGCGTACTCGCAGCTCAGCCTGCCAATTCACGGACGGATGTCCGGGTTGACGGCGACGTCGTCAGCCGCTTCGCCACCTGCTGCCGCGCGCTCGGCATCGCCGTCTACCAACGCCAGCGTCCGGCCGACTTGGCGGCGGCTCGCTCAGGTTTCACCGCGCTGACCCGCGTCGCGCACGACCAGTGCGACGCCTGGACGGGACTGGCCGCCGCGGGTGATGTGTCCATGCGGGTGCTCGAGTCCGTTTCGCGCACAGCGACCACGGCGGGCATCCTGCAGCGCCAGGTCGATCTGGCGCCCGGGTCACTGGGCTTCCGCTACGACACCGGCCTGTATCTGAAGTTTCACGCCACGACGACCGACGATTTCCATCTCGCCTATGCGGCTGGCTTGGCGACGGCCGGACGCTTTGCCGATGCCGATCACATCGTCACCGGTCTGACGGCACGCCGGCCGAATTGGCGCGAGGCTCGCTGGGTGGCCGTCGTCATCAACTACGGCGCGGAGCGCTGGTCGGACGTCGTCAAGCTGCTGACCCCGATCGTCAACGACCCGGATCTCGACGC
>NZ_JAFAUS010000290.1 GCF_019243155.1 Mycobacterium sp.
AGGGGCTGATGCCGCACACCCTGCGGCACTTGGAACGCCTTGGCGTGCACCCCTGTGGAAAGCCGTTTCGGGGAATCAGCTACCACGACGGCGGCCGGCACGTCGCCGCCCCGTTCCGGCGGGGCGCCGGACGTGGGGTGCGCCGCACGGTCTTACACGGTGCGCTGCTGGACGCCGCCACCGATGCGGGCGTGCGGATCATGCACGACGAGGTGGTCGAGGTCAGCCAGGACTCCACATCCGTGCGGGCCGGACGGTGGCGAGCGCGTTACCTGGCCGCCGCCGACGGGCTGCACTCACCGATCCGCCGGTCCCTCGGCCTGGAGCGGCCGAGCCCGGGTGCCCGCCGGTGGGGCATCCGCAGGCACGTCCAAGTCGCGCCGTGGTCGGACTACGTCGAGGTGCACTGGGCGCCCGGCGCCGAGGCGTACGTCACGCCGATCGCCGAGGATTGCGTGGGCGTGGCGGTGCTGAAGTCTCGACGGGGTGGCTTCGATTCCCATCTCGCGGAGTTTCCCGCACTGCGGGATCGGCTAGCGGGTCAGCCGCACGAGCCGGACCGGGCCGCGGGTCCGTTGCGGCAGCGGGTATCGAGCCGGGCGGCAGATCGGGTTCTGCTGGTCGGTGATGCCGCCGGTTATGTCGATGCCCTCACGGGCGAGGGCCTCGGCTTGGCGTTCGGCGCGGCTGAGTTGTTGGTGAAAGCCGTTGTCGCCGAACGCCCGGACACCTACGAACGCCAGTGGCGTCAGATGACGCGGCGCTACCGGATGCTGACGGCGGCCTTGCTTGAGGCGAGCGCCCACGGTCCGACGCGATCACGCATCGTGCCCGCGGCCGCCGCGCTGCCCGCCGTCTTCGCCGGGGCCGTGAATCTGCTCGCCCACTGACCCGTGTTGCCAGCGGGATTGCCGGGCCGGACGACTCCGTTTCGTCGCCAGCACGTGAGCTCGTGTTTACGTGAGCGCCGTCAATTGCGCGCCTGCTGTGCAAACATCGGTGCCAGACTGACGGCCTACCGTCGCCGGGTGCGTCGGTACGGCGCTAACGACGTAAGGGAGTAGGACTCACCATGACCGATGTCGAACAGACACCCACCGACGGAACGTCCACCAGGCCCGCCGACTTGGTCGAGCACTCCCGCACTGGAATGGGTGCGCCGGCGTTGCAGCGCGCCATCACCGATCACCTGCGCTACTCGATCGGCCGTCCGGCCGCTGCCCTGCGGCCCGAGCACTACTACCGGGCGCTGGCCCTGGCCGTGCGCGACCGCATGCAGGACCGCCGCGTGGCATCCACGCAGACCTCGCTCGATCTCGGCCGCAAGGTGACCTGCTACCTGTCGGCGGAGTTCCTGATGGGCCCGCAGTTGGGCAACAACCTGCTGAACCTGCAAATGGAGCACGCGGCCAAGACCGCGCTGGCCGCGATGGGCCAGGACCTCGACGAGGTGCTGGCCTGTGAGGTGGAGCCCGGTCTGGGCAACGGGGGCCTCGGCAGGCTCGCCGCGTGCTACCTCGACTCGCTGGCCACCCTCGAGCGTCCGGCAATCGGTTACGGCATCCGTTACGAATTCGGCATTTTCGACCAGGAGATCCACGACGGCTGGCAGGTCGAACAGACCGACAACTGGCTGGACAACGGAAACCCTTGGGAGATCGCCAAACCCGACGTCAGCTTCCTGGTCAAGTGGGGCGGCTACGCCGAGCACTTCACCGACGACTCCGGCCGTGACCGCGCCCGGTGGGTGCCCGGTCGGCTGCTGAAGGGCACCGCGTACGACACGCCCATCCAGGGCTACGGCGTCAACACGTGCAACGTGCTCACTCTGTGGAGCGCGCGCGCCGTGAAGTCATTTGCGTTGGAAGCGTTCAACACCGGCGACTACTACAAGGCCGTCGAGGACGAGGTCACCTCCGAAACGGTGACCAAGGTGCTCTACCCCAACGACGAGCCCGAGGCAGGCAAGCGGCTGCGTCTGCTGCAGCAGTACTTCTTCGTGTCCTGCTCGCTGCAGCACGTGCTGCACATCATGGACGACCTCGCCGACGCCGGTGTCCGGGAACTTCCCCAGCGGTTTGCCTTGCAGCTCAACGACACTCATCCGTCGATCGCGGTCGCCGAGCTGATGCGGCTGCTGGTCGACGAACGCGACCTGGACTGGGACGAGGCGTGGGACATCACGGTCGCGACGTTCGGCTACACCAACCACACCTTGCTGCCGGAGGCGCTGGAGACCTGGCCGCTAGAGATGTTCGCCGAGTCGCTGCCGCGCCACATCGAGATCATCTACGAGATCAACCGGCGTTTCCTCGACGAGGTGCAGGCCCGGTTCCCCGGTGACGAGAACCGGGTGCGACGGATGTCGCTGATCGGCGAGGACGGCGGCAAGAACGTGCGCATGGCGCACCAGGCGACCGTCGGCAGCCACGCCATCAACGGGGTCGCGGCGCTGCATACCGAGCTGCTCAAGAAGACCGTGCTCGGCGACTTCTACAAGGTGGCGCCGGAAAAATTCTTCAACGTCACCAATGGCGTGACGCCGCGGCGTTGGATCGTGCTCAGCAATCCGAAGCTGACCGCTCTGATCAGCCGGCACATCGG
>NZ_JAFAUS010000493.1 GCF_019243155.1 Mycobacterium sp.
TCCTGGGGAACTCCGGTGCTGGCGGCCAGCTTGGCGTTGGCGCGCAGCATCCGCCATGTCCCGTGCACGGGCATCACATTGCGCGGCCGCACACCGTTGTACAAGAACAGCAGCTCGCCGGCGTAGGCGTGGCCCGAAACATGCACGCGGGCTTGGGCGTTGGTGACGACACGGGCGCCGATCTTGGCGAGCTCGTCGATGACGCCGTAGACCGCTTCCTCGTTGCCGGGGATCAGCGACGACGCCAGCACGATGAGATCACCCGCGGTCAGCGTGATGCTGCGATGCTCGCCGCGCGACATCCGCGACAGCGCCGACATCGGCTCACCCTGGGTGCCGGTGGTGATCAGCACCACCCGTTCGGGCGCCATCATTTCGGCGGCGCCGATGTCGACCATGTCCGAATCCGCGACTCGCAGGAAGCCCAGGTCCCGCGCGATGCCCATGTTGCGCACCATGGATCGCCCGACGAACGACACCCGCCGGCCCAGCGCCACCGCGGCATCGATGATCTGTTGCACCCGGTCCACATTGGAGGCGAAGCACGCCACGATCACGCGGCCGTCGGCGCCCCGGATCAGGCGGTGCAACGTCGGACCCACTTCACTCTCCGACGGCCCCACCCCGGGAATCTCGGAGTTGGTCGAGTCGCACAAAAACAGGTCCACGCCAGAGTCGCCGAGCCGGGACATGCCCGGCAGGTCGGTCGGCCTGCCGTCGAGCGGAAGCTGGTCGAGCTTGATGTCGCCGGTGTGCAGAACGGTTCCGGCGCCGGTGTGGACCGCGATCGCCAGCGCGTCCGGAATGGAGTGGTTGACCGCGAAGTACTCGCACTCGAACACTCCGTGCGTGGTCCGCTGCCCCTCCGTGACTTCGACGAATGCCGGCTTGAGGCGATGCTCGCGGCACTTCGCGGCCACCAGCGCCAAGGTGAACTTCGAGCCGACGACGGGGATGTCGGGACGCAGCTTGAGCAAGAACGGGATGCCGCCGATGTGGTCCTCGTGCGCGTGGGTCAACACCAGCGCCTCGACGTCGTCGAGGCGGTCCTCGACATGACGCAGATCCGGAAGGATCAGATCGACACCGGGTTCATCGTGCGTGGGGAACATCACCCCACAGTCGATGATCAACAGCCGGCCCAGGTGTTCGAAAACCGTCATGTTGCGCCCGATTTCGCTGATCCCGCCCAGCGCGGTGACCCGCAGCCCGCCAGTGGTCAAGGGACCAGGAGGGGCGAGGTCTTGATTCACCTTTGGGCCGCCCGGGTCACCGCAGAACCGAGGCCGCACGCATGTCTGCGGCCAGCGCTTCGGTTTGCTCGGGCGTCGCGGGCACTTGCGGCAACCGCGGGTCGCCCACGTCGATACCCTGCAGACGCAGCCCCGCCTTGGACATCGTCACGCCGCCCAGGCGGGCCATCGCGTTGCAGAGCGGGGCGATCGTGACGTTGATCTTGCGGGCGGTAGAAATATCCCCGGAAGCGAAGGCGGACAACAACTCCCGCAGCTGCGCCGCGGCCACGTGGGCGATCACACTGATGAACCCGGTGGCGCCCATCGCCAGCCACGGCAGGTTCAGCGCATCGTCGCCTGAGTAGTAGGCGAGGCCGGTCTCGGCGATGATCTGTCCGCCGCCGTGCAGGTCGGCCTTGGCGTCCTTGATGCCGACGATGTTCGGATGCGACGCCAGCGCCCGGATGGTGGCCGCCTCGATCGGCACTACCGACCGCGGCGGGATGTCGTAGAGCACCACCGGCAATTCGGTCGCGTCGGCGACCGCGGTGAAGTGTGCGATCAGCCCGCTCTGGGGCGGCTTGGAGTAGTACGGCGTGACGACCAGGAGTCCGTGGGCGCCCTCGGCCGCGCAGGCCTTGGCGAGCTTGATGCTGTGCGCGGTGTCGTAGGTGCCCGCGCCAGCGATGACGCGCGCGCGGTCCCCCACCGCCTCGAGCACGGTCCGCAGCAACTCGATTTTCTCGTCGTCCGTCGTGGTCGGCGATTCCCCGGTGGTCCCGGAGACGACCAGGCCGTCACACCCGGCGTCTACCAGATGGTTTGCCAGCTGCGCGGCTGCGGCGGTGTCCAGGGAGCCGTCCGCGCCAAACGGTGTAACCAATGCGGTCAGGACGGTTCCCAACCGCGCTGGGGCATCGAATCCGGCGGAGCTCACGGTGTTCAGATTACCCGGCGTAGGCAAGGTGTTTAGTACCCGCACGAGGGCGCGTGTTTCTTAGGCCTCCGTGGCGAGTGGGCTGGTCGCGACCTCGGTCCCGTCGGCCAGCGCGGAGATCTCGAAGTCGGCGAACACCGGGGGCGCCACCTCCGCGAGACGGCGCAGACACTCGATGGCCAGGCGCCGGATCTCCACGTCGGCATGCTCGCTGGCGCGCATGGCGATGAAGTGGCGCCAGGCCCGATAGTTCCCGGTCACGACGATGCGGGTTTCGGTCGCGTTCGGCAGCACCGCGCGAGCGGCCTGACGAGCCTGTTTGCGGCGCAGGACGGCGTTGGGTTGGTCGGCGAACTTGGCTTCCAGCTTCGCCAGCAGCTCGGTGTACGTGGCGCGGCTGGCATCGGCGGCCTCGGCCAGGATCTGCCGCAGCTCGGGGTCGTCTTCCATGCCCGGCGGCACCACGATCTGCGATTCCGTCTCCGGCACGTAGCGCTGCGACAGCTGCGAGTAGGAGAAATGCCGGTGCCGGATCAGCTCGTGGGTCAAGGAGCGCGAGATGCCGGTGATGTAGAACGACACATTCGCGTGCTCGAGGACGGAGAAGTGTCCGACGTCGATGATGTGCTTGATGTAGCCGGCGTTGGTCGCGGTTCTGGGATTGGGCTTCGACCAGCTTTGGTAGCAGGCTCGCCCTGCGAACTCGACCAGTGCGGCGCCACCGTCGGCGTCGGTGGTCCACGGCACGTCCGGGGGCACCAAGAACTCGGTCTTGGCGATCAGTTGCACGCGTAGCGGCGCGGTCTCGGCCACGGCGCTCACCTTAGCTTGGAGCCTCGCTGATCCGGATCTTGCCCGACATCAGCAGCGGCAACAGCGTGTCGCGGAAGGTGGACAGCCGCGCGTTTTCGGCGCGGCGGGCGTGACACAAGGCCCCCAGACTGGTGATCCGGTGTGACGCCGCATGACTCAGGCGCCGGACATCGCGAACCGCGACATCCAGCAGGTCGCTCGGCTGTATTCGTTGGCGGCTTCCGGAAGTTCCCGCTGCCTGGCGCTGCAACCTTTCTGTGACCTCGGGTTGCCGGATCGCCGACCACAAGGCGGACGATTCGATGCCGGCCGGCCTCAGCACGACGAATTCCGAACTGGCCAAAGCCATTTCCGGCGGCGGGATCACCACGTTCCAGACTCGCGTGATTCTCGGGTTCAGCTTCGCGACCAACACGCACGGCTCCGACACCAGGAATTTGCCGCTTTTCAGCGATTCTCCGTCGACGACGCGCGGCGTCGCTCCGTCGTCGAACGCGGCGAGGCTGAAGTGGGCGACGACGTCGTCGAATTCGTCCACGTGCAAGAACGTGGTGCACCGAGTCGCAAGGCCGCCCAGCGGCACGCGGTGGGGCACCGACTCCGCGATGGCAGCCATCAGGCGTTCGGCGGTCTCGATCACGCGTTCGTTCGCGGCGATCTTGTCGTCGAGGGCGCCGAGCAGTTCGGCGATCGGCTGCCGTTCGTTTGCTGCGACGGCCAGGACCGAAATATCATGCAGGATGCGCTGATTGAGCAGGGGCTGTCCCGAACCGGATCGGTGATCGCCCAGCCGGCAGGTGTGCAGCGCGTAGTACCAGTACCGCGTCTCCCGCGGATCTTTGGCCCGGCACACCATCGCGTTCTCGGTGACCCAGGCGTCGGTATCGCTGTATCGCAGGCTGCCGCAATATGATCCGACGCGCCCCAAGACGATGAGCGGTCCACTCGCGTTGTGTTCGGCGGCATACCCGATCGCCCCGTTGGCGCCGTAGACGCGAAAGCTCGCGCCCGCGGGCCGGGGCGCGCTGCTTCCGCCGCGGAAGTCGAGGTATTGGCCCAACGTGGCCTTCACCGCAGGCGCTTCACCTGTTGACGCACGACTGTTTCCAGTCGAGCGGATTCGTCAAGCGCCCCAAGCAGATCCGCGGTCAGCCGGGCAATCTTCGCGTCGATCGGCTCGCGGTCATGCTCACCGACGGGGGCGTCGACGTAGCGTCCGGGCGTCAACGGGTAGCCCGCGGCCCGGATCTCGTCGAGCCAAACGGATTTACAGAAGCCCGGAACATCTTCGTACGTGGATCCTTTGGCGACGGCCGACGACGATCCGCGCCAGGCGTGGTAGGTGTCGCCGATGCGGACGATCTCCTCATCGGTCAGGGCGCGCTCGGCACGATCCACCAGGTGGCCGAGCCCGCGGGCGTCGATGAACAGCACTTGACCCGCCCGGTCGGCTTTGGCAAGCGCGAAAAACCACAGGCACACCGGGATTCCGGTGCTGCGGAACAGCTGTGGTGGCAGTGCGACCATGCAGGACACCAGGTCCGCCTCCACGATCCGCCGCCTGATGTCACCCTCCCCGGCCGCGTTCGACGACATCGAACCGTTGGCCATCACCACACCCGCGGCGCCGCCGGGGGCCAGCTTGGACAAGATGTGCTGGATCCAGCCGTAGTTGGCGTTGCCGGCGGGCGGGACGCCGAAGCGCCAGCGCGGGTCGTTCTCGTCGCGAGCCCAATCCTTGATGTTGAACGGCGGATTGGCCATCACGTAATCCATCAGCACACCCGCGTGCAGATCGTCGACGAACGTGTCGGCGCACCGCACGCCCAGCCCGGTGTTGTCGATGCCGTGGACGGCGAGGTTCATCTTCGCCATTCGCCAGGTCTGCTCGACGCTTTCCTGGCCGTAGATCGACACGGACGCGGGATCGCCGTCGTGTTCGGCGATGAAGTTCTCTGTCTGCACGAACATCCCACCCGAGCCACAGCACGGGTCGTACACACGCCCGCCGGACGGTTCGAGGACCTCGACGATCACCCGCACGACGCTGGGCGGGGTGAAGAATTCGCCACCCCGCTTTCCTTCCGCGCGAGCGAAACTACCCAGGAAGTATTCGTACGTCTCGCCCAACAGGTCGCGTGCACCGCCCCGAACGCCGAATCGCGCACCGTCGAGCAGGGATATCAGCTCACCGAGCCGGCGATGGTCGACGCCGTGGTAAAGCAGTGGAAGCATGTCGGCCAGCGCGGGGGTGGCCGACATCACCTCGACCATCGCCGCATCCACCAGTTCGCCGATGTCGGGCGATTCAGCGTTGTCCGCCAACGACTTCCAGTGCGTGTCCGAGACGTGCCGCAGAAACACCAGCCCGAGAACGACGTCCTTGTACTGGCCGGCCGGCAGCGCGCCGCGCAGCTTGTTGGCCGCCTTCCACAGCGTGTCTTTGAGCTCCCTGGCCGCGGACGTCATCAGCTGACCCGCTTGGCAACCGCGCGTAGGTCTTTGGCCAAGTCGCCCCGGCCGGCAACGCTGACCGCGCCCAGGCCGAGCCAGGCCGCCATCGTTTCCAATTCACCGGCCAGCGCCGCGGCGACGCGGGCCCGCGGTTGATCGGGCTCGGCAAATGCACCTAGGACACGCAGCGAATCGGTGGTCCGGTCGGCCTTGAGGTCGACTCGCGCAACCAACTGCCCGTCCACCAGCAGGGGCCACACGTAGTAGCCGTACTGGCGCTTGGCCGCCGGGGTGTAGATCTCGATGCGGTAGTGAAAATCGAACAATCGCTCGACGCGGGGCCGAAAAAAGATCAGCGGATCGAACGGACACAGCAGCGCGGTGCCGCGGTCCCGGCGGGGCACCGCCCGGCCCGCGCGCAGGTAGGCAGGCGCGGACCAGCCGTCGACGTCCACCCGTTCGATCTCGCCGGCGGCCACCAGGTCGGCGATCGCGGGCTTGGCCTGCTGGGCCGACAGCCGGAAGTAGTCGCGGATGTCGGCTTCGGTGCCCACCCCCAGCGCGGTGGCGGCCCGCAGCGCGAGCTCACGGATGGCCTCGTCGTCGTCGACCTCGCGGGCCAGCACCGCGGGCGGCAGCACCCTCTCCACCAGGTCATAGTGGCGCGCGAAGCCCACCCGGGTCGAGGTGGTGAGCACGCCGGAGGCGAACAGGGCCTCGGCGATCCACTTGGTGTCGCTGCGCGTCCACCAGGTTCCCTTTTTCCTGCGCGGCTCGGCGGCCAGATGCGCCTCGATCTGCCCGGCCGTGCTGGGCCCGAGTTCGGCGACGGCGGCGACGACGTCCTCGACGAGCCGCGGATTGGCCTTGACGATGTGGGTCCCCCAGCGGCCGTGCCGGTACTGCCGCATCCGCCAGCGCAGCAGCGGCCAGTCGTCCACGGCCATCAGCGCGGCCTCGTGCGCCCAGTACTCGGCCAGCAGCCGTGCGGAACGCGGGCCCCACGCGGCGCGGTCCAGCACGTCGCGGTCGTAGGGGCCGAGGCGGCTGAACACCGGCGCGTAGTGGGCGCGCACCGCCACCGATACCGAATCCAGTTGGAGCACTTGGATTCGCGATATCAGCCGCGCCAGATGCGCGCGGGTGATCTTGGCGCCCGAGCGCGGCTCGCTAAATCCTTGGGCCGCAACGGCTATCCGCCGGGCTTGCGCGGCGGACAGCCTTCCAGACACGGCGCCGAGAATACCGCGCGTGTCCGACAGTCTCGGCGAAGACGCGAGCGCAGGATCAGCTGACGCTGACCTTTTCGTCCGTCCGGGCCTCTGTCCGGGCCTTGGCGTCCGAATCCGAGCCCGCCTCCGGCGCGTTCTTCCGCTCTTCGTATGCCGATTCGAGGGCGGCCGGGACCTTCTCCAGGTCGCGGTACACGCCCATCAACTGCTCGAGAACCTTGATCCGCTGCCGACTCGCCTCGTGGACCGCCCGCTGGGCCTCTTCGCGGTCCCGGTCGGCCCTCTCCTTCGCCTCGGCGAGGAGCTTTTCGCGCGCCTGCTGAGCATCGGTGCGCAGGCTCTTCAGCTCGGCCTGCAGCTTTTCCTTGGTTTCCTCGTACTCGGCTTCCATGGACTTTTTCTGCTCGGCCATTTCCGCCAGCATCTCTTCGCGCTTCTGCTGCGTGGCCTCGGCCTCGGCCTCGGCGTCGGCGATCAGCGCGTCCGCCTCGGCCCGCGCCTCGGCCTGCATCTCGGCGACTTCGTCCACCGCGCGCCGCAGCATCTTCGCCATCCGCTGCTGCATCGCGTGCGGCGACGGCGAAGTGTCGGTGAGTACCGCGACCTCCTTGCGCAACGCAGCGGCTTCATCGCCGGATTTCTGCAAACGCGCCCGCAGACTCTCCACATCGTCGACCAGCAGCCGTTGCTTGGCGGTCAATGTCTCGATGTGGGCATCCACCGCAGCCGCGTCGTAGCCCATGAACTTGCGAGTGAACGTCTTCGCAGGTTCGGTGATCACTGCCAATTCCCCCTTCCGGAAACGCCTGCTAGACCTGGTGAGAGAGCAACCCCTATGTCCGAGTATGTCAGGTCAAAAGACGGGCGGAGCCGTGCGTTCAGGGCCGGCGGTAGCTGTGGAACCGGTATCGCAGCCCCGAGCGGCTGGTCAGCCACTCCCCCGTGTCACCCAGCCAGTCGTCGTCCAGCACGGGCGCCAGGGCGTCGTCGTCATCGCGCCGCAGGTCGATTTCGATCTCGGTGATCTCGCACCGGGTGGCGTGCGGCAGCGCGAGCAGATAGATCTGTTCGCCGCCGATGACCCAGGTCTCGGTGTCGGTGTCGGACAGCGCGGCCTGAAACGAATCGACGACCTCCGCCCCGGCCGCCGCGAAGTCGGCCTGGCGGGAGAGCACGACGTTTCGGCGGCCGGGCAGCGGCCGCACCGGCGCCGGCAGGGACTGCCACGTGCGCCGGCCCATGATCACGGTGTGGCCCGTGGTGACCTGTTTGAAGCGGGCCAGGTCCTCGGGGACCCGCCACGGGATGTCACCATCGCGGCCGATGACGCCGGAGGTCGACTGAGCCCAGACCAGGCCCACCTCGGTCTTGTCGGTCATACAGCGACGGCGGCCTTGATGGCGGGGTGCGGATCGTAGTTCTTCACGACGACGTCGTCGTAGGTGTAGTCGAAGATGGAATCCCGATGGGCCAGAACGAGTTCTGGGTAGGGCCGCGGCTCACGGCCGAGTTGCAGCCGTACCTGCTCTACATGGTTGTCATAGATGTGGCAGTCGCCGCCGGTCCACACGAACTCCCCGACCGACAGACCGGCCTGCGCGGCCATCATGTGCGTGAGCAGCGCGTAGCTGGCAATGTTGAACGGCACTCCGAGAAACAGGTCGGCGCTGCGCTGGTACAGCTGGCAGCTCAGCCGCCCGTCGGCAACGTAGAACTGGAAGAAGGCGTGACACGGCGGCAGCGCCATCTGCGGGATCTCACCGACGTTCCATGCCGAGACGATGTTGCGCCGGGAGTTCGGATCGGTGCGCAGCAGTTCCAGCGCGGCGCTGATCTGGTCGATGTGCTCACCCGACGGCGTCGGCCAAGACCGCCATTGCACGCCGTAGATCGGCCCGAGATCGCCTGTGCTGCTTGCCCATTCATCCCAAATCGTGACGCCGTGCTCCTGCAACCAGCCGACGTTGGAGTCGCCCCGCAGGAACCACAGCAACTCGTAGACCACCGATTTGAAGTGCACCTTCTTAGTGGTCAGCAGTGGGAAACCGGCCGACAGGTCATAGCGCAACTGCTGGCCGAACAGGCTGCGAGTCCCGGTGCCGGTGCGGTCCCCCTTGGCCGTGCCCCGCTCGAGCACCACGCGCAGTAGGTCCTCGTAGGGCGTGGGGATCGGCACGCCGTCAGCCTAACGGCGAAGCCGGGCGCAGCGAAGCCGGGCGCGGCGGGTCGGCGTCGATTAAATTAGCAATGATTGCTAGGAGTAGAAAATAGCCATGCCCAAGATCACGGACACCGTCACCACCCCCGACGGTAGCTGCCCCGTCGCACTGTTCACTCCCGACGGGTCCGGGCCGTGGCCCGGCGTCGTCATGTTCCCCGACGCGGGCGGGGCTCGCGACACCTTCTCCCAGATGGCCACCAAGCTGGCCGGGTACGGCTATGCCGTGCTGGTTCCGGACGTGTACTACCGCAGCGGTGACTGGGCACCGTTCGACATGAAGACGGTCTTCAGCGACCAGAACGAGCGCAACCGGCTGTTCTCGATGATCGGCGGCCTCACCGCGGACAAGATCACCGACGACGCCAACGCGCTGTTCGACTACCTGACCGCTCGCCCGGAGGTGTCGGGCGGGCGCTTCGGCGTGTGCGGCTACTGCATGGGTGGGCGAATCTCGGTCACCCTGGCCGGCACGGCGCCCGACCGCGTCGGTGCCGCGGCGTCCTTCCACGGCGGCGGTCTGGTGACCGACACCGCGGACAGCCCGCATTTGCTGGCCAACCGGATGAAGGCCACGGTCTATGTGGGGGGTGCCGAGAACGACGCGTCCTTCACGCCGGATCACGCCGAACAGCTGGAGAAGGCATTTACGGCGGCCGGCGTGCAACACACCATCGAGTGGTACACGGCCGGCCACGGCTTCGCGGTCCCGGACAACGAGCCGTACGACGTCGCCGCCGCCGATCGCCACTGGGAAGCGATGACGGACGTCTTTGCTTCGGCGCTACCCCACTAGTCGTTCCAGCAGCAGGTTCGCGGCCACCGCGCCCGCGCGCCTCGGCGTGAAACATCAGTGCGAGGGCAACTAGTTCGGCGGCAGGTCGACCAGTTCGGCCAGTCGGGCCCGGTGGCGGTATGCGGTGCCGAAGGCCAACTGGTCGCTCTTGGCTCGCTTCAGATAGAGGTGGGCCGAATACTCCCACGTCATGCCGATGCCGCCGTGTAACTGGACGCACTCCTCGGCGGCGTGCACAGCGACGTCGCTGCAATAGGCCTGCGCGACGGCCGCCGCGGCCGCCGCGTCGTCGTCGCCCCGGGCACACGTGTCAGCGGCGTAGCGGGCCGCCGCCGTCGCCGCGCTGACCTCGAACCACAGATCCGCCAACCGGTGTTTGATCGCCTGGTACGAGCCGATGGCGCGCCCAAACTGCTTGCGCTGCTTGGCATATTCCAAAGTGGTGTCGAAACACCACTGGGCCACTCCGAGTTGCTCGGACGCAAGCAGGGCCGCCCCGGTTAGTAGCGCCTCGGCGATCGGCTCGTCGCCCGGCCCGACGCATGACGAGGACGCTGCCGAAAACGACACATTCGCAAGGGGTCTCGTCATGTCCAGCGCCAGCAGCGGCGATACCTGCACCCCCGCGGCGTCGCGGGAGACGGTGTGCAATTCCAGCCCATCCGCGCCGGCCACCGGCACCACCAGCACGTCCGCCTCCGCGGCACCGGCGACACTGGTGACCGATCCGGTCAACCCGTCGGTGCCCACGCTCACCGAATCGATCGCGTCGCCCGGCGCCGCCGACAACGGCACCACCAACGCCGCGGTCACCTCGCCTTGCGCCAGCCTCGACACGGTCTCGCTGTCACCTGCACGCAGCAGGGCGACCGTCGCCAGGACCGCGCTGGACAGGAACGGCACCGGCGCGACGGCCCGGCCGATCTCCTCCATGACGACCGCGGCCTCGCGGGTACTTGCGCCTGCCCCGCCGAGCGACTCGGGAACCAGCAGGCCGGCCACCCCGAGTTCGACGGCAAGCGTCAACCAAACTCTCGAAAAGTCCTGCGGCGCAGAGTCGTAGGCATGTGCCACCGATTCGGGTGGGCAGCGGTCGGCGAACAACTGACGAACGCTGTCGCGCAGCGCGTCCTCGGTGTCGGAGTACAGCAGATCGCCGACGCTCATCGATCCAGATCCTTCCAGGGGACGTCCTTGTCGACGCGGTGCTCGCCGGGCAGGCCGAGGATCCGCTCGGAGATGGTGTTGCGCAGGATCTCCGACGTACCGCCCTCGATCGAGTTGCCGCGCGCCCTCAGGTAGCGGTACCCGGCTTCGCGACCGATCAGGTCGACCGTCTCGGGTCTGCGCATCGTCCAGTCGTCGTACTGCAGTCCCGCTTCGCCGTGCAGCTCGATCTCGAATCCCGAAATGGCTTGCGCGAGCGAGGCGAAGGCCACCTTCATGCCCGCGCCCTCCGGTCCGGGCTGACCGGCGCTGGCCTGCTGGCGCAGCCGCTCACCGGCCAGCCGAAAGACTTCCGCGCCGACCCACAGCCGCATCAGCTCGTCATGCATCGCGGGGTTGCGCAACGCCGGCTTGTTGCGCCAGGCGGCGGTCACCTTGCCGATGTGACCGCCCTCGCGCGGAGTGCCGGCGCGCGAGCCGATCGCGACCCGCTCGTTGTTCAGTGTCGTGGTCGCGACCCGCCAGCCGCCGCCCTCGGCGCCGAGCCGGTTCGCATCGGGTATCCGGACGTCGGTAAGGAACACCTCGTTGAACTCCGCCTCGCCGGTGATCTGCCGCAGCGGCCGGACCTCGACGCCGGGTTGCGTCATGTCGCACAGGAAGTACGTCAAGCCGAAGTGTTTGGGCACGGCCGGGTCGGTCCGAGCCACCAGGATGGCCATTTGCGCGTGCTGCGCCTGCGACGTCCACACCTTCTGTCCGTTGACAATCCACTCGTCACCGTCGCGGACGGCGCGGGTGGACACTCCGGCCAGGTCCGAACCGGCACCGGGTTCGCTGAACAACTGGCAATAGATCTGCTCGCCGGTGAACAAGGGGCGCAAGAACTTTCGCTTCTGATCGTCGGTCCCGAACGCGGCGATGGTCGGTGCCGCCATGCCCATGCCGATGTAGTTCTTTTCAGTGCCGCCCACCGGTGCACCCGCGGCGGCAAGCCGGGCGTCGACGTGTTCCTGGGCTTTGCGCGGCAGGTCCAGTCCGCCGAAGCCTTCGGGCAGATGCACCCATGCCAGCCCCGCGTCGTACTGGGCGCCGAGGAATTCCCGCGTCTCGGTGCTCTTCGGATCGTGCGCGTCGAGCAGGGCCTGCAAGCGTGCGTCCAGGTCCCCCGCGTCGACGGCACTCATTGCCCGCCGCCCGGTCGAGTCTGGAAGCCCTGCGCGGCGCCGAGCAGCAGGCCGCCGTCGATCACCATCGTCTCGCCGGTGATCCAGCTCGCCGCATCGGAGACCAGGAAGGCGACCGCGCCGGCCACGTCCGCCGGCTCACCGATGCGTCCGAGCGCTATCGACGACCCCAACGGGTCCTCGTTGTCCTTCCACAGCGCCTCGGCCAGCCGGGTACGCACCACGCCCGGGGCGATGGCGTTGACCCGCACCCGGGGCGAGAGTTCGAGCGCCAGCTGCTTGGTGACATGGATCAGCGCGGCCTTGGTGGCGTTGTACATGCCCATGGCCGGCGACTGGTGCAGGCCGCCGATCGAGGCGGTGTTGACGATCGCGCCGCCGTGCTCGCCCATCCACGATTTGACGACCAGCGAGGTCCACATGAGCGGCGCCCACAGGTTGACGTCAAAGATCTTGGTGAACCGCGCGTGGTCCTGGTCGATCAGCGGACCGAACGCCGGATTGGTCCCGGCGTTGTTGATCAGGATGTCCACGCTGCCGAAGCGCTCGAGCGTCAGATCCACACAGCGCCGCGCGGCGTCCTCGTCGACCGCATGAGCGCCGACGCCTACCGCTTTCTCCCCCACCTGAGCCGCAGCCTCGTCGGCGGCCTCCTGCTTGCGGGCGGTGAGCACCACATTGGCCCCGGCGGCCGCCAATTCCTGCGCGATAGCTAACCCGATTCCGCGTGACGCACCGGTGATGATGGCGGTGCGGCCGGTCAGATCTTGAGGGGTCATGTCGGTATGCCTTCCGTCGCGTCAGAGGGCCGACCTTGCTGGTGGAGGGGCCGGCGGGGAGGTTCAGTTAGCCCAGCTAGCAGGAAATGTTTTGGACAGCATTTTGCGTGGTATGCGGAGGGCATGTTAGCGAAATTAACCCCCCTGAAAAGACTGGTCGTGGCCGGGGCTGCGGCGGCCGCTTTTGCCGCTGCACCGTTCGCCGTCACCGGCGCCATCGCCCCCGCCAATGCGACCTCCGCACCTACTCACGTGATCTTCAAGGACGACCCGGGCGGCGGCGGCTGTGACCCCAGCGGCAACTGCGGCTCCGGCGGGCAGAACGGCGGTCCCGGTGGTGGTCCGGGCGGCACCGGCTGTGTTCCGGGCGTCGGCTGCGGCTCCGGCGGTCAGTTCGCCGGTCCGGGCGGCGTGCCGGGTGGCACCGGATGTCTTCCGGGCGTCGGTTGTGGTTCCGGCCACGGCTGATCGGCCCTCCTGACTAGTTCGACCTCTCAGACTCCCGGAGCCTGGTGATCCAGGCCCGGGAGTCTGCTGGGTCGATGACGTCGTCCAGCTCGAACGCGGTGGCCGAGCGCAGCGCCTTTCCGTGCTCGTAGGCCGCCGCCACCAGACGGTCGAAGAGGTTCTGCCGTTCGTGCGGACCGTCGACGGCCGCCAGCTCCTTGCTGAATCCCAGGCGCACGGCGCCTTCCAGCCCCATCCCGCCGATCTCGCCGGTCGGCCAGGCGATGGTGAACTGCGGCGCGCGGAATGACCCACCGGCCATTGCCATCGCGCCGAGCCCATAACCCTTGCGCAGAATGATCATTCCGACCGGCACCGTCAGCCGCGCGCCGAGGACGAACATCCGGCCGAACCGGCGGACTGCGGCCTCTTTCTCCGCGTCCGGCCCCACCATGAAACCGGGGGTGTCGCACAGCGAAATGACCGGCAGCCCAAACGATTCGCACAAGTCCAGAAAGTCCCCGGCCTTATCGGCGGCCTCGGCGTCGATGGCACCGCCCAGGTGATGACTGCTATTGGCGATCAGCCCGTACGCCGCGCCTTCGACGCGCACCAGCGCGGTGACGATCCCGACGCCGTAGTCGGGTCGCAGCTCCAGGACGGAGCCGACGTCGACGACCGCGCCGATCGCGAGGTGGACGTCGTACGCGCGTAACCGGTTCTGCGGCACCACATGCCGGGCCAGACGCGGATCGGGCGCCTCCCAGTCGTCGAGATCGCCCTGAAAGTACGACAGATAGTGCTTGGCCAGCGCCACGGCGTGCGCCTCGTCGCGGGCGACCACGCTGACCACCCCGTTGCGCCGCTGGACGCCGATGGGCCCGATCGCCTCGGGTGGGTACACCCCCAGGCCGCCGCCCTCGATCATCGCCGGTCCGCCCATGCCGATGTTGGCGTCCGGGGTAGCGATGATCACGTCACACACCCCGGCCAGCGCCGCGTTGCCCGCGAAGCACCGGCCCGAGACGATCGACACCAGCGGCACCCGGCCGCGCAACCCCGCCAGCATCCGGAAGGTCGGCACGTCCAGTCCCGCGGCGCCGCCGACGTCGGTGTCCCCCGGACGGCCGCCGCCGCCCTCGGCGAACAACACCACCGGCACCCGCTTTCGAGCGGCCAGGTCGAAGATGCGGTCGGTCTTGGCATGGTTGCGCATGCCCTGTGTGCCGGCCAGCACCGTGTAGTCGTAGGACACCACGACGACCTCGGCCGCCGCCCGGCCGAAGCGGTCCGCACCGATCGTCGCCAGGCCGGCGATTAGACCGTCGGCCGGTGTGTTGGCGATCAAGTCTTCTTCCGAGCGTCGGCTGCGCTGTGCCGCAATGGCCAGCGCGCCGTATTCGACGAGGCTGCCCGGATCGATCAGATCAACGATGTTCTCCCGTGCGGTGCGGCGATTCTGATTGTGCCGCTTGGCAACCGCGGCCTCCCGGCCCTCGTCGAGGGTGAGAAAGTGCCGATGTGTGACCTCGTCGAGGTCGGCGCGTGACTGGTCGAGATCCTCCGTCGCCGCGGCGGAGTGACCATCGGCGCCGGATCCTGTGCGGGTGAACACCAGCAGCGGGTCTCCGGTCCCCACCACCTGTCCGGGTGCCACCAATATCCGGACGGTCCGCAGCGCGTCCGGCGCGACGAGCACGTGCTGCATCTTCATCGCCTCGAGCACGACCAGCTGGCTACCCGCACCGAAATCAGCGTCCTCGGAGGCCACCTCGATGACGGTGCCGGCCAGTTGCGAGCGCAGCACGTCTTCCCCGGGGAACAGTTCGACGGCCTCGACGCGGACATCGTGCTGATGCGACAACGCCGCCGCGGTCAGCTCGGGGAGCTTCTCATCGAGGAAACCCGTGCTGGCCCAACCGGATTCGACTTGCTCCTCGGAGAGCAACTCGCGCAGGAATCGAATGTTCGTTGCGATGCCCTCGATGCTGAACTCGGCGAGGGCGGTGCGGACCTTGCGCACCGCGCTGCGCGCCGACTGTCCGTGCACATGCGCTATGACCTTGGCCAGCAGCGAGTCGTACTGCGGGCTCGCGGTCAGCCCCGCGCGGCCGTAGGTGTCGACGCGCACCCCGGGACCGCTCGGCGGGGAGAACACGGTCAGCGTGCCCGCAGCGGGCAGGACGGTGTGGTCGGGGCCGAAGGTTTCCATGTTGACCCTGGCCTGAATCGCGATGCCCCGCTGCGCGGCCGGCTCGCCGATCACCTCGGTGCCATCGGAAGCGATTGCCGACGGTAGCCCCAGTTGGTAGTAGGAAGCGCCGCCGGCGATGGCCAACTGGACGGCCACCAGATCGAATCCGGTAGTCTCCTCGGTGATCGTGTGCTCTACCTGAATTCGCGGGTTGACTTCGAGGAAGACGAATTCCTCACCGGTGACCAGGAATTCGACCGTAGCCAGCCCGCGCAAGCCCACCCGCGCGCACAGCCGGACCGCGGCCTGGTGCAGCTTGCGGCGCAGGCCATCCGAAAGCGCCTGGGCCGGCGCGATTTCGATGAGCTTCTGATATCGCCGCTGAATGCTGCAGTCCCGGTCGCCGAGGGCGAGCGCGTGGGTTTGGTGTCTGGCCGGTGCGGCGACGACTTGCACTTCGATGTGCCGCGCGTCTTCGAGCAGCGCCTCGGCGAACAACGCCGGATCGCCGAAGCCCAGTTTGGCTTCGGCCGCACACAGTTGGTAGGCGCTGTCGATCTGTTCGGCGCTGTGCACCTTGCGCATGCCGCGCCCGCCGCCGCCGGCGAGCGCCTTGATCATGATCCCGCCGTCGTGCGCGGCGAAGAAGGCGCGCACGTCATCCACGCTGCTCGGCCCCTCGGTGGCCGGCAGCACCGGAACCCCGGCCGTCACCGCGGCCGCCCGAGCCGAGGACTTGTTGCCGAACGTCTTGAGCACGCCGGCGTCCGGCCCCACGAACGTCAACCCCGCGTCCGCGCACGCTTGCGCGAATTCCGCTCTCTCGCTGAGGAATCCGTAGCCGGGATGGACCACCTCCGCGCCGGAGCTTTTCGCTGCGGCCAGTATGGCGGAGCAGTCCAGGTAAGCCTGCGGCCCCGCTCCGGGAAGGCCGATCGCTTCGTCGGCCGCATGCACATGTGGGCTGTCGGCGTCGTCTTCGGCGTAGACCGCGATCGTTCGCTCGCCCAGTTCGATTGCCGTGCGGATGATTCGAAGCGCGATCTCACCACGGTTGGCGATCAGCACCGTACTCATCGCAGCTGGTCTCCCCACCGCACCTGCTCACGGAGTGTGCCCTTGAGTAGCTTGCCGCCGGCGTTGCGCGGCAGGGCGCTGTCCACCACCGTGACGTATTGCGGAATCTTGAAGTCGGCCAGCTGCCCGCGGCAGTGCTCAACGACCGCCGGCACGTCGATGTCGTCGCCACCGCCGAACAGCACCGCGCCCACTTTCTCCCCCATGACATCGTCGGGTACCGCCAGCACACAGGCGTCCGCGACGTTCGGCGCCCCGAGCAGCACGGCCTCAACCTCGACGCTGGACACGTTCTCACCGCCGCGGTTGATGATGTCCTTGAGCCGATCGACGATGTGCACCCGTCCCGCGTCGTCGACTCGCACCACGTCGCCGGTATGCAGCCAACCGTCGGCAAAAGTGATTGCCGTGGCCTCGGGCCGATTCCAGTAGCTGGCAGTCACATTGGCACCGCGCGCGACCAACTCCCCCACACCGGGTTCGTCACCCACGAACGGGACGAGACCGAGGTCCACCGAGGGGACCGCATAGCCCACCGAGTCGGCGTGCTCGACGGCGTCGCGATCGGGCAGCACGGTCATCAACGACGCCGTCTCCGTCATGCCGTAGCCGTTGAACACCGTGGCTTGCGGGAACGCGTTTTTCACCGAGCGCACCAGCGACGGGGCGATCGGGGCGCCACCGTACCCGACCCACCGGACCCCGGAAACGTCGACATCGGGGAAACCACTGTGCCGCAACATCAACGAGTAGATCGCCGGGACGGTGACCAGCACCGAGATCCGCTCGGCGGTCAGAGCCCCGATCAGCCCGTCGAGGTTCAGCGCCGGCATGATCACCGACGCTCCCCCGAGACGGGTAGCGGCCAACAGCTGTGAGTTGCAGCCGGTCACATGGAACAGCGGCACCGAGATGAGGGTGCGCATCGCCTCGCCGAGATCTCTTGGCTGCTCGAGGCATCGGATCGCGTTCTCGGTGTTGGTCAGGAAAGCTTCGTGGGTGGTCGGCACGCCCTTCGGATGACCGGTGGTGCCCGAGGTGTAGAACAGCGCGGCTGTATCTGAGCGGCCGAGTTTCTCGGTGACGTAGGGCGCTCCGTCGGGCAGTGGGGTGTCCGGGTCCAGATCCACCCGGGCGCCGGAGTCGGACAGCACGAACTCGACCTCCGGTCGCGCGGACCGCGTATTGACGGCCACCGCGATACCGCCGGCCATCACAATGCCCCAGAACGCCAGCACCCAGTCGAGGCCCGCCGGGTAGCGCACTGCGACACGGTCGCCCGGCTGCACGCCGTCGGCGC
>NZ_JAFAUS010000429.1 GCF_019243155.1 Mycobacterium sp.
CCGCGTCGTGGCGGCCTTACTACGTGCCGTCACCGGCGTTCGAGGCCTCGACAATTCGGCCGCCCGCACGGCGGTACGGGCTCAATTCCGAGATGCCGACCCGGAGGACGTGCTGCTATTGGAGGACTTGCTGGGCATCGCCGACCCTGAGGCGGCGCTGGCCTCGGTCGATCCGGATGCCCGCCGGCGCAGGCTGACCGCGATGGTGAACGCAGCCTCGTTGGCCCGCGATGCCCCGGCTGTCTACGTCGTCGAGGACGCCCATTGGATCGATGAGGCGAGCGAGTCGATGATCGCCGGCTTCGCTACCGTGATCCCGCAGACGCAGTCGCTGGTGCTGACCACCTACCGTCCCGAATACCGGGGAGCACTGAGCCAGGTGCCCGGCGCGCAGCGAATCGCCCTAGACCCGCTGAGCGATTCGGAGACCGCGGCACTGGTTGCCGGGCTGCTGGGGTCGGACATATCAATCGGCGGCTTGGCCACCGTAATCGCCGAACGGGCCGCCGGCAATCCGTTTTTCGTCGAGGAGTTGGTGCGGGATTTGGCGGAGCGGGGCGTGCTGACCGGAGCGCGTGGGAATTATCTCTGCCAGGTCGATCATGCCGATGCCGCTGTGCCTGCGACCCTGCAGGCCACCATCGCCGCGCGTATCGACCGGCTCGCGGCCGCCGCCAAGCAGACTCTGAATGCCGCGGCGGTAATCGGATTACGTTTTGCTGCAGACCAATTGGCGTTGCTCGATGGTCTGGCTGAGATGGACGAGCTGATCTCCGCCGAACTCGTCGACCAGATACGGTTCACTCCGCACGCCGAATACGCCTTCCACCACCCGCTGATCCGGACCGTCGCTTACGAAACGCTGCTGAAGGCCGACCGCGTCGAACTGCATCGGCGCCTGGCAACCGCGATCGCACAAAGCCACTCGGACTCGCTGGACGAAAAGGCGGCGCTGATCGCCGAGCATTTCGAGGCCGCCGATGACCTGCGCACCGCGTTCGGCTGGCACATGCGCGCCGGGGCGTGGGCGCAAGTCCGCGATATCAGGGCCGCGCGCAACAGCTGGACACGGGCCCGGACGGTCGCCGACCGGCTGCCCGACGATGACCCCGCTCGGCCACCGATGCGCATCGCCCCGCGAACTCTGTTGTGCATGAACAACGTTCGCGTTGCCGGCAGCATTACCGACGTCGGCTTCGACGAATTGCGTGACCTCTGCAGCGCCGCGGGCGACACGGTGTCGCTGGCGATCGGCATGGGCGGGCTGATGACCACGCTGGTATTCCACAACCGCTACCGGGAAGCGGCGCGGTGCGCGGCGGACTGCACCCGCCTGATTGAGTCGCTGGCCGATCCGCCGATGACGATGATGTTGCTCGCGAGCAGTGCCATGTGGTTTGCAGGCCACGCAGCCGAAAGTTTGCGCTTGGCGCAGCGCGTCGTCGACCTGGCCGACGGCGATCCCACCAAGGGCGCTCTGGGCGCCGTCACATCACCGCTGGCGGCGGCGTTGCTCATGCGCGGCAGCTCTCGATATTGCCTCGGCCTTCCGGGCTGGAGGGAAGACCTCGACCAGGCGACCGCGATGATCCGCAGCGTGGCCCCAATTTCGCTGATGGTCCCTGTCTTGTACAAGTACCGCTTCGCCGCTCATGCCGGGGTGTTGCTCCCCGACGCGACGGCTGAACGGGACAGCGCCGAAGCGATGAAGATGGCCGAGCATTCCGGCGATGACTTCCAGTTGGACGGCACCCGGGTGAGTCGCGGCCTCGTCCTCATCAAACAGGGCGGTTCCCAACGCGCGGACGGCTTCGCGCTGCTCGCCGAGTTTCGTGAAGCCAACGTGCGACATGGGTACGCCGAAAACGTTGTGCGGACTGTCGACACCGAGATCGCAAAGGAGAAAGCAAGAACCGGCGATGTCGCCGGTGCCATCGAGTTGGCACGCGCGGTCGTCGACTACACGTTCGACGCAGGCGATGCGCTCTCCCTCGGAGAGGCCGTCAGAGTCTTGGTCGAATCGCTGCTGCAGCGCGGTACTAGCACCGACCTCGAGGAGGCGCAAGCGGCGATCGACCGACTCGCGGCGGAGCCGATCGACCCCGGCTATGTCCTGTTCGAGGTTCCGCTGCTGCGACTGCGGGCACTGATGGCGCGGGCACGCGACGATGCCGCGACCTATCGGCAGTTCCGGGATCGCTATCGCGAGATGGCGAAAACGCTTGGCTTCGAAGGACATATCGCCTTGGCGGAGGTGATGCCGTGACGGCAATCGGTCCGGAGGGTCTCATGTCCGAGGCCAGGCATGTCGTTCTAATTCACGGCTCGTGGTGCCGTGGGGAGGTGTGGACCGACGTCCGCGCCGCCTTCGAAGCGCGTGGCTACACCGCACACGCCCCGACGTTGCGCTACCACGAACTGCCCCTGCGCGAGGGCGCGATGAAGGTCGCCTCGCTCAGCCTTCGCGACTACACCGACGACTTGGTGGCATTCGTGAATTCGCTGGATTCCCCACCGCTTCTGATAGGTCACTCGATGGGCGGACTGCTGGCACAGCTGGTCGCCGCGCGCACCCGCCACGCCGGCGTGGTGGCAGCATGCCCCGCACCGGCGGCGGGCATCTTCGGTGCCAGCCTCACGTCCGTTCGCGCGACGCTGCCGCACTTGTTGTGGCCGCGTGCGTGGTCCAAGCCGTGGCGCATCCCCACGTTCGAGCAGTTTCGGCGCTGGATCGCCAACACCCAGACCGACGACGTCGCCCGGGAGATCTATGCCGGTCTGGTCTGCGAATCCGGGCGCTATGTATGCGAACTGTTCGCTGCTCTGCCAAGGCTTTCAAAGGCCACCGTTGTCGATTTCGCGGCCGTCACCACCCCTGTGCTCGCGATAGGGGCAGATTGCGATCGGATGGTGCCAACCGCGATCGCCCGCCAGACCGCGGCTCGGTATCGACAAGGCACCTACGTCGAGATCCCCCGGTCCGACCACATGGTGTTCTCCGGGGCCGCGTTACCCGTGACCATGGGCCATATCGACAACTGGATGGCCAGGAATCATGTGCTCGCCACCGCTTAGCTCGCAGATACTGCTCCTGGTGGTCCCGGCTGGGATCGAACCAGCGACCTTCCGCGTGTGAAGCGGACGCTCTTCCACTGAGCCACGGGACCGGCGCCGAGAGGCGAACGACGTCGAAGACTAGCATGGGCCAGACCTCGAGAGTACCGACCACAGCGCGTCATAAGTCAGGGCGATAGCCTAGACACGATCCGTACCAAGAAATTTGTATGTGCCCGCTCACGTGGACTATCGTCGTGCTTCGCACCGGACGACGATCTCGTCCGTGGCGCGCGGATGTAGCGCAGTTGGTAGCGCATCACCTTGCCAAGGTGAGGGTCGCGGGTTCGAATCCCGTCATCCGCTCGAAGGTGCAAGTGGCATTAATCCCAGCGGTGGAGTGGCCGAGTGGTGAGGCAACGGCCTGCAAAGCCGTGCACACGGGTTCGATTCCCGTCTCCACCTCCAGTTTTGACCCCCGGCGCGATTAGCTCAGCGGGAGAGCGCTTCCCTGACACGGAAGAGGTCACTGGTTCAATCCCAGTATCGCGCACCAGCATTCTTGCGGTCAGAGGCCATTTGTACGCCGGGAGGCCCCCTGTTGCCCAGACCCGAGAAAACGGTGAGTTCACGACCTGAGAGTTGTCGGGACTCGGGACCAGTCTGCCGACCAGACGCGGCTGAACCAGATTCCATGCCGAGTCGTCGTCCAGCCTTCGAACAGGTAGGGCGGACTCGCGCCCGCCAATTCGCGAGCGTTGAGTTGCCACGTTCGGCGGGGCGGTTCGCGAAGGTCACACGGCTGATATCCCCGCTATCCGGCCCAGTGCCATGGTTATGCCGCCGAGCAAATACCATTACCTAACTCATTCACAGGTTCTGCTGTGCAAGACTTGCTCGAAACCGGGTAACCGAGCCCGCATGAGAAACATCATGCGAATTGCAACATCATCGTTGGCATTGACCAGCGGTTTGGGACTCGCGGGTCTGGGGGCGGCTGCAGTCGCCGAGGCCCAGCCCATCGCTCCACCGCCTACTTATCACTGGTGCCCCGGCCAGCAATGGGACGGTGGCTGGGGCGGCAACTGGGACTGGGGCCGCTGCCATGACGACCACTTCTACGACGGCGACGGCCGCGACCGGGACCACTGGCACAATGGCGACTACGACGACCACTGGCAAGGTGACCAACACTGGCAAAACCCCGGCGACCATGACCACTGGCAAAACGGAAACCCGGGCGACCAGCACTGGCACTGATTTGTCTACGGTGATCTACTTCGTGCATCTACCGCGCCATCGTCGTGGCTGATGCGCTGACGGAGAACTGCTATGGCAGTCAAGACAAGCGCCTCCGCCGCGAAAGTTGTTGACCTGACCAAGCGGGAGCCGGCGCACAACTAGCGCGCGTCATCCTTGCGCACGCCCAACGAGTGTGCGGCAATTGCCTCTGCGGGCACCCGAACCGGATCGGCGCTCTCGGCGTCTGAACAGTTGATCGGGCCGTCCCTGCGCTCTCTCGGGGGACGGCCCGTCACATTCACCAGCTGTTTAGCACTGCTCTGGGAAGACTAGAACTCCAGCACAGGACGCCCGACGGGAGATGGCCTTCTTCACCAATCGAGCCGGGGTGTTCAATTCAGCCGTCACCGGTAGCGTCTGAAACGACCCCGCGCAAGCCTGCCGGCCGATGTCGTCAAGACGCCGATCCGGGGGTCGGTGCCCCTACAGGCCACTCCGGTTAAGCAGCTGCCTCCTAGGGCGACACCTACCTCGGCATAGCCTTACTCCTCGGCGCACGCAGGGCGCAACTCCGCGGCTCTCTGCCGGTCCTCCCGCGCCAACGCGCGGTGACGACTCGCGCACTCCCGGCATTCGTCCGCATTAGAGGTGCGCTCGGCAATCGTCTCGTACATCGCCGCGATCCGGTCATGACTTTCTGCAGACATATCGAGACACACAG
>NZ_JAFAUS010000456.1 GCF_019243155.1 Mycobacterium sp.
GGCTACGTCCTCGCCGCGGCTGTCGCGCTGGTCTTGGTCCCGCATTTCGGCTGGCAATCCGCGTTCATCGTGGCGATCGTCCCAGCCATCATCTTGTTCCTTGTCCGGCGCGGCATCACGGAGTCGCACCGCTACACCGACGTACAGACCAAAGTGGTGCGGGGAACCGCGAAACCCCGCCTTTGGAAGCTGCCCGGCGTGCGGCGACGACTCATCTCCGGCTGGCTCATCTACACCGCCAACGCGGTCGGCTACTGGGGCGTGACGGTCTTCTTGACGACGTACATCGTGAAGAGGTTCCACGCGTCCTCAATCGACGCGATCCGCTACGCGCTCTTGTTCTTCCTGCTGCAGGTCGTCTTCGTCTATCTGGGGACGGCGCTCGCGGATTGGGTGGGTCGACGTCCCTCGGCGATTCTCGCCGGCGTCATCGAGTTCGTCTCGACCATCCTGGCCGCCACTTCGCACTCACTGGACAGATACCTGGTTTTCGGTGCGATCGCCATAGCCACCCTCGGCTGGCTGTGGGGGGTGGGTGACACCTATGTCTCCGAGCTTTTCCCAACTGTCTTGCGCGGCACCGGTTTCGGCATCGCCGTCGGCGGCGGCCGCGTCGTCTCCATCGCCGCCCCGACCATTGTCGGTTGGGGCATAACGCATTACGGGCTGGAAACGCCGTACCTGGCACTCGCCGGTCTCTGGGTTCTGACGCTGGTGGGTTACCTGCTGGGGCCGGAGACTAAAGGTAAAGAACTCGAAGACCTCGCCGACGAGGCCCTGACGGAAGACCTCGTGCCGGCAAAGGCCAAGACCTAGGGGTTCGAAACTCGGCCTTGACAAGCCGCTACGCCGGACCCAGCATCATGGCGGGATGACGCCCAGCAGCTTTGTCGGTAAACCACTGCGAACGGCGGTTGCCGTTGGAACCGCCTTTCTTGCACTCGTTGCGGCCTGCTCACATGGGGGTGGCGCACACCCGGCACTCAGCAACGGCGCACGGGCGACGTCGGCGCCGACCGCGGCTCCCACACCAGAACCCGCTCCCACGCCAGAACCCCCTCCCGCGCCTGGTTTCGCCGAAGTCTCCAAGCTGATCAACAACGCGATCGCGGCAAACAAGCTGCCCGGCGCGGTGGCTGTGGTCGGGCATGGCGGCAAGATCGCATTTCATCAGGCGTATGGCTTGCGCAAGCTCGCGGACGAACCCGGGTTGGATGGATTGCCCGCAGCCGCAGAGCCGATGACCGAGGACACGATCTTCGACCTGGCGTCGCTGACCAAGATCCTCGGAACGGCGACCGTCGTCATGCAGCTCTACGAACAGGGCAAGGTCCAGTTCGACGACCCGGTGCAGCAGTACCTGCCAGAGTTCAACGCCGCCAACGACGCACGCCGTGCCGCGGTGACGCTTCGCATGTTGCTCACACACACCTCGGGCTTACCGGGCGACGTCAATCTGGGTGACCCCTGGGGCCTGGACGGACCCGATAAATCAGAGGGCATTCACCGTGCGCTGACGACACCGCTGGAATCGGCGCCCGGCGATGGTTTCCGCTATTCCGACATCAACTTCATCCTGCTTGGCGCGCTGATCGAAAAGGTGACGGGGGAGGCCCTCGACGTGTACGTCCAGCGCCATGTCTTCGAGCCGCTCGGCATGGCGGACACCCGCTACTTGCCCGTGGCGAAGGCATGCGGTCCGCATACGACCATCGGATCCGCGATCGCCTGGGCCCCCACGCCGACGGACCGGCCGCCGGGCCCTTGCCCCGCGGGCACCTGGGACACCGGCCTTCTGCCACGCATCGCACCTACGGCCCGCGACGAAGAGGGCCGGGGTGACCCGGGCAAGAATCCCGATCTGGATCACCTGCTTAGGGGAACCGTGCAGGACACGACGGCGCGACGGATGGGTGGCGTCGCCGGGCATGCAGGCGTGTTCTCGACAGCACATGATGTCAGCGTCTTTGCGCAGGCCCTACTTGATCGGCTCGCGGGCCGGCCCAGCGAATTCCCGTTGATGCAAACAACTTCGGAGGCGATGATTAGTCCGCAGCAGCCGGGACACAGTGCGCACCAACTCGAGGCGGCCAATGCCGCCGCCCGAGCGGCCTTGGCAACGAGACCGAACACGACGGATCCGCTTCTCGCTCCGCACTATCCGGCGATTGCGGGCGAAAACCTGCGCGGCTTCGGCTGGGACATCGACACAGCCCATTCCTCGGCGCGGGGCATGATCTTCCCCAT
>NZ_JAFAUS010000458.1 GCF_019243155.1 Mycobacterium sp.
CACTTCGGCCGCCCCGGCGGCAGCTATTACCCGCCGGCGCGGCGCCTTAGCGCAGCGCCGTCGGGCGGCCGACCCGACTTGGCGTTTTTCCGATGGCTTTGGGGGAACCCAATGGCCGCGCGTTCGCGACTGGCGCACCCACCCCAATCGAGTGTGAATCTAGGGCGTCGAGTGTGAGTCCAGGTCGGAGATGTCGCGGGCGGATTCAGGCGGTCGCTGCAACAAATGTGGACGGGTCTGAGAGTAGTCGGTGGAGTTCTTCAGCGGGGGTACGCCATTTGAAGCGTTTGCGGGGTCGGGCGTTGAGTTCGGCGGCGACGTTGTCGAGGATTCCGGGGCCGTGGAAGGACAGGTCGGTTCCCTTCGGGAAGTACTGGCGCAGCAGGCCGTTGGTGTTTTCGTTGGAGCCGCGCTGCCACGGGCTGTGCGGATCGCAGAAGTAGATCGGCAAGCCGGTGGCCTCGGTGATCTTGGTGTGCAGCGCCATTTCCTTGCCTTGATCCCAGGTTAGGGAGAGCCGCAGCACTTCGGGAATCTTCGGGATGGCCTCGGTCATGGCGGCGGCGACGGTGGCGGCGCTGCGATCAGCGGGTAGGTGCAACAACATCACGAACCCGGTAGTTCGCTCGACCAAAGTGCCGATCTGAGAGGCTTGCTCTTTGCCGATGATTAAGTCTCCCTCCCAGTGTCCGGGGATGGCGCGGTCGTCGGCTTCGGCCGGCCGCTCGCTGATATTGATCATGTCCTTGATATGGCCACGACTGTCGGTTGTGCTGCGGCCCTGAGGTTTTCGTCGGGTGCGTTTGGTGCGCAGCGCGGTCTTGACCTCTCGGGCCAGTTCCCCGCGGGGCTGGACGTACATGGCCTGATAGATCGTCTCGTGGGACACCCACATCTCCGGATCGTCGGGGAAATCCTCGCGCAGCCGCCCCGCGATCTGCTCGGGACTGTGCCGCCGTTCCAAGCGTTGCACAACCTCGGCTAGCAGCACTGAGTTGGTCTCCAGCTTGCGCGGCTTGGGGCGGGCGCGGGCCGCCTCAATGGCGTCTTGGCCGACTCGGGCGCGGTAGCCGCAGCCGGTCGCGCCCCGGCGCTTCTCCCGGCTAATCATCGACCGGTCTCGCTTGAGCAGGCGGGCGGCGCTGGCCTGCGAATACCCCACCTCCAGCAGCTCTTCTAACCGGCAGCGTTCGGTAAAAGACATGGACCGCGACGCTGTGGTGTCGGGCTCTTGATCAGCACAGATAGGTGTTCGTGGCACGTAGCCAGCGTGTGCGATCCAACGCAGAGCGGTGTGCAGCGACACACCTGCGGCCACCGCGGCCTGCGGCGGCGTCACACCCGAGCGCAGCACCGCCCAAAACACGTCGCGGACCTGCGCCGAATAACGGGTGCCGTAGTGCTTCGGATTGGTCTGATACCCCGCGGCCCGGGCCCACTTGCGGCCCGTCGGCCCCGCCACCCCAACCACCGTCGCTGCAGCCGTCGGGGAAAGCCCTGACCTCAGCGCCTCCCAGAACTTCTCCCGCACCAACGCCGCGGACTCAACATCCAAATGAACACCATCGCCCCGAAACCCCGTCTGCCAACCCATACAGCACCAACACCTCTCGATCAGGTGTTGCAGCCATCACTTGAGCCCGCCCCCATTTTCCCGCCCTGGTTGCACACTGAAGACCGTCAGCTCACACTCGATTCGGTTTCAGCGCTGGTCGAAAGCTACTTTCACCGCGCCGCTACCGCGCTGGTCAGCGATAGTCAGGAATGCGTCACGCCAATGGTCTAACCCGAAGGTGTGAGTCAGCATCAGACGCAGATCAATTCGATCGTCGACAACCAGATCCAAATAGTGCTCGATCGCATGCTTGCGCTGGCCGTCGAGTTCCTCGACGCCGAACGCGTTGGAGCCTACGAGAGCGATCTCTTTGAAATACAGCGGGCTCCACTCCCAGCGGCCGGGGGCATGCACGCCGGCCTTCACCAGCGTCCCCCGCGAGGCCAGCACCCGCACGCCCACCTCGAACGTTTCCGGCTTGCCGATGGTGTCGTAGACCACGTCGACGGCGCCCGGGTGAGCCATCGGCAATCCGCGCAGTGGCTGCCACAGTCGGCCGCCGCCCCAGTTCACCAGCTCTTCGACGATTGCCAGCCGCGGCTCGTGCGCCAGTACAACGGCGGCGCCGAACCGGCGGGCCAACTCAGCCTGCGTGTCGAAACGCGCCACCACCGCGACCGCGACGTCCGGATAGAGGGCGCGCAGAATCGCCACCGCACACAGCCCCAGCGAGCCCGCCCCGTACACCAGGACCCGGCCCGATCGCGGTGGCGGATGGCGGGTAATCGCGTGTAGTGATACTGAAAACGGGTCGGCGAACACCGCCAACTCGTCGGGCACTGATTCGGGCACTGCGAACAGCATGCTGTCGTGAGCCGGCATCAACTCGGCATAGCCCCCGGTCACATCGGCCGAGACCCCGGTATGGATGCCGGGTTTAATGTCGCCGTCGCAGAAGCTCCAGCACAGGCTGTAGTCGCCGCTTTGGCACAACGGGCACGGCGGCTCGATGCCCCGCGGCCCGCAGGACAGCCACGGGTTGAGCACCACACGCTGGCCGACCTCGAGTCCGCGCGCCCTGGGGCCCAGCTTTATCACGTCGGCGACCACCTCGTGGCCCATGACCTGAGGAAACGAACAGAACGCTGAGAGCGCGTTGTCGCTGTCACCCTCGCCGAAGTCCAGCAAGATCTGCTTGGAGTCCGAGCCGCAGATGCCGGTCAACCGGGGTCGGGTGATCACCCAATCGTCATGCAGGAGTTCGGGATCCGCTACTTGCCGCAGCGCAACCGGGCTGTGGGACAGTGCGTCGTCAGGTCCGTCCAACGGC
>NZ_JAFAUS010000459.1 GCF_019243155.1 Mycobacterium sp.
AGCACCGGCAAGATCCTGCGCAGCGAATTGCAATCACGGGTCACCGGCGCATGAGGCGTGACCTGATCAAGACGCTGCGCCGCCCCCGGCCGGTGGCGCGCGCGGCGCTCGAACTTGCCAACGCCGCCAACGGGTTTCGCCCGCTGGCCCGCAAGGGCTACAGCACCATCCTGGTGTTCTGGTTCGGCTGGCCGACGTCGGAGGTGCCGGGTCTGTATTTCACGGCGTCACTGCTGGATGTGCTGCGCCGCGGCAGGCGCGGCGACTTCGCCGGTCGGCGGGGCAAGGTCGCACTCGGCCTGACGGCCGCGTCCTGGGCGCTGCTCGGGGTGATCCGCTACCGCGGTGTCACCACCCCCGGCCCCGTGCTGGAGGCGGGCCTGCGCGAACAACTCGGCCCCGACTACGCCGACGAACTGGCCAAGCTGCCCACCCAGCCCACCCGCAGGGGACGGCGCAACCTGCCGCTGCGCAACACGATGGCGCGCCGGCGCTACGTCGAGAAAAAGAACGTCGTCTCCTACGGCCCGCACCGCGCGAACATGGCCGACATCTGGCGCCTCCGCGATCTGCCGCGCGACGGCAAGGCGCCGGTGCTGCTGCAGGTCCCCGGCGGCGCCTGGATGATCGGGATGCGGCGGCCGCAGGCCTATCCGCTGATGAGCCACCTGGCCGCCCGCGGCTGGGTCTGCGTATCGATCGGCTACCGGGTCGCGCCGCGCCACACCTGGCCAGACCACATCGTCGACGTCAAACGGGCGCTGGCCTGGGTCAAGGAGAACATCGCCGACTACGGCGGTGACCCGAACTTCGTCGCGATGACCGGCGAGTCGGCCGGCGGCCACCTCTGTGCGCTGGCGGCACTGACGCCGAACGACCCGAAGTTCCAGCCGGGTTTCGAGGACGCCGACACGTCCGTGGTTGCGGCCGTGCCGATCTACGGGCGCTACGACTGGTTCACGACCGAGGGCGAGGGCCGTCGCGAATTCGTGGAGCTGCTCGAAAAGTTAGTGGTGAAGCGGACTTTGGCCACCCACCGCGACGTGTTCATCGACGCGTCGCCGATCCGGGACGTGCGGGCCGACGCGCCGCCGTTCTTCGTCCTGCACGGCACCGACGACTCACTGATTCCGGTGGGCGAGGCGCGCGAGTTCGTCGAGCAGTTGCGGTCGGTGTCCAAGGCGCCCGTGCCCTACGCCGAATTGCCGCACGCCCAACATGCTTTCGACATCTTCAGCTCGCCGCGGGCGCATCAGTCCGCCGAGGCGATCGCCCGGTTCCTGTCCTGGGTCTACGCGACGAACCCGCCCCCGAGCGGCTAGCTGCCCAGCCCCGCGGCGCCTTCGAGTTCGGTGAGCGCCGTCTTGATGGCGTAGGCCATCTCGTCGATGTCACTGGCGACCTCGGGCGTCGTGACGAAGCCGAAGTCCAGGCTGTCGCCGTAGGAGAAGCAGGTGATGTTCAGGGCGATGTCCATGACCGGCGGCCCGAGGGGCACCAGCGATTCCAGCTTCGCGCCTGCCATGTAGAGAGGCATCGTCGGTCCGGGGACGTTGGACACCACCAGGTTGAGCGGCGCGAGGTTGTGCGACAGCCCGCTCGCGGTGTAGGCGCGGGCGGCCAGCTGCAGCAATCCCGGCGGTGTCGTCTCGGTGAGCCCCATGATCTGATGCGCCGACAGCGCCTTGGCCATTTCCTTTGCGCTCTGGGTACTTTCGTGGATGACCCGCAGCCGCTCGGCGGGATCCTCGATGTCGGTGGCCAGCGATGCGGTCATCGAGCTGATCTTGTTGCCGACGTCACCTTTGGACTCGTCGGTGCGGGTCGAGACCGGGATCTGTGCGATCAGGGGTTTGGCCGGCAGCTCGTCGCGCTTCTGCAGGTATGCGCGGGCAGCACCCGCCACCAGCGCGAGCACGACGTCGTTGAGCTTGACGTCGAAGGCGTCCTTGACGGCCTTGACCCGGTCCAGCTCGACGCGGACGCCGGTGATCCGCCGGTGTGGCGACACCGTGGCGTTGAAGCGGGTCTTGGGCGCATCGAAGAAGCGGGGCGGCTTCTTCGTGACGCCCAGGGCGGCGATCTGTTGGCGCACGGTCTGCTCCACCAGCCTGCTGATCCGGAACGGCGTCTTGACCCACACGTTGTAGAGCGCGCCCAGCGCGCGCCGCTCCAGGCCCGGAAGCTGGAAGCCCACCAGCGATCCCACCGTCTCCGTGTTCGCCGGCCGCGGTTCGGGCGTGACATCCAACAGGATTTCGCCCAACCCGGCACCGGAGACCCCGTCGACGATGGCGTGATGCATCTTGGTCAGCGTCGCGATCCGCCCACCCTTGACGCCCTCAATCACCCACAGCTCCCAGAGCGGTCGCGACCGGTCCAGCTTGTAGGACATCAGCCGGCCCACCAACTCGTCGACCTCGCGCCGGCCGCCCGGCGCCGGGACGCCGATGCGGCGGATGTGGAAGTCGACGTCGAGTTCCTCGTCCTCGACGAACCACGGCCGGTCCAGCCCCAGCGGCGCCCCGGTGACCCGCCATCGCAGTTGCGGCAATTCCGGCAGTCGCTCGATGATCAGCTCGCGCAGGCGCGCAAAGCTGTACTCGGGCGCATCGGTGGGGTCGCAGATGGCCAAGGCGCCGACGTGCATATGCCAGCCGGCAGTTTCCGCGGACCAAAACGCCGCATCAACACTCGAAAGCCGCTTCATGCCCCGACCGTAGCCCTCCCCTGCCGACGGCGCGGAGCTATGGCAAACAAAACCGGGGGGCTAGGCGTCCTCGAGCAGATCGGGTGTCACCGCGGACTCGGTGTCCGGGATCCCGTCGATCTTCGCCTTGCGATCGGCCATCGACAGCAACCGCCGAATGCGGCCCGCCACAGCGTCTTTCGTCATGGGCGGGTCAGCGAGCCGGCCGAGCTCCTCGAGTGAGGCCTGCCGGTGCTCGACGCGCAGTTTGCCCGCCGAGGCCAGATGATCGGGAACGGTGTCGCCGAGGATCTCGAGGGCCCGTTCCACCCGGGCGGCTGCGGCGACCGCGGCCCGCGCGGAGCGGCGCAGGTTGGCGTCGTCGAAGTTGGCCAGCCGGTTGGCCGTCGCCCGCACCTCCCGCCGCATCCGGCGCTCCTCCCAGACCAGCCGGGTGTCCTGGGCGCCCATCCGGGTCAGCAGCGCGCCGATCGCCTCGCCGTCGCGCACCACCACCCGGTCGGCGCCACGCACCTCGCGGGCCTTCGCGCCGACCCCCAGCCGGCGCGCTGCGCCGACCAGTGCCAGCGCGGCCTCCGGGCCCGGGCAGCTGACCTCCAGCGCCGACGAACGGCCGGGCTCGGTCAGCGAGCCGTGCGCCAAAAAAGCTCCACGCCATGCGGCTTCGGCGTCGCCGACGCTGCCGCCCACGACCTGCGCCGGCAGACCGCGCACGGGACGCCCGCGATTGTCGAGCAGCCCGGTCTGACGCGCCAGCGCCTCACCGTCGTTGGCCACCCGCAGCACATACCGGGTGCTCTTGCGAATCCCGCTGGCCGACAACACATGCACGACGGCGTTGTAGCCGTACAGCTCGAAGATGTCCTTACGCAGGCGCCGCGCGACGTTGCCCAGGTCCACCTCGGCCTCGACGACCACCCGGCCGCCGACGATGTGCAGCCCGCCGGCGAACCTCAGCAGCGACGTGACTTCCGCGCGACGCGCACTGACCGATTTCACTATCAGGCGGCTCAGTTCGTCTTTGACTTCAGTCGTCATCGCCACGCGTCGTCACCCCTTGGTCCGCTGCCAGCCGGTCCAGTCCCACCGGGCGGTGAGCTTGCACCTTCGACCCGAATGTCTGCGGTAGCCGTGATCGGAGGCACCCCCGGCCCCTTGTGGGCCGCTCGGACCCCGTCCAGGGCCGCCGCAAGTTTGCCTGGATCATGTAAAGGTGTACCAGGTCGGGCCACGTCGGCGAAGTGGACCTCGGCCTGTAGCAGTGTTGCGGTGCGGCGTAGTTGCTCGCGCTCCCGCTCGCTGGGCACTCGTTCGGAGTCGATGATGATGTCGTGCACGGTGAACCCCGGCGCGTGCTGGGCGAGCACGTGCAGATGGCGCTCGACCGAGAAGCCGGCCGTCTCCCCCGGTTCGGCCACCAGATTGAGCACCAGTGCGCGGCGGGCGGTGGTGGCGCGCAGGGCCGCCGCGAGCCCGGGCACCAGCACATGCGGGATCACGCTGGTGAACCACGATCCGGGACCCAGCACCACCAGGTCGGCGGCCATGATCGCGTCGACGGCTTGCCGGGTGGCCGGCGGATCCGACGGAAGCAGCCGCACCCGTCGCACCTTGCCCGGCGTGGTCGCGATCGCCACCTGACCCCGGATCTGCCGGAACATCCGCGGGTCCGCCTCGAGTCCGGACACGTCGGCCTCGATCTGCAGCGCGACCGGGCACATCGGCAGCACCCTGCCCTTGACGCCCAGGATGCGGCCGAGCTCGTCGAGGGCGGCGACCGGATCGGCCAACACCTCCGATAGGCCGGCGAGCATCAGGTTGCCGATCGGATGCCCGGCCAGGGCGCCGCTGCCGCCGAACCGGTGCTGCATGATGGTCGCCCACAGCCGCCCGTGCGGACTGTCAGATGCCAACGCCGCCAATGCCATTCGCAGATCACCCGGCGGCACCACGCTCAGTTCGCTGCGCAGCCGCCCGGACGATCCACCGTCATCGGCGACGGTCACGACGGCGGTGACGTGCGGAGTCAGCCGGCGGGCCGCGGACAGCGTCGCGTACAAGCCGTGTCCGCCGCCCAGCGCAACGATGCCCTGGTTACCCGGGTGGCTCATTCGCGGCCCAGATCGCGGTGGAGCACCCGCACCGACAGTTGCGCTTCGTCCTCCTGGGCCTTCAGCTGCGCCATCAACGCCTCGGCGATCGCAACGCTGCGATGCTTGCCCCCCGTGCAGCCAATGGCGACGGTCATATAGCGCTTGCCCTCCCGGCGGTAGCCGTCGACAACCAGAGATAGCAAACGATGGTAGGTGTCGAGGAACTCCGCCGCGCCGGGTTGGCTCAGGACGTATTCACGCACCGCGGGATCCTGCCCGGTGAGGGGACGCAGCTCGTCCACCCAGTGCGGGTTCGGAAGGAACCGCACGTCCATCACGATGTCGGCATCCATCGGCAGGCCGTACTTGAAGCCGAACGATTCGACGGTGACGCTGGTGGTCGTGCTGACGTCGCTGCCGAAGGCGCGCTCGATGCTCTCCCGCAGGCCGCGCACCGACAGCGTCGACGTGTCGATGATCAGATCGGCGGTCGCCCGGACCGGAGCCAGCATCCGCCGTTCGGCGGCGATGCCTTCGGCCAGCGTCTGATCGCCCTGCAGTGGGTGGCTGCGGCGATTCTGCTCGTAGCGGCGCACCAGCATGTCGTCGGAGGCTTCCATGAAGACCACGCGCGGGGCGATGTTGCGAGTGGCCAGCTCGTTGCGCACCGAGTCCAGATCGCCGGTGAACCCGCGCGATCGAACATCCATGACCACCGCCAGCTGAGTGATGCGCGAGCCCGCCGCCAAACCGAAATCCACCATGCGGGTGATCAGCTGGGGCGGCAGGTTGTCGGCCACGTACCAGCCGAGGTCCTCGAGCACCTTGGCAGCTGTACCCCGCCCGGCCCCTGATAATCCGGTCACCAGCACGACGTCGATACCGGCAGTGGGGTCCGACGGGCGGCCATCGGTGAACTCACCCGGGCCTGTCATTCGGCGACTCCGGACTTCTCAGGTCGCAGCGCCTCCAGGACGGCGGTGGCAGTGGCGACACCGATGCCGGGAACCGCGGTGATCTGGTCGACGGTGGCCTCCTTGAGGCGGGCTATCGATCCGAAATGGGTTACCAGCGCCTTGCGGCGATGCTCTCCCAATCCTGGCACCGAATCCAGTGCGGATGCAGTCATTCGCTTGGATCGCTTGCTGCGATGGTAGGTGATCGCGAAGCGATGCGCCTCGTCACGGATCCGTTGCAGCAGGAAAAGACCCTCGCTGTTGCGGGGCATGATGACGGGATCGGGTTCGGACGGAACCCACACCTCTTCCAGCCGCTTGGCGAGGCCGATCACGGCGACATCGGTGATGCCGAGCTCGTCGAGCACGGCGCTGGCGGCGTTGACTTGCGGGGCGCCGCCGTCGACGACATACAGGTTTGGCGGATAGGCGAACCGCCGCGTTTTCCCCTCCGGCGAAAGCATATTCGGATCGCTCTGGTCGCTCAGGTGCCGCAGGAACCGGCGCCGGGTCACCTCGGCGATCGACGCGACGTCGTCGGAGCGGCCCTCGCCGGCGGCTTCCCGGATCCCGAAGTGGCGGTAATCCGACTTGCGCGGCAGGCCGTCCTCGAAGACCACCAACGAGCCCACCACGTCGGTGCCCTGCACGTGGCTGACGTCGACGCACTCGATGCGCAGCGGCGCTTCGGAGAGCCCCAGGGCCTCCTGAATATTCTGCAGCGCAGCCGATCTGGCGTTGAAGTCGCCGGCTCGCCTCAGTTTGTGTTGCTGCAGCGCCTCTTTCGCGTTGCGCTGAACGGTTTCGGCCAGCGCGCGCTTGTCGCCGCGCCGCGCCACCCGCAGCGCGACCCTGGAACCGCGCAACGCGGACAGCCAAGCCGTCAGCTCGTCGGAGTTCGACGGCAGGCAGGGCACCAGCACCTCGCGGGGCACCGGGTTGGTGGATTCGTCGGCGGCGCCACCCAATTCGGCCTGTTCGCCGTAGAACTGGGTCAGGAACTGCTCGACGAGCTGTTCCTCGCCCGAATCACCGGCCTCCGCAGACTTTTCGACGATCCAGCCCCGCTGACCGCGAACCCGGCCGCCGCGGACGTGGAAGACCTGGACGGCCGCTTCCAGCTCGTCGTCGGCGAACGCGACGACGTCGGCGTCGGTGCCGTCGCCCAGCACCACGGCCTGCTTCTCCATCGCGCGCTTGAGCGCGCCGAGGTCGTCGCGCAGCCGCGCGGCCCGTTCGAAGTCGAGTTGCTCGGCCGCGGCGTTCATCCGCTGCTCGAGCTCGCGGGCAAAGCGGTCCGTCCTGCCGGACAGGAAGTCACAGAAGTCGTCGACGATCTGGCGGTGCTGCTCCGCGCTGACCCTGCCGACACAGGGTGCCGAGCATTTGTCGATGTAACCCAGCAGGCAGGGACGGCCGATCTGGTTGTGCCGTTTGAACACTCCGGCCGAACAGGTGCGGGCGGGAAACACCCGGGTCAGCAGGTCCAGCGTCTCCCGGATGGCCCACGCGTGCGAATAAGGCCCGAAGTAGCGCACGCCATTTCGGCGCGGTCCCCGGTACACCATCAAGCGGGGGAATTCCTCGTTGAGGGTGACGGCCAGCACCGGATAGGTTTTGTCGTCGCGGTAGCGGACGTTGAACCGCGGATCGAACTCCTTGATCCAGTTGTACTCCAGCTGCAACGCCTCGACTTCGGTGTTGACCACCGTCCACTCGACCTTGGCCGCAGTGGTCACCATCTGCCGGGTTCGCGGGTGCAGGGCGGAGATGTCCTGGAAGTAGGACGTCAGCCGGCTTCGCAGGCTCTTCGCCTTGCCGACGTAGATGACTCGACCGTGCGTGTCCCGGAATCGGTAGACGCCCGGCTCGACCGGGATGGACCCGGGCGCGGGGCGATATGTTGCGGGATCTGGCACGTATCCAGGCTAGTAGTCGGTACCCACACCGTTTGGACGGCTCCGGTTGCGGCTACCAACTTCTCACGGGGCATTACAGTGGGTGTTATCCAATGGAGGGAATCCGCAAATGATCAAGCGCTCGTTGACGAGGCTGGCCGTCGCTGTCGGCGGTCTGGCGGTGGCATCGGCCGCTGGGGCCGGGGTCGCATCCGCCGACCCTGATTTCGGCCCGATGCTCAACACAACCTGCAGTTATGACCAGGCGATGAGGGCGGTGCACGCCGAGAATCCGATGGCCGCCCGCTACTTGGACCAGTCGCCGCCGAACCAGCAGTTCTTGCAGCAGTACATGGTGTCGTCCCCGGACCAGCGCGCGAATCTACTGCGCGCCATCCAGAACAACCCGGGCGCGCAGCAGGCGTTGCCGATTTTCCAGCAAATGATGGTCGACTGCACCAGGTACTGACCCAACCGGGCGGGCTGCCAGCGCCTCAGTGCGCCGGCAGGTCCGGCCGGTAACGCGCCAACAGCGATCGCGCGGTGTCCATCGCTTCCACGGCGCGGCCCTTGTCGACGGCCTGGATGGCGAGCACCGGGATGTACTCGTCATCGGGCAGGTCGATGCGCGCCCAGCGATGCCCTAACGGGAACGAGACGCCAACGACATCTGACCAGCTGATCAGCCTGTCGCCCAGCAGATTTCGCACCGAGATTCCGGCCGGCCCCAGCCGCAGTCGGGGCCGTGCGAACAACAGCACGACGCAGGCGATGACCACACCCAGAACGGCCATCGCCACCTGGTCGGCGGTCTGGAAGATCACGCCGCTGGACTTGGCCTTGAGCAGGAGACCGACCGCGATGTGCACGGCGACGATGACGAAAGCCGCCGCGTAGACGAACAGCGGTGTGAGGTGGGGACGAAGTTCCACATCCCAGGCCTCGCGACTCGGCGACGACTTCACGACCGAGCGCGCAGGTCACGTAAGGTCAGCGCGGTGGTCAGTGCCGCCAGGGTGGCTTGGGCCCCCTTGTCCTCGGCCGATTCCGGAAGGCCGGCCCGGTCCAGGGCCTGCTCCTCAGTGTCGGTGGTCAACACACCGTTGGCCACCGGCGTGGCCGAGTCCAGCGACACCCGGGTCAGGCCCTGCGTCACCGCATCACACACGTAGTCGAAATGCGGTGTCTGACCGCGAATCACGACGCCCAGAGCGACCACGGCATCGTGGTTGCGGGCCAGTTCCTGCGTGATCACCGGGATCTCGATCGCCCCGATCACCCGGACCACAGTCGGGTCGTTGATACCCGACTCCGAGGCGACCTTCTGAGCACCCGCCAGCAGCGCGTCGCAGATTTCGCTGTGCCAGGTGCTTGCCACCAGGGCCAGCCGCAGACCGGACGCGTCGAGAGGCGCTACCTCCGGCACACCAGCGCCACCGCTCATCGGTGCAGCACTCCCCCGTCAGCGATCACAATGCCCCCCCGAATTCGCCTGGCAAATGGATGGATTCGTGAAAGTCGTCCAGGCCGGCCAGGTCGTGGCCCATCTTGTCGCGCTTGGTCATCAGGTAGCGGATGTTCTCCGCGTTCGCCCGTACCGGAAGCGCCACCCGCTCGATGATGTGCAGGCCGTACCCGTCCAGTCCGACCCGCTTGGCGGGGTTGTTGGTCAGCAGGCGCATGGAGCGCACACCCAGGTCGACGAGGATCTGCGCACCGATACCGTAATCCCTTGCGTCGGCGGGTAATCCGAGTTTCAGGTTGGCATCCACCGTGTCCTCGCCGGCGTCCTGCAACTGATAGGCCTGCAGTTTGTGCATCAGCCCGATGCCGCGGCCCTCGTGGCCCCGCATGTACAGCACGATTCCGCGGCCTTCCCGCGCGACCATCGCCATCGCCGCGTCCAGCTGGGGTCCGCAATCACAACGGCGGGAACCGAACACGTCACCGGTGAGACACTCGGAGTGCACCCGAACCAGCACGTCGTCGCCCTCCGCGTTCGGCCCGGCGATGTCGCCGCGAATCAGCGCGATGTGCTCGACGTCCTCGTAGATGCTGGAGTAGCCGATGGCCCGAAATTCGCCGTGGCGGGTGGGGATTCGGGCTTCCGCGATGCGCGCGATGTGCTTTTCGTGTTTGCGGCGCCACTCGATCAGGTCTGCGATGGTGATCAGCGCGAGATCGTGCTCGTCGGCGAAGACCCGCAATTCATCGGTCTGGGCCATCGAGCCTTCGTCCTTCTGGCTGACGATCTCGCAGATAGCGCCCGCGGGCTGCAGTCCCGCCATCCGGGCAAGATCGACGGCGGCTTCGGTGTGTCCGGGTCTGCGTAACACGCCACCGTCCTTGGCGCGCAACGGAACAACGTGACCGGGGCGGGTGAAGTCGTCGGCGACGCTGTCGGGATCGGCCAGCAGCCGCATGGTCGTCGCCCGGTCGGATGCCGAAATCCCGGTGCCCACGCCGCGTTTCGCGTCGACTGTGACCGTGTAGGCGGTTCCGTGCTTGTCCTGGTTCACCGCGTACATCGGCAGCAGCCCCAGCCGGTCGCAGATCGCGCCGTCCAATGGTACGCACAGGTAACCGGAGGTGTAGCGGACCATGAAGGCCACCATCTCCGGGGTCGCCATCTCGGCGGCAAATATCAGGTCGCCTTCGTTCTCCCGATCCTCGTCATCGATGACGATGACCGCCTTACCGGCCGCAATGTCGGCAACCGCCCGTTCGACGGAGTCCAACCTCGTCATCTCTGCTGCCTTGCTGTCGTACGGCCC
>NZ_JAFAUS010000068.1 GCF_019243155.1 Mycobacterium sp.
GCGCATCGCGTCGGCGATGGCCCACGACGAGGGCTGGCTCGCCGAGCACATGCTGATCCTCAAGCTGATCTCGCCGGAGAACAAGGCCTACTACTTCGCCGCGGCGTTCCCGTCGGCGTGCGGCAAGACCAACCTCGCGATGCTGCAACCGACCATCCCGGGCTGGCGCGCCGAGACCCTCGGCGATGACATCGCCTGGATGCGGTTCGGCAAGGACGGCCGCCTCTACGCGGTCAACCCCGAGTTCGGTTTCTTCGGGGTCGCGCCGGGCACCAACTGGAAGTCCAACCCGAACGCGATGCGCACCATCGAGGCGGGCAACACCGTCTTCACCAACGTGGCGCTGACCGACGACAACGACGTGTGGTGGGAAGGCCTGGAAGGCGAGCCCGATCACTTGATCGACTGGAAGGGCAACGACTGGATCCTGCGCGAGACGGACACCAAAGCCGCGCACCCGAACTCGCGGTACTGCACCCCGATGTCCCAGTGCCCGATCCTGGCGCCGGAGTGGGACGACCCGCAGGGCGTGCCGATCTCGGGCATCCTGTTCGGCGCTCGCCGCAAGACCACGGTGCCGCTGGTGACCGAGGCGCGCGACTGGCAGCACGGCGTGTTCATGGGCGCCACCATGGGCAGCGAGCAGACCGCCGCCGCCGAAGGCAAGGTCGGAACCGTCCGCCGCGACCCGATGGCCATGCTGCCGTTCCTGGGCTACCACGTCGGTGACTACTTCCAGCACTGGCTCGACCTCGGCAAGAACTCCGATGAGTCCAAGATGCCGAAGGTGTTCTTCGTCAACTGGTTCCGCCGCGGCGACAAGGGCGAGTTCCTGTGGCCGGGCTTCGGCGAGAACAGCCGCGTGCTGAAGTGGATCGTCGACCGCATCGAGCACACGGCCGGTGGCCAGGACACCCCGATCGGTGTCGTCCCCACCGCCGCGGACCTGGACCTCGACGGCCTCGACGTGGACGCCGATGACGTCTCGAAGGCGTTGCGGGTCAACCCCGCCGAGTGGCGCGAAGAGCTGCCGCTGATCGAGGAGTGGTTCGAGTTCGTCGGCGACAAGCTGCCGACCGGCGTCAAGGACGAGTTCGAGGCGCTCAAGCAGCGGCTGGCCGAAGCCGACTAGTCATTTGAACAACGCCTCCGCCCCCGGCAGACCTTGCCGGGGGCGGAAGTGTTTTCACCGGGTGCGATTTGGGGGTCACCGGCGCCCACTTGACACCCGTCAAGTTTCGCGGCGGTAGAGTCTGCGCATGCAGATACGCGAGCATGTCGGCGCCGACAAACCCGCCATCATCCTTCACCCCTCTGGGACCGTGGTCACGTTCGACGAACTGGAGGCACGCGCCAACCGGCTCGCGCACCACTTCCGACAGGCCGGCCTGAAAGAGGGCGACGCCGTCGCGATCCTGATGGAGAACAACGAACACATCCACGCCGTCATGTGGGCGGCGCGACGCAGCGGCCTGTACTACGTGCCGATCAACACCCACCTGACCGCGGCCGAGGCCGCGTACATCGTCGAAAACAGCGCCGCCAAGGCGATCGTCGGTTCGGCGGCGATGCGCAAGGTCTGCGAGAACCTGGGCGAACACCTGCCCGGCGGCCTGCCCGACCTGCTGCTGATCGCCTGCGAAAAGGGGGAGGCCGATCTGCCCGGCTGGCAACGCTACCCCGAATGCGTTGCCGACCAACCGGATACGCCGATCGACGACGAGCGCGAAGGTGACCTGCTGCAGTACTCGTCGGGTACCACCGGCCGGCCCAAGGGCATCAAGCGCGAGCTGCCGCACGTCGCCCCTTCCGAGGCGCCGGGGATGATGTCGGCACTGGTCAGTTACTGGATGACCCCCGACTCCGTCTACCTGAGCCCGGCCCCGCTCTACCACACCGCGCCGTCGGTGTGGTCGATGAGCGCGCAGGCCGGTGGCGTCACCACGCTCGTCCTGGAGAAATTCGACCCCGAAGGCTGCCTCGACGCCATCGCGCGCCACCGGGTCACGCACGGGCAGTTCGTCCCGGCCATGTTCACCCGGATGCTGAAACTGCCTGAAGCGGTTCGCGATTCGTACGACCTGTCCAGCCTGCAACGGGTGATGCACGCCGCGGCGCCGTGCCCGGTGGAGATCAAGAAGCAGATGATCGACTGGTGGGGGCCGATCATCGACGAGTACTACGCGTCCTCCGAGGCGATCGGATCGACGTTGATCAGCGCCGAGGAATGGCTGGCCCACCCCGGCTCGGTCGGCAAACCGATGGCGTGCGAGATACACATCATCGACGAGGGCGGCAACGAGCTGCCGCCCGGGCAGGCCGGCGAAATCTATTTCGCGGGTGGGTATTCCTTCGAATACCTCAACGACGAGGCGAAGACGGCAGCGTCGCGCGACCAGCACGGCTGGGTGACGGTCGGCGACGTCGGCTACCTCGACGACGAGGGCTACCTCTATCTGACCGACCGGCGCCACCACATGATCATCTCGGGCGGGGTGAACATCTACCCGCAGGAGACCGAGAACCTTCTCGTCACCCATCCAAAGGTGTTGGACGC
>NZ_JAFAUS010000372.1 GCF_019243155.1 Mycobacterium sp.
CAGAACGTCGTCGACCGCGCCAAGAAGAACGCGATCAAGTCGGTGCTGGAGACCGGTCAACCCGGTCTGCGTATCCAGCATCTGCTCGACTCGATCGTCGACGAATTCGCCGAGAACGAGGACCTGCCGAACACCACGAACCCGGACGACTGGGCGCGGATTTCGGGCAAGAAGGGCGAGCGGATCGTGTACATCCGCACCCTGGTCACCGGCAAGTCGTCGAGCGCGTCGCGGGCCATCGACACCGAGTCGAACCTGGGTCAGTACCTGTAAGCAACACGCGAACTCGAGCCCCGCACACAGATGTTGTGCGGGGCTCGAGTTTTCTGCAGCTTATTCGGCGAGCGAGTAGCTGTTGGTCAGGTTGTCCTGCAAAACTTCGGCGGCCCGGCTCGTCGTATCGATTCGCAGGTCGCTGGCGAGCCAGCGGGGTTGGTAGGTCCACCCCGCAGGCAGCTCCAGCCTGGCGGCGAGGCCCGGCAGGTCGCGCCGCGAGAGATTGGGGTCGCTGACCTGGCTCCACGTCTGCATCACCCAGTGCTGACCTTGGGGGTCGAGGAGTTCGTAGACTTCCTGGCCGCCGTTGAAGACGAAGACGGTGTGGCGAGTGACCTTGTTGGGCACGTACGGCGCCGGGTTCATCGACGACAGCAGGACCGTGGCCTGCTGTCGCATCTCGATGCCTCCGAAGGTCTTCGTTATCTGTGGGCCCTGCTGTTCCTTTTCGATGGAGTTCATCAGCCAGTAGCGCGGGCCGTTGAGCAGGGCGGCGGCGGCACCGTGTTCGGCGGCCAGCGCGTGCGCGTCAAGCGCGGACCACAACTCGGCGGGACAGTCGTTGAGGGGGAAGCTGTTGTAAACCGTTGCCTGCGGGCCGGCTTCGCCGGGAGTCACGAGAAGCACTTCGCCGTAACGCTTCCCCGCAATGTCGAGGGTGTGTTTGCCTACTGCGTGCTGGGATTCGGGGCTGGACACACGGTGAAGTTAATCACGTTTCCGTGCCGTCAACACCACATCCGAGCCGGTCCGTGGCGCCGCGGTAGCGGTTGCGCGCGACCAGCGTGGTATGCAAATCGTCGATCAGCGGGTCGAGGAAGGTGGAGCGGTATTCGGCGTCGCCGGCCGCCCGTGCGCTGATGTACATGAAGGTCAGCGCTCCGAGGAACAACGCCATGTGGATCAGCGAGTCGGGCACGGGAAGCGTGAAGCCCAGCACCGTTGCCGAGCTCTTGTAGGTATGGGTCCATTCGTTGAGCAGTTCCGGGCTGAGCATGATCAGCCCCAGAATGAGGTAGATCGCGGCGGTGACCACCGCCAGCACCAGGATCTGCGCCAGCTGTGAGGTGGCCAGCACGAAGACGACATTGAGGCGTTCCGCCTTCTTCAGCGAGCCGCAGTCCGGGGCGTCCGGCAGCGTCGCGAACGGCGTATCAGCAAGGTCCGCACCCTCTTTCGGCGACACGGTCGCGGACTGAAGCATCGGCCTGACCCGTTCTCGGGTGGCGGAGGTGACGAACGCCGACGCGATCGAGACCAGGAACGCCATCGCCAACCCGAGCCGGTTGCCGCTGATCGTTGCGGCCATCAGCCAGACGTAGGTGTTGAAGAACACCAACGCCGTCAGCAGAACCACGGGCAGCGCCCGGACGGCCAGCGCGCCCACCGTCGCAAAGTGCGACAACATCATCCGCACGGCCCACCCGACCACCGAGCCGACGCCGCAGCCGGTCAGGGTCAGCACGACGGCGATGACGGCGGCGTCCTGGGGCAGTTGCGAGGCCCCGTCCGTGACGATTCCGACGCAGCCCACGATCAGAACCGACACGGTAGTTACAGCCGAACGGGTCTGCGCGCTGCGCGATCGGGACACCAGCCAGCCGACGATCGCCATCAGCGGCAGGCTGAGGCTCAAGATCGCCAGCACGACCAATTCGGATGTCGTCGGTTCCCCCGTGATCTCGACATCGTGGCCGCCGGTGATCAAGTACACCGCCAAAATGCACACCTGCAGCGCCGCGTACGCCGCCAACATCGGCGCCGACCGTGTCCAGAGCCGTCGCCACCGTGCTCGCCTCGTCAGCACGGACGGCAAACCCCGCTCCAGGAACCAACTTTCGGCCGCCGAGTTGGCCGACACCCGACGGTCCGGCAGCCGGCGACGGGGTAGGGCCATGTCGGCTCACCCTACGGCGGACGACTCGCCCGCGCTGGCGTTCGCGAACCACTCGCCGGGCTCCTCCTCGCCCCGCTTGGTCCGGTTGCGAGCCTCCTCCTCGCCCCGCTTCGCGGGCCGGATCGCCGCCCCGCCTACTCTTGGGGTCATGCAACGGATTATCGGGACGGAGGTCGAGTACGGCATCTCCTCGCCGTCTGACCCGACCGCAAACCCGATCCTCACCTCGACGCAGGCGGTTCTGGCGTACGCCGCCGCCGCAGGCATCCAGCGCGCCAAACGAACCCGCTGGGACTACGAGGTGGAATCGCCCCTGCGGGACGCCCGCGGGTTCGACCTGAGCCGCTCGGCCGGCCCGCCGCCGGTCGTCGACGCCGACGAGGTCGGCGCGGCCAACATGATCCTGACCAACGGCGCGCGGCTCTACGTCGACCACGCGCACCCCGAATACTCCGCGCCCGAATGCACCGACCCGCTGGACGCGGTGATCTGGGACAAGGCGGGCGAGCGTGTGATGGAGGCCGCCGCGCGGCACGTCGCCAGCGTGCCCGGGGCCGCGAAACTGCAGCTCTACAAGAACAACGTGGACGGCAAGGGCGCTTCGTACGGGTCGCACGAGAACTACCTGATGTCCCGGCAGACGCCGTTTTCGGCCATCATCGCCGGGCTGACCCCGTTTCTGGTGTCGCGCCAGGTGGTCACCGGCTCGGGGCGGGTCGGCATCGGTCCTTCCGGAGACGAACCGGGCTTTCAGCTGTCGCAGCGCTCGGACTACATCGAGGTCGAGGTCGGCCTCGAGACCACGCTCAAACGCGGCATCATCAACACCCGCGACGAACCGCACGCCGACGCCGACCGGTACCGGCGGTTGCACGTGATCATCGGCGACGCCAACCTCGCCGAGACGTCGACGTATCTGAAACTGGGCACGACGGCGTTGGTCCTCGACCTGATCGAAGAGGGCCCGGCTCACGGAATCGATCTCAGCGACCTGGCGCTGGCCCGGCCGGTGCACGCCGTCCACGCGATCAGCCGCGACCCGTCGCTGCGGGCCGCTGTTGCGCTGGCCGACGGCCGCGAGCTGACCGGCCTTGCGCTGCAACGGATTTACCTCGACCGGGTGGCGAAGCTGGTCGACGGCCGCGACCCCGACCCGCGCGCGGCCGACATCGTCGAGACGTGGGCGCACGTGCTCGACCAACTGGAGCGCGACCCGATGGAATGCGCCGAGCTGCTGGACTGGCCGGCAAAGCTGCGGTTGCTGGAAGGTTTCCGGCAGCGGGAGAACCTCAACTGGTCGGCGCCGCGGCTGCACCTGGTGGACCTGCAATATTCCGACGTCCGACTGGACAAGGGCCTCTACAACCGGCTGGTGGCGCGCGGCTCGATGAAGCGCCTGGTGACCGAACACCAGGTGATCGAAGCGGTCGACAGCCCGCCGACGGACACCCGCGCGTACTTCCGCGGCGAATGCCTGCGCAGATTCGGCGCCGACATCGCCGCAGCCAGTTGGGACTCGGTGATTTTCGACCTCGGTGGCGATTCGCTGGTCCGAATCCCGACGCTGGAGCCGTTGCGCGGCAGCAAAGCGCATGTCGGGGCGCTGCTGGATTCGGTGGACAGCGCCGCCGAACTGGTGGAACAACTCACTAGCTAAAGGCCAGTTAGCCGGGGAACGTCGGCGTCTACCGGTAGGGTAGAGAAGATCAGCGGGCAGTGTGGCACGGCTGTTGCACAAGCCCAGACAAAGCAGGAGGCGGCGATGGCTCAGGAGCAGACCCACCGTGGCGGCGGCGGCGGAGACGAGGAAGACCTCGCCGGCAGCACGGCCGCGGGCCAGGAGCGCCGTGAAAAGCTCGCCGAAGAGACGGACGATCTGCTGGACGAGATCGACGACGTCCTTGAGGAGAACGCCGAGGACTTCGTTCGCGCGTACGTCCAAAAGGGCGGACAGTGACCTGGTCGTTCTCTGATCGCCTGTCCACTAATTCCGCACTTCCGGGAAATTCAACCGTAGATTTGTCGTCTTTTGCCGACTTTTTGCGTCGCCAGGCGCCGGAGTTGCTGCCTGCCAGTCTTGGCGGCGGCGCGCAGTCCGGCGGTGCCGGGGCCCAGCTGCCACATGGCACCACCATCGTCGCGCTGAAGTATCCCGGCGGTGTGGTGCTGGCCGGTGACCGGCGCTCGACTCAGGGCAACATGATCGCCGGGCGCGACGTCAAAAAGGTTTACATCACCGACGATTACACGGCGACCGGCATCGCGGGCACCGCCGCCATCGCCGTCGAGTTCGCCCGCCTGTACGCGGTCGAACTCGAGCACTACGAAAAGCTTGAAGGTGTGCCGCTGACGTTCGCCGGGAAGGTGAATCGGCTGGCGATCATGGTGCGCGGAAATCTGGCCGCCGCGATGCAGGGCTTGGTGGCGCTGCCGCTGCTGGTGGGTTACGACATCGATGCGCCCGATGCCGAAGGCGCAGGCCGCATCGTCTCGTTCGACGCCGCCGGCGGCTGGAACCTCGAAGAAGAGGGCTACCAGTCGGTGGGGTCGGGTTCAATCTTCGCTAAATCGTCGATGAAGAAGCTGTATTCCCAGGTCTCCGATGCTGATTCGGCCGTGCGGGTGGCCGTGGAGGCGCTCTACGACGCCGCCGACGACGACTCCGCCACCGGCGGACCGGATTTGGTCCGCGGCATCTTCCCGACTGCGGTCACCATCGGGGCCGAGGGGGCGGCCGAAGTGCCCGAGAGCCGCATCGCCGAACTGGCTCGCGAGGTCATCCAAAGCCGTTCGCGCGCAGATACTTTCGGTCCAGATGGCGGTGAGAAGTGAGCTTTCCGTATTTCATCTCGCCCGAGCAGGCGATGCGCGAGCGCAGCGAGCTCGCGCGCAAGGGCATTGCGCGCGGCAAAAGCGTGGTCGCGCTGGCCTATGCCGGCGGCGTGCTGTTTGTCGCGGAGAACCCGTCGCGGTCTTTGCAGAAGATCAGCGAACTCTACGACCGCGTGGGTTTCGCCGCCGCAGGCAAGTTCAACGAATTCGACAATCTGCGCCGCGGCGGCATTCAGTTCGCCGACACCCGGGGCTACGCGTACGACCGCCGCGACGTCACCGGCCGGCAGCTGGCGAACGTCTACGCGCAGACGCTGGGCACCATCTTCACCGAGCAGGCCAAGCCGTACGAGGTCGAATTGTGCGTGGCCGAGGTCGCGCACCACGGCGAGACGAAACCGCCTGAGCTGTACCGGATTACGTATGACGGCTCGATCGCCGATGAGCCGCACTTCGTGGTGATGGGCGGCACCACCGAGCCGATCACCACCGCGCTCAAGGAGTTGTACGAGGAGAACGCCGACCTGCGCGGCGCCCTGGGGATCGCGCTGAAGGCGTTGCGGGCCGGTAGTGCGGAGAACAACTCGAACGGCGACCAGTCCTCACCGGAAGTGAGCAGCCTGGAAGTCGCCATCTTGGACGTCAACCGGCCGCGACGCGCGTTCCGGCGGATCAACCGCAGCACCCTGGAAAGCCTCCTGCAGGAGCTGGATTCCAAGGGCGGGGAATCCGACGGCGAGGCGCCGGATTCCGACGGCGAGTCCTCGGAGTAAACCCTGCTGAAGCGCCGGTGCCGATGGGGCTGGTGGTATTTGTAAGAAGGCCCGGTCGCGGCCGCGGGTAACTCTTTGAGATCGATAGGCGCGGCTTCCGCAACCTAGCGGCAAGACAACAAGTACGCTCGATTACGTGCAGCGACGAATCATGGGCATCGAGACCGAGTTCGGTGTCACCTGCACGTTCCATGGCCACCGTCGGCTCAGCCCGGACGAAGTCGCCCGTTATCTGTTCCGCCGAGTCGTGTCATGGGGTCGCAGCTCCAACGTTTTCCTCCGCAACGGCGCCCGCCTGTACCTCGACGTGGGCAGCCACCCGGAGTACGCCACCGCGGAATGCGACAGCCTCGTGCAGCTGGTCACTCATGACCGCGCCGGGGAGTGGGTGCTGGAAGACCTGCTGGTGGACGCCGAACAGCGCCTGGCCGACGAGGGCATCGGCGGCGACATCTACCTGTTCAAGAACAACACCGATTCGGCCGGCAACTCCTACGGCTGTCACGAGAACTACCTGATCGTTCGGGCGGGGGAGTTCTCCCGGATCTCCGATGTGTTGTTGCCGTTCCTGGTCACCCGCCAGCTGATCTGCGGTGCCGGCAAGGTGCTACAGACGCCCAAGGCCGCGACGTTCTGCCTATCGCAACGCGCCGAGCACATTTGGGAGGGCGTCTCGTCGGCCACCACGCGCAGCAGGCCGATCATCAACACCCGCGACGAGCCGCACGCCGACGCCGAGAAGTACCGGCGCCTGCACGTGATCGTGGGTGACTCCAACATGTGCGAGACCACCACCATGCTCAAGGTGGGCACCGCGGCGCTGGTGCTCGAGATGATCGAAGCCGGCGTTCCGTTCCGCGACTTTTCGCTGGACAACCCGATACGCGCCATCCGCGAAGTCAGCCACGACGTGACGGGCCGCCGCCCGGTGCGGCTGGCCGGCGGGCGGCAGGCGAGCGCACTCGACATTCAGCGCGAGTACTACAGCCGCGCCGTCGAGCACCTGCAGACTCGGGAGCCCAACGCCCAGATCGAGCAGATCGTCGACCTGTGGGGGCGGCAACTTGACGCCGTCGAGAGCCAGGACTTCGCCAAGGTGGATACCGAGATCGACTGGGTGATCAAGCGCAAGCTCTTCCAGCG
>NZ_JAFAUS010000406.1 GCF_019243155.1 Mycobacterium sp.
GCACATTCCGATCGACGTGCTTGCCCGCTTGGGCGGCGACGAGTTCGCCTGGCAGGTGCCGGCGCTGCGTGAGGAGTTGGTGACCGCGCTCATCCGCTCGCTGCCGAAAGACCTGCGCCGCAACTTCGTTCCCGCTCCCGACACCGCGCGCGCTGTGCTGGGCTCGATCGACCCCGCCAAGGAGCCGCTGCTGGACGCGCTGCAGCGCGAGTTACGGCGTCGCACCGGCATTCTCGTACCCATCGACGCTTTCGACCTGGACAAGCTGCCGACACATCTGCGCGTGACGTTCGCCGTCGAATCCGCCGAAGGCGAGGTCGCCCGCGGCAAAGACCTGACCGCCCTGCAGCAGCGGCTGACGACGTCGACCCGGCAGGCGGTGGCGCACGCTGTGGCCGGTGACCTGGAACGAACGGGCTTGCGCGCCTGGCCCGACGATCTCGATGAGCTACCCCGAGTGGTCGAGCGCACCGTCGAGGGACGCACCGTGCGCGGGTTTCCCGCCTTCGTCGACGCGGGCTCCGCCGTCGACCTTCGCGTGTACGCGGCCCCGGCCGAACAACACAGCGTGATGGGGCCCGGCACCCGGCGGCTGGTCCGCCTGAGTATCACCACACCGGTCAAAACGATCGAGCGGCAACTGGATACCCGAACGCGGCTGACGCTCGGCACCAACCCGGACGGATTGCTGTCCGCATTGCTCGACGACTGCGCCGACGCCGCGGCCGACGTGCTAATAGCCGAGCCGGTGTGGACCCGCGACGCGTTTACAGAGTTGCGCAAGCGGGTGGCAGCGGCCCTGGTGCCGACGACGCTGGACGTGGTGGACCGTGTCGAGCAAGTGTTGGCGGCCGCGCAGCAGGTGCAACTTCTGCTGCCGGCCCACCCGCCGTCCGCGCAGGCCGGCGCGATCGCCGACGTCCGCGCCCAGCTGGACCGACTCTTGCCGCCCGGCTTCGTCACCGCCGCCGGACAGGCACATCTGGGCGACCTCGCTCGCTACTTGACGGCGATTCACCGGCGACTCGAGCGACTGCCCCACACGATCCAAGCCGACCGGGAGCGCATGCTGCGCGTGCACGCCGTGCAGGATGCCTACGAGGAGTTGGTGCGCGCGCTGCCGCCGGCGCGAAGGGCGGCCGCCGACGTCCGCGAGATCGGTTGGCAGATAGAGGAATTACGCGTGAGCCTGTGGGCTCAGCAGCTCGGCACACCGCGTCCGGTCAGCGAGCAGCGCATCCACCGTGCGATCGACGCCCTGTTCACAGGCTCCTGAAAGATTCCCCTCCCACTCTCAACCTATAGCGCACCCGGGGGCTTGCCGCAAGCCCCGGGTCATGCCGCACAATCGCTGGCCTAAGCCACAATTGGCAGAGATCGGGGTTGGCAAATGGACGTAGTGCAGGCGCCTGGCGGGCCGGGTCGAGACATAGACCACGGGGTAATCATCGCCGGCGGAGGCCCGACAGGACTGATGTTGGCGGGCGAATTGGCATTGGCGGGAATCGACGTCGCGATTGTCGAGCGGCGTGCCGGCCAAACCCTGATCGGTGCGCGCGCGGGTGGTCTCCACGCACGCACCATCGAGGTTCTCGATCAGCGCGGAATCGCCGAACGCTTCCTGTCCCGTGGAGACATTGCCCAAGTCGCGGGCTTCGCCCAGATTCGGTTAAATATCAGCGACTTTCCCTCACGGCACCCCTACGGGCTGGCACTGTGGCAGAACGAAATCGAGCGCATCCTCGCTGACTGGATTACCGAATTGGGGGTCCGCTTATACCGCGGACGTGCGGTGACGGGCGTCGCCCAGGACGACCTCGGCGTCGATGTGGAGCTGGGCGACGATGAGCCCCTGCGCGGGGAATATGTCGTCGGGTGCGATGGCGGACGCAGCGTGATCCGCAAGGCGGCGGGCATCGACTTCCCGGGGTGGGATCCGACGACGAGTTATCTGATCGCCGAAGTCGAAATGGCCGCCGGGCAAACACCGAGCATGGGCATCCGCCATGACGCGCTGGGGGTGCATTCGCTGTCCACGTTGGGGGACGGGCGGTCGCTACGCGTCATGGTCACAGAGCAGCGGCTCGAGCCGGCAGGCGAACCCACCTTGCACGATCTTCGTCGGGCGGTCGCCGCCGTATACGGGGCGGATTTCGGGATCCACAGTCCCGCTTGGATTTCCAGGTTCACCGACGCCGCGCGTCTTGCCGCGGCCTACCGTGACCGGCGGATTCTGCTGGCCGGCGATGCCGCGCATGTCCACCACCCGGTTGGTGGGCAGGGTCTCAACACCGGGGTGCAGGACGCAGTGAACCTGGGATGGAAGCTGGCGCAGGTGGTCAAAAAGACCTCGCCCGATACTTTGCTCGACAGCTACCACGCCGAACGACACCCCGTTGCGGCGCGCGTGCTGCGCAACTCGATAGCGCAGATGGCACTCCTGCGCCAAGACGACCGCACAAAAGCCTTGCGCGACACCATGTCTGACCTCTTGGCCATGGATCAGCCGCGCAAAGAGTTTGGCGCGATGATGTCCGGCTTGGACATTCACTATGACTTCGGCCCAGGACACCCGTTGCTGGGGCGGCGCATGCCCGATGTGGACTTAATCACTGCCGATGGTCCGGTGCGGACGTTCACGCTGCTGCATGACGCGCGGCCGGCGCTGCTCAACCTCGGTGAGCCGGGCGCCTTCGACATCACCGGATGGTGCGATCGAGTGCGAGTCGTGGACGCGAAATATGTTGGCGAATGGGAGCTTCCGGCGATCGGTAGGGTCGCGCCACCCGCAGCCGTGTTGATCCGGCCCGACGGACATGTCGGCTGGGTGGGAGAGCCCGTCGACCCAACATTGCGCGACTCGCTGATTGCTTGGTGCGGGCCGCCCGTCGCGGCCTGACGAGGCTCAAAGGACACGCGTTTGGGTGACTTGAATTCATTGGCGCACCGTGTAACGTCCGGTGTTCGCCAATCAGAAGCAGGAAGCGTTCACCGTGAACATCGAAACCGATGAGTCGGTCGCACCGCCCATGAACTGGGCCGAGGCGCAATCGCTGCTGCGGCCGGTGCTGCGGCCACAGAGTTACGTCAACGACCTCGTCAACAGCGGGGCGCAGCCCTGGGTCCGCCCGGTCCTGCCCTTCGTCAACGAACTGGTCGTGGTCGACCTGCCGACCGCGCCGGCCATGGTGACACCGCGCGAAACCGAGGCCTGGGGCATTGCCGGCGAACAGGTCTTCGCGGTGGCCCGAGAGAACCTGTCAGCGCAGCAGCAGACATTCACCCCCGGTGAACAGTTCCTACTGCAGGACGCCGACGGCAGCACCTACATCGACTCGATGATCCTGGCCACCGGTTGGCTGAGTTCCCTGTCGGTGGCCGGTGGTCCGCGGCCGCTGGTGTTCTTCCCCGGTGACGGGGCGCTGTTGGTCGGCACCGACGCCCCCGACGTCGCACCCGGGCTGTTCGAGGCCGCCGAGCAGATGTACCTCGAGGCCAATCAATCCATCTCGCCACAGGGCTACACCATCTCGGGCAATGCGATCGTGCCGTTCGATCAGGCCGGGCCGCACGTTCTGCGCCTCTTGGGGCTCAGGGCACGAACCCTGTTGGCGGCCAACGAATATCATGACCAAGCGGAGTTTTTACGGGATCACTATGAGCGTGAACAGTTTCCGCAATACGTCGGTGCGGCGCAGGTGATCGAGACTCCGTGGGGCGCGCGCACCACGGCGGTCTGGGGGCAGGGCCTGCCATGGGAGCTCCCGCAGGCCGATTACGTGACCTTCCTGGTAGGCGACCCGTCGCAGGTGTCCGACTCGTTCACCGTTCCGTTTTCCACCGTGGTCGAACTCGTGGGGATCCTCCCGGTCGCTGGGCTCAATCCGATCCGGTACCGCGCCAGTGACTGGCCGGTGCCCGAGGTGCTGGCCGCGCTGAAGTCGCACGCCGTGGAGTTGCCGACGGAGTAACGGCGCCGCGCAGCCCTAATCCGGCGGCTCGTCGCCCGAGCCCCGAACGGCGGCATCTTCCCGTTCGCTGGGCTTGCCGGGCACGTCCTCGGCCTCGCGGTCGGCGGCGACCTTTTCCTCGAGCTCGTCGACGACGTTTTCCAGCTCCTGAGCGTGGCTCAGGGAATCTTTGTCCGGTTTGGTCATATCGCTTTCCATTGGCTTGGCAACGGTCTCGTCGCTATCCCTTACCCCGTCGCGCGAGTGCTAATCGCAGGAGTGAGGGTGCGGGTTTGCCAAGACAATCGTGACCGACGCGACATAGCGCGGCCGCGGTGGAAGTATCGCAGGCGTGGCCACCAAAAAACCGCAGACAATCTCTTACCCCGCACCCGACTCACGACCACGTCGCCACGGTGAGCAGCCCCTGGACCCCCACGTCATCGTTCTTTTCGGTGCGACGGGAGACCTTGCCAAGCGCAAGCTGATCCCTGGCCTCGCTTACCTCGACCAGTCCGAACTTGCACCCGATATCCAAATCGTCGCTACATCGCTGGAGGACTTCAGCGACGACGAATTCCGGGAACTGGCCAAGACGGCTATCGACGATTTCGGCACCCACAAGCTCTCGGCCGAGCAGTGGGCCGACTTCGCAAAAATCGTCAGGTATGTCCCGCAGGGTGCCGGACCCCAGGCGCTCGCGGCCGCGGTCGCCGAAGCCGAACATGAACTCGGGCCCAACGTTCGCCGGCTGCACTACCTGTCGGTGCCGCCCAAGGCGGCGCGCGACGTCATCACCATGCTGCGCGAGGCCAATCTGGTCGACCGCTCCCGGGTCGTGATGGAAAAGCCATTCGGCACGGACCTGGCCAGCGCGGTAGCACTGAACGACTTCGTGCACGAGACGTTCGAGGAATCCCAGATCTTCCGCATCGACCACTTCCTGGGTAAGGAGGCGGCGCAGAACATCCTGGCGTTCCGATTCGCCAACGGCCTGTTCGAGCCGATCTGGAACCGCAACTTCATCGACCACATCCAGATCGACATCCCCGAGGCCCTGGGCCTGGATCAGCGCGCGAACTTCTACGAGAGCACGGGCGCGTACAAGGACATGGTCGTGACCCACCTGTTCCAGGTCATGGCGTTCGTGGTGATGGAGCCGCCGACCGCCCTCGAGCCCTACGCCATCAGCGAAGAGAAGAATAAGGTGTTCCGGTCGATGCTGCCGGTCATGACCTCGGACGTAGTGCGCGGCCAATACAGCGGCTACCGCACAGAAAACGGTGTGGCGAAGGATTCCGACACAGAGACGTTCATCGCGCTGAAAGTCGGCATCGACAACTGGCGCTGGGCCGGCGTACCGATCTATCTGCGCACCGGCAAGAAGATGGCCGAGGGCATCCGCATCATCTCGATCGCTTTCAAAGAGGCGCCGCGCAGCATGTTCCCGGCGGGGTCGGGGTGGGGACCCAGGGTCCCGATCACCTC
>NZ_JAFAUS010000060.1 GCF_019243155.1 Mycobacterium sp.
CGGGCGGCGCAGCATGGTCGTCGGCGTCGACCGCTCGGCGAGATCCTCCTCGGCCTGGTCGATGCCGCCGAGCTCGGCCAACAACCGCTGCACGACGTGCTTGGCCGAGACGTGGCCCTCACCGATCGCGGTGTAGAGCGCGGACACGTCGGTGTAGTGCAGCTCGCGGGCCACCGACGCCATCGACTCACCATTCACCAAGCGCTGCAACGGAAGTCCGCCACGACGCACCTCGCGGGCCATCGCGTCCTTGCCGGTCTCCAGCGCCTCTTCGCGGCGCTCCTTGGCGAACCACTGCCGGATCTTCGCCTTCGCGCGAGGCGACACCACGAACTGCTGCCAGTCCCGTGACGGCCCGGCGTTGGGCGCCTTGGACGTGAAAACCTCGACGACTTCGCCGTTTTCCAGCTTGCGCTCCAGCGCTACCAGGCGGCCGTTGACCCGGGCGCCGATGCAGCGGTGGCCGACTTCGGTGTGCACCGCGTAGGCGAAGTCCACCGGCGTCGACCCGGTCGGCAGGTTGATCACGTCGCCCTTGGGGGTGAACACGAAGATCTCCTGCACCGCAAGGTCGTAACGCAACGACTCCAGGAACTCGCCCGGGTCGGCGGCCTCCCGCTGCCAGTCGAGCAGCTGGCGCATCCAGGCCATGTCGTCGATCTCGGCCGCGGCGTGCGGGTGCGGAACTCCGTTGCGGCCCTTGGCTTCCTTGTAGCGCCAGTGTGCGGCGATGCCGTATTCGGCGGTGCGGTGCATGTCGCGGGTGCGGATCTGCACCTCCAGCGGCTTGCCTTCCGGACCCACCACCGTGGTGTGCAACGACTGGTACACACCATATCTGGGCTGGGCGATGTAGTCCTTGAAACGCCCCGCCATCGGCTGCCACAGCGAGTGCACCACGCCGACGGCGGCGTAGCAGTCGCGAATCTCGTCGCACAGGATGCGAATTCCGACCAGGTCATGGATGTCGTCGAAGTCTCGTCCCTTGACGATCATCTTCTGGTAAATCGACCAGTAATGCTTGGGCCGGCCCTCCACCGTCGCCTTGATCTTCGAAGCGCCCAGGGTGTTAGTGATCTCGGCGCGGACCTTGGCCAGGTAGGTGTCGCGCGAGGGCGCGCGGCCGGCGACCAGGCGCACGATCTCCTCGTACTTCTTGGGATGCAGGATCGCGAATGACAGGTCTTCCAGTTCCCACTTGACGCTGGCCATTCCCAGCCGATGGGCAAGGGGCGCAATGACTTCCAGTGTCTCGCGGGCTTTGCGCGCCTGCTTCTCCGGCGGCAGGAACCGCATTGTGCGCATGTTGTGCAGCCGGTCGGCGACCTTGATCACCAGCACCCGGGGGTCGCGCGCCATGGCGGTGATCATCTTGCGGATCGTCTCGCCTTCGGCGGCGCTGCCCAGCACCACCCGGTCCAGCTTGGTCACGCCGTCGACCAGATGGCCGACCTCTTCGCCGAAGTCCTCGCTTAACGCCTCGACCGTGTAACCGGTGTCCTCGACGGTGTCGTGCAGCAGCGCGGCCACCAAAGTCGTGGTGTCCATGCCCAATTCGGCCAGAATGGTGGCGACGGCCAGGGGGTGGGTGATGTAGGGGTCACCGGAGTGGCGCAACTGCGTGGCGTGCCGCTGGTCGGCGACCTCGAAGGCGCGCTGCAGCAACGACAGATTCGCCTTGGGGTAGATCTCCCGGTGCACCGCCACCAGGGGCTCGAGCACCGGGTTCAGGGTGCTGCGCTGGGCGGTCATCCGCCGGGCCAGCCTGGCCCGCACCCGGCGAGAGGCGCTGCTGGAAGTCTTCAGTGACTCCGGGGTGTCAGTGATGGGCTCGGTGACCGGCGGAGGCTCGGCAGGCGCCTGCAAAGCCTGCGTCGTGCCCTGATCATCCGCCACTTTCGTCACCTCCGATTTCGAGGATATCGCTTATATCGCGCCGCTAGGCGTGACTCAAGCTGTGTACTGACAACGGCGCGACGGCCCTGCGACCGTCCAGCGCGACGAGTTCCATGAGCACCGCCGCGCCGGTCACGACGGCACCGGTGCGCTCGAGCAACCGGGCCGCGGCAGCCAGGGTGCCGCCGGTGGCCAGCACGTCGTCGACGATCAGGACCTTGCGGCCACGCAGGTCGATGCCGTCGGCCGGTATTTCCAGGACTGCGCTGCCGTATTCCAGGTCATAGCGCTCGGCGTGCACCGGCGGTGGCAGCTTTCCGCCCTTGCGGACGGCCAGCACACCGCCGCGCAACCGGCCGGCCACGGCGGCCGCCACCAGGAACCCCCGCGACTCGATGCCGGCCACCAGGTCGGCGTCGTTCGCCAGGTCGGTCAGCGCGTCGACGACGGCGCCCATCGCCTCTCCGTCGGCGAACAGCGGTGTGAGGTCCTTGAACTGGACTCCCGGCTTCGGAAAGTCGGCCACCTTCCGGGTCAGCGACGCGATGAGCTCCGCGACCGGAGTGGTACCGCTGACGCTGGTCACTGGATGGATGCCCATCGGTCCATGTTCCAGCCCGCACCCCAGCGAGTCGGGTTCTTGCTGACCGCGTACATCTTTTTCGACATCAGCAACGTGCGCTGCTGCCGGTAGAGGGGCAAGGTCGGCATATCGCCCCACAGTACCGGCGCGCCCTCGGCCAGCAGCCTGACTCGTTCGGCGGGATCGGCCGACACCGCCAGCGCGCCGATGATGCCGTCGATCTGCTGATTGGCGTAGCCGGATAGGTTGTTGCCGTTGCCGCTGTGCAGGTCGTAGGCGTCCATCGCCGACGATCCCGTCGAGCCGCTGCCGGTGGCCCCGCCGGTGCTGGCCAGCAACGCGTCGATCTTTCCGTCCTTGAGCGCCTGCGGACCCGAGGTGTCCAGGGAGACGTTGACGACGGTGATGCCGGCCGCGGCACACGACTTGGTGATGACCCCAACGTTGACCGCGAGCCGCGCGTTGGGCCCCTGGTAGCCGATCCGCACCGTCAACGGCGCGCCACCCAGCGCGTCGCGGGCGGCACCGGGGTCGGCCTTGGCGAACGGGGCGGCGTCGGCGGCGCCGTCATTCGCGGTCACGGCGTCGTCGGTGGCCGGGTCCAGACGCGAGTTGGCGATCGCCGCGCCGGCGTCGTGCGCCAGGCTGTCGCGGGGCACACACTGCGCGAAGGCCCGCCGCGCCTTGGCCTGTGACAGCGGCCCCTGCGGCGCGAAGATCAGCTGCTCGATGCCGGCCGACGGCGAATCGGTCCGCTCGTAGTTGTCCGGGGTGGTCAGCGTTCCCGAGGAGCCCGACGCGACGTCGACTACGTCGACGTTGCGGCTGTTGACCCGGTCCTGGATGTCGGGCCCCTGCGGCCAGACGGTGATCCGCTTGGTGAGCGCCCTGGGCCCCCACCAGCGGTCGTTGGCGGCCAGCACCACCGCGCCGCCGTCCAGGACGGCGTCGATCTTGTACGGCCCCGACGACGGGAAGCGCTTGAGGTCGATACCCGGCTTGATGTCCCAGATGGTGTTCCACAGCTTCGCGATCTGGGTCACCAGCGGCGCGTTGTTGCTCAGCAGCGCGGCGGTGACGTCGACGTTGAGCTGGTCGGCGATGACGTGCGACGGCATCAGCGAGGTCGCGGTGAACAGCTGGTTGTAGTCGACGACGCCGCGGTCCGGGATGAACGACACCCGCGCCTTCTTCTGCCCGGGGATGCACTCGACGTTGGCGATGTCGATGTAGCCGGCCTGGGTGGCGGCGTTGAAGTCGGG
>NZ_JAFAUS010000098.1 GCF_019243155.1 Mycobacterium sp.
GGGCGCCGGATCGTGGCGCGGCTGAACTGGGTCAAGCAGGGACCGCCTCCGGCGCCGGTGGCCGAACCCCTGTTCGACGGCGAGGAGCTGATCGGTATCGTGCCACCGGATCTGCGGATCCCGTTCGATCCGCGCGAGGTGATCGCCCGCATCGTCGACGGCTCCGAGTTCGACGAATTCAAGCCGCTTTACGGCTCTTCGCTGGTGACCGGGTGGGCCCGGCTGTACGGCTATCCGCTGGGCATCCTGGCCAACGCGCGCGGGGTGCTGTTCAGCGAGGAGTCGCAGAAGGCCACCCAGTTCATCCAGCTGGCAAACCGCTCGAACACGCCATTGTTGTTCCTGCCCAACACCACCGGCTACATGGTGGGCAAGGACTACGAGGAAGGCGGCATGATCAAGCACGGCTCGATGATGATCAACGCCGTCTCTAACTCCACGGTGCCGCACATCTCGCTGCTGATCGGCGCATCGTACGGCGCGGGCCATTACGGCATGTGCGGACGCGCCTACGACCCGAGGTTCCTGTTCGCCTGGCCCAGCGCCAAACCCGCGGTGATGGGCGGCGCGCAACTGGCCGGCGTGCTCTCGATCGTGAACCGTGCGGCGACCGAGGCCCGCGGCCAGCAGGTCGACGAGGAGGCCGACGCGGCGATGCGGGCCGCCGTCGAAGGCCAGATCGAAGCCGAGTCACTGCCGCTCGTGCTGTCCGGAATGCTCTACGACGACGGGGTGATCGACCCGCGCGACACCCGCACCGTGCTCGGAATGTGTTTGTCCGCCATTGCCACTGGCCCGATCGAGGGGACGTCGAACTTCGGCGTCTTCAGGATGTGAACCGTATGCCGATCACTCGAGTTCTGGTCGCCAACCGTGGCGAGATCGCGCGGCGCGTGTTCGCCACCTGCCGCCGGCTGGGCCTTGGCACCGTCGCCGTCTACACCGAACCGGACGAGGCGTCGCCGCACGTCGCGGAAGCTGACGCCCGAGTGCGCCTCGCGGAGATCAAAGGCTATCTGAACGCCGAGGCCATCATCGCCGCCGCAAACGCCGCCGGTGCCGACGCGGTGCACCCGGGCTACGGATTCCTCTCGGAGAACGCCGAATTCGCCTCCGCCGTACAGGCTGCGGGCCTGACCTGGGTCGGGCCGCCCGTCGATGCGGTGCGCGCGATGGGCTCCAAGATCGAGTCCAAGAAGCTCATGTCCACCGCCGGGGTCCCGGTGCTCGACGAGCTCGACCCCGACACCGTCACCGAGGCGCAGCTGCCGGTGCTGGTCAAAGCCTCGGCGGGTGGTGGAGGCCGCGGCATGCGCGTGGTCCGCGAATTATCCTCATTACCTGGCGAAGTCGAGGCGGCGCGGCGCGAGGCGCAGTCCGCTTTCGGTGATCCCACGGTGTTCTGCGAACGCTATCTGCCGACCGGGCACCACATCGAGGTTCAGGTCATGGCCGACGCCCATGGCACCGTGTGGGCCGTCGGCGAGCGGGAATGCTCGATTCAGCGACGCCACCAGAAGATCATCGAAGAGGCGCCCGCGCCGTTGGTGGAACGCACGCCGGGCATGCGCGACAAGCTATTCGACGCGGCTCGGCTCGCCGCCGGCGCGATCGGCTACACGGGTGCCGGCACGGTGGAATTCCTCGCCGACGATAACGGCGAGTTCTACTTCCTGGAGATGAACACCCGGTTGCAGGTCGAGCACCCGGTTACCGAGGAGACCACCGGACTCGATCTGGTCGAATTGCAGCTGTCGGTCGCCGATGGCGAGCGACTCTGTCCGAAACCACCTGCTGCCCAAGGACATTCGATCGAGGCCCGGCTGTACGCCGAGGACCCGGCCCGCGGCTGGCAGCCGCAGGCCGGCCGGGTGCACACCTTCGAAGTGCCGGCCGTCCGGACGCGATTCGACTCGCTGGGACAGCGCACCGGGATCCGGCTGGACTCCGGCATCGCCGACGGATCGGTGGTGTCGATCCACTACGACCCCATGCTCGCCAAGGTCATCTCGTACGCGCCGACCCGCAGGCAGTCCGCGCTGGTGCTGGCCGACGCGCTGGCCCGCACCCGGCTGCACGGGTTGCGCACCAACCGAGAGCTGCTGGTCAACGTGCTGCGGCATCCCGCCTTCCTCGAAGGCGCAACCGACACCGCGTTTTTCGACACCCATGACCTTGCGGTGTTGTCCACGCCGCTGGCCGACGTCACGACCGTCCGACGGTCGGCGGTGGCCGCCGCGCTGGCCGACGCCGCGCACAACCGCGCCACGGCGCAGGTGTTGGGGCCGGTCCCCAGCGGCTGGCGCAACCTGTCGTCGGGCTACCAGGTCAAGACCTACCGCGATGACAACGACACCGAACACCGCGTCGAATACCGCTTCACCAGAACGGGTTTGGTGTTCGCCGGTGGTGAGTCGATACAGCTGATCACAGCGGCGCCCGACCAGGTCGTCCTGGCCGACGCCAACGGGGTGGCCTGCAACTTCGCGGTCGCCCGCTACGGTGACGACATCTACGTCGATTCGGCGCGCGGACCCGTGCACCTCGTCGCCGTACCCCGGTTCCCGGAGCCGGGCTCGGCCGTCGAGAAGGGATCGCTGGTAGCGCCGATGCCCGGCAACGTGATCCGGCTCGGCGCCGACCAGGGCGAGACGGTGACTGCCGGCCAGCCGTTGATCTGGCTGGAGGCGATGAAAATGGAACACACGATCACAGCGCCGGCAGACGGGGTCCTCGCGGAGCTCAACGTCGCCCCCGGCCAGCAAGTCGAAGTCGGCGCCGTCCTGGCCCGCGTCGAATCGGAAGGAGATCCCCAGTGACAGACACCAGCTTCATCGAGAGCGAGGAGCGCAAGGCCCTGCGCAAGTCGGTGGCCGCGTGGGCGTCCAACTATGGCGCCGAGTACTATCTGAAGAAGGCTCGCGCGCACGAGCACACCACCGAATTATGGTCCGAGGCAGGAAAACTCGGGTTCCTGGGCGTCAACCTGCCCGAGGAGTACGGTGGTGGCGGCGCGGGCATGTACGAGCTGTCGCTGGTGATGGAGGAGATGGCGGCCGCGGGCAGCGCGCTGCTGCTGATGGTGGTCTCACCAGCCATCAACGGCACCATCATCAGCAAGTTCGGCACCGAGGAGCAGAAGAAGCGCTGGATCCCGGGCATTGCCGACGGCACGTTGACGATGGCATTCGCGATCACCGAGCCGGACGCGGGATCCAACTCGCACAAGATCACCACCACCGCCCGCCGCGACGGCAGCGACTGGATCCTCAAGGGGCAGAAGGTCTACATCTCCGGCATCGACCAAGCCCAAGCGGTGCTGATGGTGGCGCGCACCGAAGAGGCTAAGACCGGCAAGCTGCGCCCGGCGCTGTTCGTCATACCCACCGACGCGCCCGGCTTCAGCTACACGCCGATCGAGATGGAGCTCATCAGCCCCGAGCGGCAGTTCCAGGTCTTCCTCGACGACGTCCGGCTGCCCTCCGACGCGCTGGTGGGTGCCGAAGATGCCGCGATTGCACAGCTTTTCGCCGGTCTGAACCCCGAGCGGATCATGGGGGCGGCCAGCTCGGTGGGCATGGGCCGGTTCGCGCTCAACAGGGCCGTCGACTACGTCAAGACCCGGCAGGTCTGGGGCACACCGATCGGCGCGCACCAGGGCCTGTCACATCCGTTGGCGCAGTGCCACATTGAGGTCGAGATGGCCAAGCTCATGATGCAGAAGGCCGCGACGCTGTACGACAACGGCGACGACATGGGCGCGGCCGAGGCCGCCAACATGGCCAAATACGCTGCGGCCGAAGCGGCTACCCGCTCCGTCGACCAGGCCGTGCAGTCGATGGGCGGCAACGGGTTGACCAAGGAATACGGCGTCGCCGCGATGCTGGCCTCCGCCCGGCTGGGACGCATCGCCCCGATCAGCCGTGAGATGGTGCTGAACTTCGTGGCACAGACATCGCTTGGCCTGCCCCGAAGCTACTGATGGACACGCTTGTCGATTACGCCGGTCCGGCCGAGTCCGGAGGCCCGTTCGCGCGGCTGACCCTGAACTCGCCACACAACCGCAACGCACTGTCGACCGCCCTCGTCAGCCAGCTACATCAAGGGCTGCGCGACGCCGCGGCGGACCCGGCCGTGCGTGCGGTGGTGCTCGGACACACCGGCGGAACCTTCTGCGCCGGTGCCGACCTCAGTGAGGCCGGGGACGGCCACCCATACGACACGGCCGTGGGGCGGGCCCGTGAGATGGCCGCCCTGATGCGCGCCATCGTTTCCTCGCCGCGGCCCGTGATCGGCGCCGTGAACGGCCATGTGCGGGCGGGCGGATTCGGCTTGGTCGGCGCGTGCGACATCGTGGTCGCCGGTCCCGCGAGCACCTTCGCGCTGACCGAGGCGCGCATCGGCGTCGCGCCGGCGATCATCTCGCTGACCCTGCTGCCGAAGATGTCGCCGCGGGCCGCGGCGCGCTACTACATCACCGGTGAGAAGTTCGACGCCCAGGAGGCCGCGGCGATCGGACTGATCACGATCGCGACCGACGACGTCGATGCCGCCGTCGACGAACTGATCGCCGGTGTGGGCCGCGGTTCGCCCCAGGGGCTCGCCGCATCGAAGGCACTCACAACAGCCGCGGTGCTCGAGGGGTTCGATCGCGATGCCGAACGGCTCGCTCAGGAATCGGCCCGGCTGTTCGTGTCCGACGAAGCCCGCGAGGGTATGTTGGCCTTCCTCGAAAAGCGCGCGCCGAGTTGGTCGAGTTAGCCATTCAAGTTAGCCAGGTGTGCAACAACGACAGCCTCCGAGAGGCCCGCGGCGCCGCCCGGCGCCATGGAAGGTTGCAGTTTGACCAATCCTCTTGCAGCAAAAGCTGGACGTCGTAGGCTCGTGGGTGATGAGCAACTCTGCACAACGCGATGCGAAGGACACGCGCGACGAATCGTCGCGCGCGGCCGACACCGACCGCATCCAGATCGCGCAGTTGCTCGCCTACGCGGCCGAGCAGGGACGCCTACAGCTCAAGGACTACGAAGACCGCCTGACCAAGGCTTACGCTGCGACAACGTATGAGGAGCTGGATCAGCTCCGGGCCGATCTGCCCGGAACTCCGATCAGTCCACGCCGGGGCGGCAAGACCAATCCCGCTCCGTCCACACTGCTGCTGGCACTGATGAGCGGCTTCGAGCGACGCGGCCGATGGAACGTTCCGAAGAAGCTGACCACGTTCACCTTCTGGGGCAGCGGCGTGGTGGACCTGCGCTACGCAGACTTCACCTCGACCGAGGTCGACATCCACGCGATGTCGATCATGGGCGTGCAGAACATTTTGCTGCCGCCCGAAGTCAACGTCGAAATCCACGGCCGCGGCGTGATGGGTAACTTCGACCACAACGTCCTCGGCCAGGGCACGCCCGGCGCACCGAAGGTCAACATCCGCGGCTTCTCGCTGTGGGGCGGTGTCGGTGTCCGGCGCAAGGCCCGTCGGTCGCGCTGACGGCAGTTCACCGAAAACCGTTGTGCTGCAGGGTCTATCGCGTCACGCCACGTAGTCGAAGGTGTCCGGATTAGGGCCTGTCCTACCCGACTCACCCTTGTCCAGTGCCGAAATGTCATCCATGTCGGCGCTGTCCAGCTCGAAGTCGAAAAGCTCGAAGTTGGCCTGAATCCGTTCCGGCGTCACCGATTTGGGGAAAACGATGTCGCCCCGCTGGATGTGCCAGCGCAGCACCACCTGCGCGGGGGTGATGCCACGCGCATCGGCGATGCGGATGACCACCGGATCCTTGAGCACGTCGCCCCGGGCGATCGGTGACCATGCCTCGATGGCGATGCCATGATCGCGGGCATAGTCCCGGACGGTCTCATTGGTGAAATAGGGATGGATCTCTACCTGGTTGACCGCCGGGACGATGTCGGTCTCCTTCGCAAGCCGATCCAGTTGCGCCGGTTGGAAATTCGAGACACCGATGCTGCGGGCGCGTCCGTCGCGCGCGAACTCCTCAAGCGTTTTCCAGGTCGATACGAAGTCGCCACAGTACAACGTGGGCAGCGGCCAGTGGATGAGGAACAGGTCGACGTAGTCAGAATCCAGTGCCTTCAAAGTCTGTTCGAAGGCGCGCCGTGCGTCGTCGGGCTTGTGCGCGCCGTTGTTGAGCTTGCTGGTGATGAAAACCTCACCGCGGTCCAGCCCGGCGTCGCGGATTCCTTGGGCAACCTCTTTCTCGTTTCCGTACATCTCGGCGGTGTCGATGTGCCGGTACCCGATGTCCAGCGCGGTCTTCACCGATGCTGCGGTCCGCTCGGGCTCGATCTGATACACGCCGAAACCGAGCTGCGGAATGCGCACACCGTCAGCGATTTCGATCGTTGGAACTTCAGTCATGTGTCCTCCTTTGTCGTCCTTGTACCCGGTCAAGAAAGGACCTACCCGCTTGGCTGGCCGGAAACCGGAGTCTCGGGTTGCATGTCGAAGGAAGCCTGCAGGTTGGCAGGCCGCGTACCCAAACCTTCTGTTGTCTTGCGACTCCACGGCGCCTCGACGAGACGCTTGGTCTCCTCGAGCATGGACTTGGGCTCCAGGTTGCGGTAGGTGTCGATCTCGCCCGCCGCGACCGCCGTCATCGTGGCGTACACCGGCTCGGGGTCGAACTGCGCGCGGGGGAACGCCAGCTTCGAGTAGTCGAAGAGCCGTTCCGAGCCGTCGTCCTCCCAGCTCTGCCAGGTCTGGAACATCCGGTCGTTGAACCCGGTCAGGAACGGCCCGGGATTGACCGTCGCCACCTCGATGTTGAACTCCTGCAGCTCGTTCGCCATGGTTTCGGCGATCGCCTCGACAGCGTGCTTGGAGGCCGCGTATAGGCCGGTAAAGGGATTGACGTTGAGCCCTTCTCGCGACGACACCCAGACGATTCGCCCCTCGCCTCGCTTGACCATCTGCTTGGCGATCCCCTGGGTCAGCAACAGCGGCCCCAATACATTCACCTCGAACTGTTCGCGCATGTTGACCGCCGGGATGTCGACGGTCGAACCGCCCTCCCCGACGCCGGCGTTGTTCACCAAGATCTCGACGTTCCACGCCAGCGCCTTCTTGCGGTCGCCCGGGTCGGTGACGTCCAACTTCTCGACCTGCAGCGTGACCCCCCGCGCGGCGGCCTGGCGCTTCAGGGTCTGCACCTGGGCCCAGATCTCGACCGCGGCGATCACGTCGAACCCCTTCTCGGCCAGACGCATTGCCACTTCGTGTCCGAACCCGGTACCCGACCCTGTGATGAGAACCTTTTTCATGACGGTTTCCTCTCCTGCGGCACCTCGCGGGCGGGTTGACTCAGCACACAACCCAGGCGAATTTTGCCAGCAGTTCGGTAAATCCGCTCTGTGCCATGAATTCAGCGGCGGCGTCGGGACCGCAGGTAATCGCCCACCACGGCCGCGCCCAGGCCGTCGAGGTCGGGGACCACGACACGTCCTTCCACGCGACGGGCGACTTGGTCGATGAACCGCGCCAGGCCGGGATCACTGCCCAACCGGAAAATCGTCACCTGCGCACCAAGGCGCGCCATTTCGTCGAAACCCCGAACGGTGTGGGCGATGGTGCGCGGGTGCGGCGGGTAGTCGAAGAACACGGTCGTGCCGTCGCCGTCGAAGTCCTCCAGGTGAGCGGTCGGCTCACCGTCGGTCACCACCAGCACCACGGGCTGCGCGTTGGGGTGCCGCCGCAAGTGGCGGCCGGCCAGCGCCAGCGCGTGATGCAGGTTGGTGCCCTGTTCGTAGACACCCTCCAGGCCGGTGAGCTCGGCGGCGGTCACCGTACGGGCGTAGCGGCCAAAGGCGATGATTTGCAAGGCATCCGAACGGAAGCGCGTGCACACCAGATGGTTGAGCGCCAGCGCCGTCTGCTTCATCGGCAGCCAGCGATTCTCCATCACCATGGAGAACGAGGTGTCGACCAACAGCGCGACGGCGGCCTGCGTGCGCGTCTCGGTCTCGGAGACCTCGACGTCGTCGACGGTGATGTTGAGCCGGCCACGCGCGGTATCGAGGGTCGACGTGCCCGCCTGGCGCAGCACGGCGTTGGTCAACGTGCGGGGGATGTTCCACGGTTCGGTGTCGCCGAACTGCCAGGGCCGCGTCGCGCCGGTCAGCTCCCCGGCCGCCCCTGCGCGTCGCAGCTCGCGGTCACCACGGCGGCCGGAAAGTTGTTGCGCCACATCGCGTAACGCTGTCTCGCCGAGTCGGCGCATGGCCTTCGGCGAGAGCCGCCACTGTCCGTCCGAACCGCGATCCAGGAAACCCTGATTGACCAGTGCGCGTTCCAATTCGGCCAGCGTTCGCGCGTCGACGGCCGCCTCGTCGCCGAGCTGGCGGGCCAGGGCCTCAAGGTCGACATCGTCCATGGTCGCGCCCGGATAACTCTGCGACAGCTGCTCGGCGAGTTGCTCCAGCTCCGCGACATCGGCCAGGGCCTGCGTGCCCTCCCCCATGCCGAACGGGTTGTCGCCGGAGAACTGCTCGGACCCCCTCCAGTCCTCACCCGGACGGGCCGCCTGCAGGTGCGCGTCGAGGCGGTTCAGCGACTCCATCAGTGCAGGAGACCCAAAAGCCTGCTGCGCCAAGGCATCCAGCTCGGCGCGCTGCTCGGAGCTCAGGCTATTGCGGAAACGCTGCGCGGCGGCGGCGCGCTTGGCCAGCGAGTCCAGCAGCTCATCGACGTTGCGCGGGTTCTCCGGGAAGAACTCGCCGTGCTGATTCATGAAGTTCTCGAAGTCCTGCTGCGTGTCCTCGCCGCGGGCGTGCTTGTCCAGCAACTCGTTGAGGTCGTTCAGCATCTCGTTGACGCGCTGGCGATCCTCGTCGGTGGCACCCTCCAGCGCCTGCTTCATACCGGCGAATCGTTGATCCAGCATCTCGCGGCCGAGCAGATCCTTGATCTGCTCGTACTTTTCGCGGGCCTCGCCGCTGCGCCAGTTGTAGTCGGAGAGCTCCTGCACGGCTTTGGCGGGTGAGGGCGGCAGCGCGTCCAACTGCAGTTCACCGAACCGGGCGTCGTCGTCGAGCGCGCGGGCGAGTTCCTTGCGTTCGGCCAGCACCGCCTCGTCGAGCAGCTTCTTGATCTCTTGCAAAGTGCCGTCGAGGTTGTTGCGGCGCAACAACTCCCGGCGGCGTTTGTTGGCTTCGGCCGCCATCCGGTCGGCGCCGGGCATGTTCTTGGTACCCCGGCGCAGCAACTCGGACAGCGCGCGGCGCGGCGACGTGCCGCCCATGACGTCCTGACCGATCTGTTCGAGCGCCTCGCGCAGGTCCACCGGCGGAGCCAGCGGGTCCGGCCCGCCGGTGTACGCCGAGTAGCGCGATGAGTGTCCCCTCGAAACAGGTTTAGCCATAAACGGTTTGACCCTCCCCGGACACCTTGTCGATACGCTTGGCCAGATACAAAGCCTCGAGTGCGAGCTCCAGCGCCGCGGCGCGTTCACCCTCGGATTGAGCGTTGAGCTTCACGGCGATCTTGTCCACGACGGGCAAGGAGGGAACCGCGGCCAACACGTCCTTCGCGGACACCCGCTCACCCGTCGTGACGGCAGAACCGCCTTCGACCGCCGACACCAACGAACCGACGTCGATGCCGCCCAGGACCCGCGACGCAGTGTCCGCGGTCGCCCGGCGCAACAGGTGCTCGAGCACGGCTTGTTCGCGGCCCTCCTCGCCGGACTCGAATTCCAGCTTGCCGCGCAGGACGTCGATCACCGTGCCGAGATCGACCACTCGGGCCACCGGATCGGTCTCCCCCAGCACCGCGCCGCGATGCCGTGCCGCGGCCGCGACGGTCTCCGCCGCGGCGATCGCGAACCGCGCCGAGACCCCGGACCGCTGGTCGACCGAATTCGACTCGCGCAGGTATCGGGCGAATCGGGCGATCACCTGCATCAGGTAATCGGGCACCTGCGCCGACAGGTGTGCCTCCTGGACGATGACGCCCACCTCCGCCTCCAGCTCCAGCGGGTAGTGGGTCCGGATCTCCGCGCCGAACCGGTCCTTGAGCGGAGTGATGATGCGACCCCGGTTCGTGTAGTCCTCGGGGTTGGCGCTGGCGACCACCAACACGTCCAGCGGCAGGCGCAGCGTGTAACCGCGGACCTGAATGTCGCGCTCCTCCATCACGTTGAGCATCGACACCTGGATGCGCTCGGCCAGGTCGGGGAGTTCGTTGACCGCGACGATGCCGCGGTGGGCGCGCGGAATCAGGCCGTAGGCGATGGTCTCCGGGTCCCCGAGGCTGCGGCCCTCTGCGACCTTGATCGGGTCGATGTCGCCGACCAGGTCGGCAACGCTGGTGTCGGGCGTGGCCAGCTTCTCGGTGTAGCGCTCGCTGCGGTGCTTCCACTCCACCGGCAGGTCGTCGCCGAGGGTGGCGGCCTTGCGGATCGACTCCGGAGTGATCGGTGAGTACGGGTGCTCGCCCAGCTCCGCGCCGGCGATCACCGGCGTCCACTCGTCGAGTAACCCGACGAGCGCGCGCAGCAGCCGGGTCTTGCCCTGACCGCGTTCGCCGAGCAGGACGAAGTCATGACCCGCGATGAGCGCCCGCTCCAGCTGGGGCAAGACGGTGTCCTCGAAACCCAGGATGCCCGGCCAGACGTCGTCGCCTTCGGCGAGCGCTGTCAGCAGATTCTCCCGGATTTCCTGCTTGATTCCCCGTTCACGATGACCAGTGGCGCGCAGTTCGCCGACGGTGCGGGGCAGGGTACTCGGTGATGTCACGACTCCACGCTACGACGGTGCCGGCGATACGGCACTTTCCCCTCCCACTGAAGGGTCCGCTAAAAGCGAAAGCCGGGCAATCGCAATCGACTGCCCGGCCTCGAAGTTGACGCGACCTGTTAGCTCGGGGTGACGGTGGCGTCCGCGTCGCCCGGCTTCCACGTGATGGTGCCGTGCTCGAACGTCGACTTGAAGGAACCGTCGGGAAGAGCTTGCTCGTCGGCCGTCGGGTAACCCAGCTTGCCCTGCGAGGCTTGGTTCGCGTTCCACGCATCGCGAATCTTGCCCCACACGAAGTAGACCGGGCTGCCGGTCCGGTAGATCAGAACGCCGCCGTCGAACTGCTGGTAGGAACCGCTGCCGTCCAACGTCTTTTTCTCGTTGTCGTACGGAGCGCCCAGGTCCTTCTTTTGCGCGTCGTTAAGACTTTGAAACTTCGCGAGAATTGGTCCTGACACGGTGTACGGCGTTCCGTTGGCACCGTTTATTTGGGTCGAGGGTCCGGCCGGCGTGGTCGCCGGGGAAGCCGACGAAGTCTCAGACGAGGCCGGCGACGACGCTGCGGAAGTGCTGGCCGAAGATGAAGATCCGCTGTTGTTGTTGTGGCTGCATGCGGAGCCGACCAATCCAAACGCCGCGATTGCAATGGAAAATGCCGCTGTTCGTTTTGTGATTTCGCGCATTTCATTCCTCTCGAATTGGATTTCCATCCTCGGCCGACCCATTTCGGACTCTATTGCGCGCGGCGTGCGCCCGGCAAGGCTCGTAGACAGATTTTGCCGACCCGACACGAGCAGGCGAAAACTACTGATCGTCGGGCGTCACTGAGCGATGTCAGTGCGCGAAGTGGCGTGCCCCGGTGAGGTACAGCGTGATGCCGGCGTTAGCCGCCGCCGCGGTCACCTCGTCGTCGCGCACCGATCCGCCCGGATGCACGATCGCCTTCACTCCCGCGCCGGTCAGCGTCTCGAGACCGTCGGGGAACGGGAAGAACGCATCCGACGCCGCGACCGCGCCGCGGACCCGGTCGCCGCCGCGTTCAACGGCCAGCCGCGCCGCGTCGACCCGGTTCACCTGCCCCATCCCGACGCCGATGGTGGCGCCGCCGGACGCGATCACGATCGCGTTCGACTTGACCGCGCGGCACGATCGCCACGCGAAAACCAAGTCGGTCAGCGTCGCCGGGTCGGCCGGTGAGCCAGTCGCCAGGGTCCAGTTCGCGGGGTTGTCACCGTGCGCGTCGAGTTCGTCGCGTTGCTGCACCAGGAGTCCCCCGCTGACCGGCCGCAGTTCGTTACCACCGGTCAGCGGCTCGGAGCCCACCAGCACGCGGATGTTCTTCTTGCGCGTCAGCGCGTCCAGGGCGCCCGGCGCGTAGGCGGGCGCCACGATCACCTCGGTGAAGATGGTGCTGACGTACTCGGCCATCTCGACGCTGACTTCGGTGTTCGAGGCGATGACTCCCCCGAACGCGCTCAACGGGTCGCATTCGTGGGCCTTGCGGTGTGCGTCCGCGACCGATACCGATGAGATCGCGATCCCACATGGGTTGGCGTGCTTGATGATTGCCACACACGTCTCTTCGTGATCGAAGGCGGCGCGCCAGGCCGCGTCCGCATCGGTGAAGTTGTTGTAGGACATCTCTTTTCCGTGCAGCTGCTCGGCCTGCGCCAACCCGGGCCAGGCGGCGGGGTCGCCGTAGAGCGCCGCCTGCTGGTGGGGGTTCTCGCCATAGCGCAGCATCGCCGAGCGACGCCAGCTACGGCCGAGCCACTGCGGAAAGGCCGTCGGCGGATGCTCGGGCGCCAGGGTCGACTCCATCCAGCTCGCCACCGCGATGTCGTATTCCGCGGTGTGCTGAAATGCCAACGACGCCAGCTTCTTCCGCTCGCTGAGGGTGAATCCGCCGGCGCGGACCGCGGCGAGCACTCCGTCATACCCCCGCGGGTCGGTGACCACCGCGACGCTGGGATGGTTCTTCGCCGACGCCCGGACCATCGAAGGCCCGCCGATGTCGATCTGCTCGACGCACTCGTCGATGCTCGCGCCGGAATCGACGGTCTCGCTGAAGGGGTACAAGTTGACGACGACGAGTTCGAACGCCGCGATCCCGAGCTGCTCGAGCGCGTCGGCGTGCTCGGGTTTACGAAGGTCGGCCAGCAGCCCAGCGTGCACGCGCGGGTGCAGCGTCTTGACCCGGCCGTCGAGCACCTCGGGAAAACCAGTCAGCTCCTCCACGCGGGTCACCGGAATCCCTTTTTCGGCAATGGTCTTCGCCGTTGAACCGGTCGAGACGATCTCCACGCCCGCCTCGGTCAACCCCGTGGCGAGTTCGATGAGCCCGGTCTTGTCGTACACGCTGATCAAAGCGCGGCGGATCGGCCTTTTCGCCGTCTCACGCCATTCGTCAGTGCTCATCGGTGGGTCGCCTCTCGTCCGATCGTCGCTTTTCTCCCGACCAGGGTCAGGCCGCCGGTCGCAATCGCTGCCACCACGTCCACCAGCAGCTTCCGCTCGGTGACTTTGATGCGCTCATGCAGAGTTTCTTCGCTGTCGCCGTCGAGCACCGCAACGGATTGCTGCGCCAAGATCGGCCCGGTGTCCATCCCGGCATCTACCAGGTGCACCGTACAGCCTGTGATCTTCACGCCGTAGGTCAACGCATCGGCCACTCCGTGTGCTCCCGGGAACGCCGGCAGCAGCGCCGGATGGGTGTTGATGATGCGTCCATAGAACCTCGAAAGGAACTGCGGCCCAAGTATTTTCATGAACCCTGCCGACACCACCAGATCGGGCGAGTGCACGGCGGCCGCCTCGGTGATGGCCGCGTCCCATGCCTCGCGGTCCGAGTGATCGCCGAGCCGGACGGTGAACGCGGGCACCGACGCCCCGGCGGCGATCTCGGTGGCCAGACAGTCGCGGTCGGCGCCGACGCCGACGACCCGGGCTGGAAAGTCGCCGACCGCGGCCTCGAGCAGTGAGTTCAGCAGCGATCCGGTGCCCGACGCGAGTACCACCAGCCGCGCCGGTGCACTCGGGGGCACATGGAGCGGTTCGGCCACATCGCGAGCCTAGTCGGGCGACGATGCGTGCCGGCACGGCACGCTGAGGAGCCCGACGATTCGACCCAGCAAGTTCCCCAGCGCTCCCGCGTCGGCTCGCTGGGGGCTAGTCGTCGGAGTCGCGCTCGACCGCTTTGGGCTCCGGTTCGTCGGCGGGCGTCGCGTCGTCAACGCCGTTAACCGGCGCGTCCCGCGCCGGTTCCACGTCCGCCAGTTCGTCGCCCTCGAACTCCTCGTCCGGCGGCAGGTCCTCGCGTTCCTCAAACAGCCCGGCGAAGTCGGCCGGTTCCTCGGCCGCCGGGGCGGGCGCGGGTTTCGGCCTGACCCGCCTGGGACGGCGGCGGATTCCACCCGTCATCACCACGGTGATGCCGCCGACGAACGCGAACCAGAAGAACACACCGATGATCAGGGCGCCCTGGTCGACGCCGACGCCGCCGAAGTTGCCGAGCCGGCCGCTGCCCGCGTATGCGAGCAACGACATCGCCAACGCCCCGGCGACAGAGGCGACCAGAAGTTTGGCGAACGCCGGGACCAGCGGCAGCGCCCGGCGTGCGCACTGCTGTCCGACTGCCACCCCCGAGGACGCACCGATGATGAGCAGCGCCACCCACACCGGCCCCAACGGCGGCCTGGGCACCGCGGCCAGGATCGGTAGCGCCGGGATGTCGCCCCCGAAGACCGTGAACGAACTGAACGTTGCGAAGCCGAGATGCGCGCTGGACCCGACCGCGACCGCCGCGGTGCCCACGATGACGTTGGGCGCGTAGAGCATCGACAGCACGCAGATGCTGAATTGGCCGAATATCGAGTCGGTGATTCCGAACAGGTCTTGCATCGTCGCCCAATGCACCACCAGGGACCCGGCGGTCACCAGGCCCGACAGCCCGAGCAACGCCAACACGCCGGCTGATGCCGCACGCACCGAATCGCCCAGCCAGTAGGGCAGCGACCACTCCGCCAGCGCCCGTCGTCCCACCCGGGACCACACGCCGATCGCGGCGCCGATGGCGTGCACGACGGCCACGCTCAGGAACGCGCGCAGGGCGCTGGGCGTCTGCAGTTCGGTGATCACCGACGACGCGTCATGAATCACCGCCAACGCCATCGCCGCCATCAGCAGCGGGCCACCCAGCGCCGACGCGATCACCCAGCGCACCACCAGCCACGACGAATACGGCGCGGTGGCCCGCGCAGTGCTGCGAGCGGTGGCCCAGACCATCAACAGCACGGGCAGCAACGGCATCACGCCGAGCACGCGACCGCCGATCGAGATCGGTACCTGGTGCACGCCGAGCCAGATGCTGGCGATGGCCCCCAGGGCGCCCGTCATGTCGCTATTGGCGATCAGCAGCTGGAGCAGCGTGATCGCCGCGATGATGACCAAGGCCACCACTGCCGGGCCGAACGCGACCCTGACAAGGTCACGCGCCTGGCGAGCGCCGGCGGCCCGGTTGTCCTCCACGCGTGTCACTCTTGCGCATGCCCCCGGCTAAGCGCGAGAAGACACGGTCAGGAAGGCGCTGGCCCAGACGGTGACGACGGCGACTGCTCCTCCGAGCCGTAGGACTGCTGGCCACCGGCGTGGTTGGAGTAGTTGGCCGGAGCAGACCCCGCCTCGGAGCCGGCGGCGGACGACGGCGGCGGGCTGAAGCTCGGGAAGCCGGTGGGCGGCGTGGACGGCCCCTGGTGGTGTGTGCCTGCCTGCGGGGCCGACTGCGGCGACGGCTGAGCGCCGAAACCACCGGTCGGAACCGCGGACTGGGTCGGGGCCTGGCTCGGCGGGTAGCCGCTGTACTGCGACCCGTACCCGCCATGCTGCGGGGACTGCTGGGCGCCCGGCTGTCCGTAGTAGGGCTGCTGCTGACCGTACTGCCCGCCGTATTGCCCGTACTGGCCGTACTGCGAGTAGGGGTCGTACTTGGGCCGCGGGGCCGGCGCGCTGATCACACCCGACTCCAGGAGCACCGCGACGATCGCGGCGATCGCCTGCAGCACGTTGCACGCGACCAAGGGCCACATCGCCCAGCCGATCGCGAAGCCGGCGGGCAGGTTGACCGTCTCGGTGATGGCCAGCAGTGCGCCGAGAGTCGCGACCACCGCAACGACTCCGCCGTAGTTCCTGCCCTTGGGCAGCAAGCTCAGCGCGGCCAGCAGGGAGGCAAGCACCGCGACGATGACCGCGGTGCCGGCGTCGCCGGCGCGCCCACCCACACCCGGGCCGAGGTCGGCGCTGATGGTGAAGGTCGGCCCGAAGTTGAGGAGGTAGGACACCAAACCGAGCACCACCACCGCGACGTTCAGGTACCGCGGGAACTTGCTCTTGCCGTCATCGTCCTTGGCGAAGGACGGTGTGGTGCCCGCATAGGAGCCGCCGGACGAAGCTGGTGGGTATCCGGGGCTACCGGGAGAGTAGGTCATGGCTCCTCCTGTTGCTTCCAGTGCCTAAGTGCCTTCGCGGCGCCAAAGTTGCGGTGCAACGCTGCACTTCCAGGCGCGCCGGTCCATGAACCCCCGTGCGTGAACCGGTTGCGTTGCGACGCGGTCGATCACCCACGCTAGCGCACGTGCGCACGCACGTGGCGTGCCCACCGCCTTGGACGCGAAACCGCCCTGAGTCGGAAGCAGCTTGCTCACCGTAGGTAGAACACGTTCTAATTCTCTGCATGGATTACGGGCTCGTGCTTTTTACCAGTGACCGTGGCATCGCTCCGGCGGCAGCCGCCAAGCTTGCCGATGACCACGGCTTCAAGACCTTCTACGTGCCAGAACACACCCACATTCCGGTGAAGCGGGAGGCCGCGCATCCGACCACGGGCGATGCTTCGCTGCCCGACGACCGCTACATGCGCACGCTAGACCCATGGGTAAGTCTGGGCGCCGCATGCGCCGTCACGTCGCGGGTGCGGCTGTCGACCGCGGTTGCGCTGCCGGTCGAACATGACCCGATCACGTTGGCGAAAAGCATCGCGACCCTGGACCACCTGTCCGGCGGACGGGTGAGCCTCGGCGTCGGGTTCGGGTGGAACACCGACGAGCTCGCCGACCACGGCGTCCCCGCTGGGCGGCGCCGCACCTGCCTGCGCGAATACATCGAAGCGATGCGTGCCCTGTGGACCCAAGAGGAAGCCTCCTACGACGGCGAGTTCGTCAAATTCGGGCCCAGCTGGGCATGGCCCAAGCCCGTGCAGTCACACATCCCGGTGCTGGTGGGCGCGGCCGGGAATGAGAAGAACTTCAAATGGATCGCCCGCAGCGCCGACGGCTGGATCACCACTCCGCGCGACTTTGACATCGACGAGCTGGTAAAGCTGCTGCAGGACACCTGGGCGGCCGCGGGCCGCGACGGCGCTCCTCAGATCGTGGCGCTGGACTTCAAACCGGTGCCCGAGAAGCTCGCCAAGTGGGCCGAACTCGGGGTGACCGAGGTGCTGTTCGGGATGCCGGACACCGGCGAGGCCGAGGTCGCCGCTTACGTCGAACGGCTCGCCGGCAAGCTGGCCGCTTTAGTCTGAGGCTCAGGCGCTCATCGCGAGATATAAGCCACGGCGACCGCTCGCGGCGTGTCGTGTGCGTGGTTTATGTGTCGTTGGACCGACGAGGTGTAGGGCTCAGGCCGACGCGGCCCGGTTGTGCTTCTCCGTAGGCCGCACCACGATCGACGCCCCGAGCGGCTCGCCCTCGCTGAGCAACCCGACCAGATCGGGGTCCTCGGTCAGCGCCAGGAAGCGGCTGCCGTCGGCGTCGAGGCGGCCGACGATGAGGCCGGTGTGCACCGGCCAGTCGTAGCGCACGGTGTAGGTCTCGATGGTCGCCGGACCGTCGGCCTTGATGGTTACCGGCACCTTGGGGCGGGCGGCGACCTCGGCGCGCAATGCGGCGCTGTTGTCAGGCTTCCAGCCGACCGGCGCGGTGGAGTAGACCCCGACGGAGTACTTGCTCATGATTCCGCCGTTGGCGGCGACCAGGCCGAATTGTCCTGGGAGGTCTCGCATCTCGCTGACGGTCTCGGCGATGCCGTGCAGCGAGTAGTTGTTTCCCGGCCCGCCGAAGTAGGGCAGGCCGCCGGTGAGAGTCAGCCCGCGCGGATCGTCGGTGGCGAGACCCATCCCGTCGCAGAAGTTGAACACCGGCACAGGGAAGCAGCTGTAGAGGTCGAAGGTCGCGACGTCGTCGATGCCGACGCCGGCCCAGGCGAGTGCTTCCTGGACCGCCAGCACCGAGGCCGAGTTGTGCGTCAGGTCGACGCGGTCCAGCAGCGGCTGGTCCACCATGTCGGCGTGGCCGTGCAAGAAGACCCAGCGCTCCTCGGGCACGCCGAGCCGGCGGGCGGCGGCCACCGACATCAGCAGCGCGGCCGCCCCCTGGTTGACCTGATCACGGGCCACCAGCAGCCGCGGGTACGGGTCGCAGATCATCCGGTTGGACTCGGTCACGGTGATGAGCTCGTCGACGCTGCGCTCCACCGGGGCGGACGCGAACGGGTTCTTCGCCGCCACCTTGGTGAACGGGGCGAACAGCTCGCCCATCTGGCGCCGGTAGTCGGCGACGCTCAAGCCCAGCCGGCCACGGCGCGCGTTCTCCAGCAGCCCATACTGCGCCGGCGCTCCGATCAGACCGTGCGCGATGGTGTGGTCGTCGAACAGGCCGTCGTAACCGAAGCCCCGATCCTCCAGGGATCCCGCGACCGTGTCGGAATGGTTCGGCTTCTCCCGGTCGGCGAAATACCGGATGCTTGAGGTGTTTTCGGAGCCGAAGATCATCACGACCTCCGCCTGACCCGAGGCGATGACGCCGGCGAACTCGGTGACCAGATGCTGGGGGCCTTGGCCGCCGATGGGCTCGAGAACCGCGCGCGCCGGTGCGGCACCGATGCGCTTGGCAACCGACCGCGGGTAGTTGGTGGACTTGCCCATCGGCGCGGGGGTGCGCCCGGAAAGCTCGAACTGCCGGATCGCGGCGACGGTATCGATGGCCGCCGCGACGGCCGTGGCGTCGGCCCCAGAGTCATGCAGTGCGGCCTGCGCCGCCGCCGTCGCCAGCTCCACCGACGACATCCCGCAGTAGCCGGAGTCCTCGATGCGCTCGGTGAACTGCCCAACACCGACGACAACGGGGGTGCTCGGGTCGAGATTCATAGACCCACTATGTACTGCACAGCCCCGCAGCCCAAATCGGGGCGATCGCCGCTACCCCTGATGGCGGCGACCCGCTTCACCCGGCTACACCGCGCTTGCGATCGCCGCTATAGCGACTTCAGGATTTCCCGAGCCAGCTCCGCCGTCTCCGACGGCGTCTTGCCGACCTTGACCCCGGCAGCCTCCAGGGCCTCCTTCTTGGCGGCCGCGGTGCCAGACGAGCCCGACACGATGGCGCCCGCGTGACCCATCGTCTTGCCCTCCGGCGCAGTGAATCCCGCGACGTAGCCGACGACCGGCTTGGACACGTTGGCCTTGATGTAGTCGGCCGCCCGCTCCTCGGCGTCGCCACCGATCTCACCGATCATCACGATGACCTTGGTCTCGGGGTCCTTCTCGAAGGCCTCGATGGCGTCGATGTGGGTGGTGCCGATCACCGGGTCGCCGCCGATGCCGATCGAGGTGGAGAAGCCGAAATCGCGCAGCTCGTACATCATCTGGTAGGTCAGCGTGCCGGACTTGGACACCAGCCCGACCGGACCGGGGCCGCTGATGTTGGCCGGGGTGATGCCGGCCAGTGCCGTTCCCGGGGTGATGATCCCCGGACAGTTCGGCCCGATGATCCGGGTCTTCTGCCCTTTGTCCACGTTGTAGGCCCACGCATACGCGCTGTCCTGCACCGGAATTCCCTCGGTGATGACCACCAACAGCGGGATCTCGGCGTCGATGGCCTCGATGATCGCGTCCTTGGCGAACTTGGGCGGCACGAAGACGACCGACACGTTGGCGCCCGTCTCCTTCATCGCCTCCGCGACGGTGCCGAACACCGGCAGCTCGACGTCCTTGCCGACCGAGTCGACGTGGGACACGGTGGTGCCCGCCTTGCGGGCGTTCACGCCACCCACCAGCTGGGTCCCCGCCTTCAGCATCAGCGCGGTGTGCTTGGTGCCCTCGCCGCCGGTGATGCCCTGGACGATTACTTTTGAGTCCTTGTTCAAAAAGATCGACATCGCTTGGCTTCCTTACTTGTTCGCCAGCTCGGCGGCTTTGTCGGCACCGGCGTCCATGGTCTCGGCCTGGATCACCAGCGGGTGATTGGCATCGGCGAGGATCTTGCGGCCCTGGTCGACGTTGTTGCCGTCGAGGCGGACCACGAGCGGCTTGTTGGCCTCGTCGCCGAGCATGTTCAGTGCCGTCACGATGCCGTTGGCGACGGCGTCACAGGAGGTGATGCCGCCGAACACGTTGACGAAGACGCTCTTGACCTGCTTGTCGTTCAGGATGACGTCGAGCCCGGCAGCCATCACCTCGGCCGACGCGCCACCACCGATGTCGAGGAAGTTCGCCGGCTTGACCCCGCCGTGCTTCTCGCCCGCGTAGGCGACGACGTCGAGGGTCGACATCACCAGGCCCGCGCCGTTGCCGATGATGCCGACCGCGCCGTCCAGCTTGACGTAGTTGAGGTCGTGCTCCTTGGCCTTGAGCTCGAGGGGATCGGTCGCGTCGCGGTCTTCGAACTCGGCGTGGCCGGGCTGCCGGAAGTCGGCGTTGGCGTCCAGGGTGACCTTGCCGTCCAGCGCCAGGATCCGGTCCTCGGGGTCGCGCACCAGCGGGTTGACCTCGACCAGCGTCGCGTCCTCGGCGACGAAGAGCTCCCACAGCTTGCTGATGGTGACGGCGGCCGCGTCGAGCACCTCGGCCGGCAGGTGGCCCTGCTCGGCGATGGAACGCGCGGTCGCCAGGTCGACACCCTTGACGGCGTCCACCGGAACCTTGGCCAGCCGGTCGGGCTTGGTGGCCGCCACCTCTTCGATTTCCATGCCGCCCTCGACTGAGCACATGGCCAGGTAGGTGCGGTTGGCCCGGTCGAGCAGGAAGGAGATGTAGTACTCCTGGGCGATGTCGCTGGCCTCGGCGACCAGCAGCTTCTTGACGACGTGGCCCTTGATGTCGAGGCCGAGGATGTTCTTCGCGTGCTCGTAGGCGTCCTCCGGGGTGGCGGCGTACTTGACGCCGCCGGCCTTTCCGCGCCCGCCCACTTTGACCTGCGCCTTGACCATCACCGGGCGACCGATCTCGGTCGCGATTTCACGAGCGCCCTCGGCAGTGTCGGTCACCCGGCCGGGGGTGGTGGGTACGTTGTGCTTGCCGAACAATTCTTTAGCTTGATACTCGAAAAGGTCCATGGACTCACTGTCTTCGCTCGACTCGACTACTAGGTCTGCAGGTACGCGGTGCCGCGTTCAGCGACTCGCACGGAGGAACTTTATCCACCCCCAAAACGGCCTCTACGCTCGCGTCCACCGATGTGGCGCAGCTCACCGCTTACCTGCCAACGGCTTTCGTGATCCAAGTCACAATTCTCACCGGATTCTGCAGCGAGGTTGCCAGCCCCGCGAGTTAGCGGATACCTTCCTAGGGTCCAGATAACGTTATGGTCACGATACGAGGACATTTCAGCTTGTCCCAGCACCGTTTTACTCGCTCCCCTGCCGTAGAAACAGGCGTGGTGAGAGTAGGTCGCGCCGCGGGCGGCCGGGGCGTAGAGCCCCACCGCAACGAGGTCACCGAAATCCTGCCGCTCGACGGCTTCGATTTCGACGACCTGGATTTCGGTGAAGACACCGGCGATCTCGGGGACTTGGATTTCAGCAACGACTCCACCTTCGACAACGAAGCGCAAGTACTGCTGGCCCCCGAACTCGACGACTTGAACGAGATCGACGACCGGGCAGCGGTGTGGTTGGAGACCCCCACGCAGGTCCTCCCCGTCGTGACTGCCGCCCTCAAAACGGAGCGTCTCGACCTCTCGCGCGCCGACGAACTCATGGGTGCCGTGCGGCGCGGCGGGCAACATCGCAAGCAACCGACCAGCGCGGCCAGGGGTCGCCTGCTGATCTCGGCGATGGCCGCCGGCGCGGCGGCCGCGGCGGCCCACACGGCGACCAGCCACGCCGATACCCCCAAGACCGAAGCGGTTCTGACCGCCAACGCGTCGGCGCTCACCGGCGGCGCGGGCAGCAACACCACCCGCGGCGCCCAGGTGGTCGCCATCGAGCCGGCAGCGACCGCCGCACTCCACAACCAGGAACTCGCCAAGGGCGTCGCGTTCGCCAACGACCGCGCCCAGCGCGAAGCACGGCTGCAGCAGCCGCTTTACGTCATGCCGACGAAGGGCATCTTCACGTCGAACTTCGGCTACCGCTGGGGCGTGCTGCACGCCGGCATCGACCTGGCCAACTCGATCGGAACGCCGATCTATGCGGTGTCCGACGGAGTCGTCGTCGACTCCGGGCCCGCCGGCGGATACGGGATGTTGGTCAAGCTGCGCCACGCCGACGGCACGGTCACGCTCTACGGCCACATCAACACCACGCTGGTCAGCGTTGGTCAGCGCGTGATGGCCGGCGACCAGATCGCCACCATGGGCAACCGGGGTAATTCCACCGGCCCCCACCTGCACTTCGAGGTGCTTCAGGGCGGTACCGAACGGATCGACCCCGTGCCGTGGTTGGCTAAGCGGGGTCTTATGGTCGGCAACTACGCTGGTTGAGGTGACCGCGCCCAACCAACCCATTTCCGGTCCGCAACCTCCTGAGCCTTCGACACCCTCCGACTCAGGGACGCGGATCATCCGACGTGCGCCCACTGGGCCGATTCCCACGACGCCGGAGTCTCCGACAACTCACTTCTCACAACAAGCGCCGTCGCAGGGCAATGCGCAGCCGGGACGACGAGCGAGTTACGGCGGAGGGGCGGTTCGCGCAGCCTTCGAGCCGAGCGACCGGACGGCCGTCGCCGCATGCGCCGTCAGCATCATCAGCGGGTGGGCCACCTCGGTGGTGGCCACCGACCTGATCGCGGGCTGGTGGCGGACCGACCGCCTGTTCTGTTGCGCGGTCGCATTCCTCGCCCTGGTGTTCGCCGCCACGACCGTGTCGGGCGTCATCATGTTGCTGCAGCACCGTTCCGTCGGGCGCTACCTCATCGTGGCCGGCGCGGTGGTGGCCATCCTGACCTATCTCGGCGTGTTCATCGCAGGCGCTCGCGTCGCCTGGATCGTGCACGCGCTTCCGATCTTGCCGATCGCCAGCGTCGTGCTGGCCATGCACCCGCGCACCAAACGCTGGCTGGAAAGCTGATGGGCCGCGCTAAATCTTGCTGATCGGGGCGTGGTTGTGCATCAACTTCACCCGTCCCGAGCTGCCGAAGTCGATCAGCGACATCGCCGATTCGCCGACACCTGAGACTTCCTCGACCCGGCCCAGCCCGTACTTGTCGTGGGTCACCCGGTCGCCGGGTTCCAGCACCACCAACGGCCGTTTGGTCATGCCCGAGCGGGTCGGCGCTGTGCGCGGCGCACCGAACCGGCCTGCACCGCTGACCGGTGCGCTGAACGACGGGGTCGGCGCGGTGCGCCGCCACTCGATCAGCTCCTGGGGAACCTCGCGCAAAAAGCGCGACTCGGGGTTCAGCATGGGCTGTCCCCATGACGACCTAACGATGGCCCTACTCAGGTACAGGCGCTGCCGGGCCCGGGTGATGCCGACGTAGGCCAGCCGCCGCTCCTCCGAGAGCTCGGTGGGATCGTCGAGCGCCCGCATGTGCGGGAACATCCCGTCCTCCCAGCCGGTGACGAACACGACCGGAAACTCCAGCCCCTTCGCGGTGTGCAGCGTCATCAGCGTGACCATGCCGGCGCCTTCTTCGGGGATGTCGTCGGTGTCAGAGACCAGCGAGACCCGCTCCAGGAACGCGGCCAGCGCACCGGTGTCCGGCACGTCTTCGTCTTCCGGAGTTTGCAACGACTCGTCCAGCGCCGCCGCGTTGGCCTGATCGGTGCTGAATTCGTGTGCGACGCTGACGAGTTCGTTGAGGTTGTCCAGCCGCGCCAACTCCTGCGGGTCGGTCGAGGACTCCAGTTCCCTGCGGTATCCGGTGCGCTCCAGCACCGCCTCGACCAGCTCACCGAGGTCGTCGTCCAGCCGGCCCCGCAGATCGTCGAGCAGCTCGACGAAGCCTGCGATCGCCTTCTCCGCCCGCGAATTCAGCATCGGCACTCTGCCTTCGGCCGCGGCCACCAGCGCGTCGGCGAAACTGGACCCGGTGTTCTCGGCGTAGACCGCCACGCAGGCCTCGGCGCGATCACCGATGCCGCGACGCGGCGTGTTGAGGATGCGCCGCATGCTGACCGCGTCGCCGGGGTTGTCCAGCACCCGCAGGTAGGCGACGATGTCCCGGATCTCTTTGCGCTCGTAAAAGCGCACTCCCCCAACGACTTTGTACGGAATTCCGGCGCGGATGAACACCTCTTCGAAAGACCGCGACGAGTTGTTCGTGCGATAGAAGACGGCCACGTCGTTGTAGGTGATGTCGCCACGGTCGGCGAGCGCGTCGACCTCCTCGGCGACGAACCGGGCCTCGTCGTGTTCGTTGTCGGCGACGTAGCCGACGATGAGTTCGCCGGCGCCCGCGTCGGTCCACAGTCGCTTCTCGCGGCGCCCGGAGTTGCGCGCGATCACCGAGTTGGCCGCCGACAAGATGTTCTGCGTCGAGCGGTAATTCTGTTCCAGCAGAATGGTTGTCGCGTCGGGGTAGTCGCGCTCGAAATCCTCGATGTTGCGGATGGTGGCGCCGCGGAAGGCATAGATCGACTGGTCGGCGTCGCCGACCACGCACAGTTCGGCCGGCGGTATCTCGTCGGATATCTCGTCACTGCCGGGCTGATTCGGCGGTCCCAGCTTCGCCTCGCCTCCGCCGGCCCCCAGGCCAGCTCCGGCGAGCCTCGCTGAACCGCCGCGCCCGACCAGTTCGCGCACCAGCACGTATTGCGCGTGGTTGGTGTCCTGGTACTCATCGACCAGGACGTGGCGGAACCGCCGGCGATAGTGCTCGGCGATCTGCGGGAAGGCTCGCAGCACCGCGACGGTCTCGCCGATCAGGTCGTCGAAGTCCAGCGCGTTCGCCGCGCGCAGCCGCCGCTGGTATTCGCCGTAGACGCTCGCCACCGTCCGGGACAGCTCGTCGGATTCGTCCGTCAGGTTGGTCACGGCCTGGTCGGGATCGATCAGCTCGTTCTTCAGGTTGGAGATGGCATTGGCCAGCAGCCGCGGCGAGTAGCGCTTGATGTCGAGCCCCATGTCGCGGCCGACCATCTGCAACAGGCGCCGCGAATCGTCGGCGTCGTAGATCGAGAAGTTGGAGTTGAGGCCTTCGATCAGCGACGCCTGGTTGCGCAGGATCCGCACGCAGGTGGAGTGGAAGGTGGACACCCACATGGCGCGGGCCCGGTTGCCGATCAGCCGGACAACCCGTTCCCGCATCTCGGCGGCGGCCTTATTGGTGAAGGTGATGGCCAGAATCTGCCCGACCCCGACGCCGCGCGCACCAATCAGGTAGGCGATGCGCCGCGTCAACACCGCCGTCTTGCCCGAGCCGGCGCCGGCCACGATCAGGAGCGGCGAGCCTTCGTGCACCACCGCTTGGCGCTGTTGTGGGTTCAGCCCCTCAAGCAGCTGATCTGCTTCAGAGGCCTGCCTGGGATCGGTTGCGTGCACACTCATGTCGGTCCAAACTTACCGCCGCCCACCGACGTAAGTGCGAAGGCGCCAGCACCCCGAGCGGTCCCGGCCGGGCGCGCGAGCGCCCGGTCAAAAAGTGTGTTTTCCACACCAATATTCTGACCGCCATTTGGAAATGGCTGTGTTATTGCGCTCGCGTCCAAAAGGACCGTTTTTGTCGGAATTAAGTTCCGTGGGCGCAAATATTGGTTCCCCGATGCTCTCGACTTTGCCTCGGATTTCGCAATTGGTCACGAACACAGATCACGACCCAGACGGCATCCCGGACGCAGCCCGTTCGCCGTTGAGGCCCGTCGCTGCGGAAACGCCAGTTCAGTAAGGGATTTTTGCGCAGTTGCTCTTTTTGATGGCAGACTCGGAAGGTGCTCTACGCGCAGTCCCGTCGACAGTCATCGGTCCAGCAGTGGCGCCGTCGATTTTTCTGCGGGTATCGGTTAGCGGTACCCGTGGACTAGCCTTCCGCAGAGCCCCGAGGTCCGCTTTTCGCAATTCGGGGCTCGCCTTTTTTGTGAGGCCCGATATCGGATGAGACCAGAACCCCCACACCAACAAGAGGCGGAGTTAGCTGAGATGAAGATCGAGACGGCCGATCCTTTGGACGCCGCAACCATCGATGATCTGCGGCGAGAGATCGACCGGTTGGATGCCGAGATCCTCGCCGCGGTGAAGCGGCGCACCGAGGTCTCGCAGGCGATCGGTAAGGCCCGCATGGCGTCGGGCGGCACACGGCTGGTCCACAGCCGCGAGATGAAGGTCATCGACCGCTACAGCACGCTCGGTCCCGAGGGTAAAGACCTGGCGATCCTGCTGCTGCGGTTGGGCCGGGGCCGCCTCGGCCACTGACCGGGCGGCGCCCGTCTTCGCCTGGCTCGGTTGCGTGCAACCGCATTAGGGTCGAACCATGACCTCCGTGCAAACCCTCCCCGACATCACCGCCACCCCGGCGTGGGACGCCCTGCGCAGGCATCACGAACAAATCGGCACCACCCACCTACGTCAATTCTTCGACGAAGATCCCGACCGGGGCCGCGAGCTGACCGTGTCGGTCGGCGACCTTTACATCGACTACAGCAAACATCGGATCACCCGAGAAACGGTGCGATTACTGGTTGATCTGGCCCGGACGGCTAACCTCGAGGAACGCCGCGACCAGATGCTGGCCGGTGCTCACATCAACACCTCGGAGGATCGCGCCGTACTGCACACCGCGCTGCGCCTGCCCCGGGACACCGAGCTGATCGTCGACGGCCAGAACGTCGTCGCCGATGTGCACTCGGTGCTGGATGCGATGGGCGACTTCACCGATCGGTTGCGCAGCGGTGAATGGACGGGGGCCACCGGGAAAAGAATCAGCACCGTCGTCAACATCGGCATCGGTGGATCGGACCTCGGTCCGGTGATGGTGTACCAGGCGCTCCGCCACTACGCCGACGCCGGTATCTCGGCGCGGTTCGTGTCCAACGTCGACCCGGCCGACCTGGTCACTAAGCTCGCCGACTTGGACCCGGCCACAACGCTTTTCATCGTCGCGTCCAAGACCTTCTCCACGCTGGAGACCCTGACCAACGCGACGGCGGCCCGGCGCTGGGTGACCGACGCCCTCGGGGATGCCGCCGTCGCGCAGCATTTCGTCGCCGTCTCCACCAACAAGCGCCTGGTCGAGGACTTCGGCATCAACACCGACAACATGTTCGGGTTCTGGGACTGGGTCGGCGGTCGGTACTCCGTGGACTCGGCGATCGGCTTGTCGGTGATGGCGGTCATCGGCCGGAAAGCCTTCGCCGACTTCTTGTCCGGACTCCACATCGTGGACCGGCATTTCAAGACGGCCCCGCTGGAGTCCAACGCGCCGGTGCTGCTCGGTTTGATCGGCCTGTGGTATTCGAACTTCTTCGACGCACAGGCACGCGCGGTGCTGCCGTACTCGAACGATCTGTCGCGCTTTGCGGCCTATCTGCAGCAGCTGACCATGGAGTCGAACGGCAAGTCGACGCGCGCCGACGGCACCCCGGTCACCACCGACACCGGCGAAATCTTTTGGGGCGAGCCCGGAACCAACGGTCAGCACGCCTTCTACCAACTGCTGCATCAGGGCACCCGGCTGGTGCCGGCCGACTTCATCGGGTTCAGCGAACCGCTCGACGACCTGCCCACCGTCGAAGGCACCGGCAGCATGCACGACTTGCTGATGAGCAACTTCTTCGCCCAGACCCAGGTGCTGGCGTTCGGCAAGACCGCCGAAGAGATCGCCGCCGAGGGAACCCCCGCGAACGTGGTGCCCCACAAGGTGATGCCGGGCAACCGGCCGACGACCTCGATTCTGGCCAACCGGCTGACGCCGTCGGTGGTGGGTCAGCTGATCGCGCTCTATGAGCATCAGGTCTTCACCGAAGGTGTCATCTGGGGCATCGACTCTTTTGACCAGTGGGGTGTCGAGCTGGGCAAGACTCAGGCCAAGGCGCTGCTTCCGGTGATCACGGCCGACAACTCGCCTGCGCCGCAGTCGGACAGCTCGACC
>NZ_JAFAUS010000120.1 GCF_019243155.1 Mycobacterium sp.
TCGCACGCTGCGGGGCGAGGAGCCGGGGCCACGGCCCTGGGTGACGCCGCTGGTGTACGGCGCACTTCTCGCCGGGCTCTTCGTCGTGGGGGCCCTCGTGGTCCGCCAGGTGCCCCGGCTCGACGAGCAGGTGCGGCACGTGCTCGACCACGCCGATCGTGGCTCGCTGCCGTTGCTGGTGCTGGTGACGGCAGTGAACGGCATCGCCGAGGAGCTGTTCTTCCGCGGTGCCCTCTATGCGGCCACGCCGCACCACCCGGTGACGGTGACCACCGCGGCGTACGTCGCGGCGACGCTCGCCACCGGCAACCCGATGCTCGTCTTCGCCGCCGTCCTCCTCGGGACCCTGGTCGGCCTCGAGCGCCGTGCCACCGGAGGCATCCAGGCCCCGATCATCACCCACGTCGTCTGGTCGCTGGCGATGCTCCTCGCCCTGCCGCTGCTGTTCGGAACGGGTAGTCCCTGACGTTTGGCACGGTTTCGCCCGCTTGGGTTCATGCGGTGAGCGCAACACGCGTTCATGTGGGGGTTGTTATGCGTGTTGGTCGTCCGCGGGTCCGGCGGTCGTTGGAGCGCCGGTTTTGGGAGGAGGTGCCGTGGTGGTCTTCCTGGGAGGCTGCCGGTGTCGCGGTGGGTGTGTCGCACCGGGTGGCGCTGCGGTGGGTGGCTGAGTCTGGCGGGGTGAAGCCGAGGCTGTGTGAGCCGTCGCGACGGTTGTCGTATCGGGAGCGGTGTCGGATCGAGGACTTGTTGGATGTGGGCTGGTCCCAGGCGGCGATCGCGCGGGATCTGGGGCGTCATCGCAGCACGGTGAGCCGGGAGATCGCCCGGAACCGGGCGGTGCGGGGGCGTCGGCGGTATGGCGCTGAGAATGCTCAGTCGAGGGCCGATGAGTCGGCTCGCCGTCCCAAGCCGGCCAAGCTGGCCACCCGCGTGCGGCTGCGGCGTCAGGTGCAGGATCGTCTGGTGGTGGGCCACAGCCCTGAGCAGATCGCCCGGCGGCTGCGCGAGGAGTTCCCCGACGATCCGGAGATGTGGGTGTCGCACGAGACGATCTACCAGTCGCTGTACGTCCAGGCCCGCGGCGGGTTGAAGCGGGAGCTGACCCGGCACCTGCGCACCGGCCGGTCCCTGCGCAAGCCGCAGCGCCGGGCCCAGGAGCGTCGCGGCCGGCTCAAGGGCATGGTGATGATCAGCGAACGGCCCCCCGAGGTCGAAGACCGCGCCGTTCCCGGGCACTGGGAGGGCGACCTGATCCTCGGGTCGACCGCATCCGGGTCCGCCGTGGGCACCCTGGTCGAACGGGCCACCCGCTACGTGCTCCTGCTACACCTGCCCGGCGGCCACACCGCCGACATCGTCCAAGAGGCCATGGTGGCCAAGATGGCCACCCTGCCCGAACAGCTGAAGCTGTCGCTGACCTGGGACCAAGGTGTCGAGATGACCAACCACGTCCAGATCGCCGAGGCCACCGGCTTGTCGATCTACTTCTGCGACCCCCACTCACCCTGGCAGCGCGGCAGCAACGAGAACACCAACGGACTGCTCCGCCAATACCTGCCCAAGAGCACCGACCTGTCCTTCTACGGCCCCGCACTCCTCGACAACATCGCCGCCCAGCTCAACAGCCGACCCCGCAAAACCCTCAACTGGCGCACCCCCGCCGAGATGCTCACCGCCGTACTGTCAGGACAGTCAGATCCACCCGATGTTGCGATCACCAGCTGAATCCACCGGCCAGAAGCGGTGCCAAACGTCAGGGACTACCCGTCAGCGGGCGCCGGGGGTGTCCTCGAGAGCGCGGCGGACCGCTTCGGCGTAGGGGAGGGGTCGACCGGGGACGATCTCCTCGATGGAGCGGTCGGTGACGACGACCTCGACACTCATCGAGTCGACCAGGTTGCGGGCGGTGGTGGTGTCGACGTCGGTGACCAGCGCCAGCCAGGCAGACGACAGCCGCGGGGTGAGCACGGGTACCTGCAGGATCGGCACCCGCCGACCGGAGGCCACCTCCGAGGCCACCTCCAGCATCTCCAGATAGGTCAGCTGGTCGGGCCCGCCGATCTCGAAGACGCGGCCGAGTGCCGCCGGCTCGTCGGCGACGCCGACCAGGTAGCGGATGACGTCGTCGCCCGCGACCGGCTGCGTGCGCGTCGCCACCCACCGCGGTACCACCATCGCCGGCAGGTTCTTCACCAGC
>NZ_JAFAUS010000153.1 GCF_019243155.1 Mycobacterium sp.
CGAAGGTGTCATCTGGGGCATCGACTCTTTTGACCAGTGGGGTGTCGAGCTGGGCAAGACTCAGGCCAAGGCGCTGCTTCCGGTGATCACGGCCGACGACTCGCCTGCGCCGCAGTCGGACAGCTCGACCGACGCGCTGGTTCGCCGCTACCGGACCCAGCGGGGGCGCACCAGTTAGCCGGGCGGTGTATTCGGGCTCGTGCAGCGAGGGATCCCGCCGCAGCAGTTCGTTGACGAAGAACTCGATTACGACGGCCTGAGACTGCTCCAGACGGGCATACAACCGCGGTGGCGCGCCCTGCGGCGGAAACAGGAACAGCCGCCACGTTGCCGGGTGGGCATCGACGGCCGCCAGGACGCCGTCGAACGCGAGCACCCGCGATAGCGCCAGGGCCATGGGCGTCTCACTCGACCCCCCCGATCTCATCCGCATCGCCCTGACCGCGCCCTTCATCATCGGGCGTTACAACGCCGTCAGTCAGGCAGCCGCATCCGCATGCTGCGCGACATCACCGACGCGTACGTCATCGGGCTTCTCAAGCTGCGGCTAGCGACCTACGGTAAACCCGAATTCACCAGCGACGCAGCACATTACACTCCCGCGTCACACTGATTGCCGCGCAGCCGGCTCAGGCGAAGATCTTGGTCAGCGGCGGCGGCAGCACCCGCAATATCTGCACCAGCGGACCCCATGGCCACCACGGCACCACGGCGCGTCCGGGCTCGCGCTCGATCGCGGCGACGAGCGCCTTGACGCCAGTTTCGTTGTCCACCATCAACATTGTGCTCGCCGACTTGGCCGTCATCTCCGATTCGATATAGCCCGGCTCGATCGTCGACACGGTGATGGGGCCGCCGCGGTATTCGGCACGCAGCGATTCTCCCAGTGAGGTCAGCCCGGCTTTGCTTGCGGCGTAGGCGGCCTTGACGCCGGGCACGCCCTTGTTGCCGAGCACCGAGGAAATCAGCACCAGGTGGCCCGAACCGCTCTTGGTGAACATCTCCAGAGCGGTCTCGGCCTGAACCAGCGCGGAGACCAGGTTGGTCTCGATGGTCGCTTTATTGGCCCACAGCTTGCCCGAGCCGAGCTTGGCACCCTTGCCGATGCCGGCGTTGACGACGACGCGGTCGATGCCACCGAGCTCATCGCTGAGCTCGGCGAAAACCTTCGGCACCTGCTCGTGGTCGTTGACGTCCAGCGCGGCCACCGCGATGTTGATATCCGGATATTGCTGCGACAGTTCGGCTTTCAGCTCGTCGAGCCGATCGGTGCGGCGGGCGCACAGCGCCAGGTCGCGGCCTTTGGCGGCGAAAGCGCGCGCCATCCCGGCGCCCAGGCCGGAGCTCGCGCCGGTGATGAGGATCTTCTGACGAGTCACCCGGGCAGCATAGCGAGCCAGGTAAGCGTCTATTTGAGCAGCCGCGACATCCGCCGGTCGGCCAGCACCTTGCCACCGGTCTGGCACGTCGGGCAGTACTGAAAGGACTTGTCCGCGAAGGAAACTTCCCGCACCGTGTCGCCGCAGACCGGGCAGGGCAGGCCGGTGCGGGCGTGCACCCGTAGTCCGGACCGTTTCTCGCCTTTGAGCATGGCGGCGCCCTGACCGACCGACCGGCTCACCGCATCCGTCAAAACGGACATCATCGCGTCGTGCAGGGTATTCAGCTGTTCGGCGGTCAGTTTCGCCGCGGTTGCAAACGGCGAGATCTTGGCGACATGCAGGATCTCGTCGCTGTAGGCGTTGCCGATGCCGGCGATGACCTTCTGGTCGGTGATCACGCCCTTGATCCGGCCGGTGTTTCCGGCCAGCAACCTTGCGAGGTCTCCAGCGGACAGTTGCAACGCGTCGGGGCCCAGCGCGGCGATACCGGGGACCTTCTGCGGATCGTCGACGAGCCACACCGCCAGCCGCTTCTGGGTGCCGGCCTCGGTGAGATCGAAGCCGGGCGCCTCACCTGGCGTGCCCAGGTGCACCCGCAGCGCGATCGGGCCCTTGCCGGGCCGAAGCGGCGCGGCCGCCAGTTTGTCCGACCAACGCAGCCAGCCGGCCCGCGAGAGGTGCGCGATCAAATTCAGTTCTGCGAACCGCATGCCCAGATATTTGCCCCACCGGTTCGCGCCGGTGACCGTCTGCCCGGACAACGCGGTGATCGGCGGGTCGAAGGTCTTGAGCACCGAGAACGCCGACACATCGATGCGGCCGACGGTCGATCCGACGGCGTGGCGACGCAGGTGGTCGGCGAGCGCTTCCACCTCGGGCAGTTCGGGCATGTCTTCAGTG
>NZ_JAFAUS010000221.1 GCF_019243155.1 Mycobacterium sp.
CCGAAGCTGCCGTCGGCGTGGGTGAGATCCGGGTTCCGGCGATTGGCCGGCGACATCAGCGCCGAGCCGTTCGGAACCGGGGAGAACGGCCCGGTGGGGTTGTCGGAGCGCAGCAGCGTGACGGTGGCGCCGGCGATCGGATTGCCGTTGGTGTCGACCACGCTGCCGCTCGGGTCGATGTAGATCGTGAATGAGAGCGTCTGGTCCTGGCTCGGGACCGGACAGCTGATCGACATGGTCAGCGTGCCCTGCCCGTGCATCGGATAGAGCGGCGGAATGGTCCCGGAGTAGTCGCCGCTGCCGTACGGCGTCTCGGTGAGCGGACCGTTCACGGTCTGCTCGGCGCCGGTGTGCGTGTTCTCGGCGTTGACGGTCCAGGTCCCCGTGCCGAACAGGCAACCGCCCGTGTACGTGATGGACGCGCTGGCCCCCCAATTGATGACCGGAATGCCGTTCTCGGTGCCGACGCCGTTCACGGTGACCCCGGACGGGGGTGGGTTGGGCCCGGGCAGGGTGAAGTCCAGCGTGTTGGTGCCGATGTCGAGAAGGACGGGCTGCGTCACCGGCTCGAGCGTGGAGCCGGGCGGCGGCGAGACGGTCACGCTGTATCCCCCCAGTGGGAGCGTCGCGAACGAGTAGTCGCCGGCGGCGTTGGTGATCGCGAGCTGGCAAGACTGCGTGAGCAGCGATTGCGCGCAGGCCTGCACCAGCGCCCCGGCGACCGGGTTAGAAGAGGAGTCGCTGACCGCACCGGTGAGCGAGCCGGTTTGGACGGTCTGTTCCTGACGAACGGGCAACACGTAGCGCCCCGGCTGGGCGCTGCCGTCGCTGGCGAGGGTGAGCGCGTTGACGCCGTAATCGAGGAAGGCGCCCTCCTGACCGGATCCGCTCAGCTCGAATGAGTTGGCGATGCCGTTGGAGTAGCCGATCTCGGCGACGTCCAACCCGAGCGCGGCGGCTGCGGGGCGGTCGGTGGCGATCACCTGGGGCCCACCCGAGTCCCACTGGACACGGTCGTAGTTGAAGATGATGTCGAAATCGCCGGGGCCGGCGTCCGGGCGCTGGACGAGCAGCAACTGGAAGCTGTCGAGCTTGTCGGTCATCCCCTGCCAGTAACCGACGTTGCGCCAGTCCACGCAGAAGGCGGGCTCGTTCTCGTACGTGGTGCTGCCGTAGGTGACCAGGCCCGAGGGAACGGGTGGCCCGAGCCCGGTGGTGTCCACGTTGGCGAAGAACGGCGCGATGATCGGCGTCTGCGAGCTGGTCAACGAGAACGGCGCGTACGTGTCGACCGGCGCGCCGAAGCTCACTGTGCCGTTGCTGTTGACATACACGCTGTCGTAGGACGTGCCGAAGAAGTCAGCGGTGAACGGCAGCGTGACTGAGCCGGTCGAGCCCTCGTTGGTGGCGGTCAGTGTGTTGGCCACACACCCCGTATAGAAATGCGAGGGTTGCATTGCGCCGCCGGGCAGCACGCACGAGGAGGTGGCGTTGTCCCATTCGTACTGGACGAAGTAGCGGTCGCCGTTGATCGTGATGTCACCGCCGTCGCTGTATCCGTCGCGGTTGTAGATGTAGGCGCACATGTCGCCGATCTCGCCTTGACGCTTGAAGTTCGGGTCGGTCGGGTTGGTCCCGCCATTCCAGGCCGTGTTGTGAATCGGCTCGGGGTCGGTCAGCGCCTCAAAGATCTCGTGACTGGCGGTGCTGATCTCAGAATCCGTGGCGGGATCGACGTTAGGACCGTTCGAGCCGTTGTACCCGTAGGTGACGGTGTTCCCGGCTCCGCAGCTGTCCATGCGGTCGCCGTCGGACGGCATGGCGCCATAGACGACCTGAGCGCCGGGATTCGCGTCCTCGACGTAGGCCCCGTGGTAGGCGCAGATCCCGCCGAGGTTGTAGCTGTTCGGAGTGAACGTGCACCCCGCCGAGGAGCTGCACAGCTCGGTGCCGATCGGCAGGTAGACCATGTACAAGACGCTGAGGCTCGGCGGCTGCCACTGGGGATTGGCGTTCTGGGCGTCCGCGATCACGCCCTGGATGTCGGACTCGAGCAGGATCGGCCGCGCGCTCTCTCCCGGCGGGGTGTACGTGCTGCGGCCCGATGGGAGGGCCTTGGTGTCGACCCACGAGCCGCCGTAGCCAAGCTGGTTCTGGACGCCGTACTGCGAAAGGAGGTTGATGAGCTGACCGCCGACATCCTCGGTGAACTGGTTGATCAGCGACTCGTTCGGGGACGGGTTTCCGGCCGGCACCCAGAAGATGTTGTAGATCGTCACGTTGCTCATGACCGGCCCACCGTTGTTCGGGACGTTGGTGGGCGCCGTCGTGGACGCGGGGTTGGCCGAGGCTCCCGTTTTGACCTTGGCGAGCGCACGCAGGGTCTGAATCGTGGGGGTGCCGTGGGTCCCGAGCGAGCGGGTCGGGCCACCGTAGCGCTTGACCGGAGTCGCCCGGGCGAGGCTCGGGGCCAGCGCGCAGCTCAAAGCCGCCGCCGCGGTCAGCAACCAGCAACGAAAGACCCACCCTCTGCGCATCCGTGATTCCCCTGTCCGTGTGACACCCGCCGCGGGGCCCCCGGTGCGCCCGCGCCTCAGTGAACGACGACCGTCAGGGCAAACTTGCGCAACTTGCGCGGGCAGATGAACAGCTCGCCGCACAGCCCGCGCTGAGCCCGCACCACGCTGCGCCCAGGCGCCACCGCGTCCACGGTCAGCTCCATGTACCCACACCCTTGGGGGGCGCCGCAGCCCTTGAGGATGTGAACGGAGCGCTGGGGGCCGACGGCGCGCAGCGCCGAGCCGGAGACCGCGTCGATGTACCAATCGAGGGTGTCGAGCTTCACGAGCGCACGCCTGCCCACGCCCAGCGTCACGGTCCGTCCGTTATCGGCATAGGTGAAAGTCTGCGCCGGCGCGGGCCGGTGCGCGGACCGCGGCTTGGCCGCACTCCCGCCGCACCCCGCCAAAACCACCGCGGTCAGCAGCACGATCATGCACCGCGTTCCTTGGCCATGCGCGTGACACATACCTAGCCTCAACACCACAGGATGGCGAGGCCGGCGTGGTTACGCGGCGATCCGCGCCTGCGGGACGCGCAACGCGTGCAGGCCGGCCAGCCCGGCCCACGGGTCATACCGGGCGAACAGCTCCGTGACCTCCTCCTCGGTGGCGCGCGCGAACGGGTCGCCCGATCGCAGCCGCCCCACCAGCTTCAGGTAGCCGAGATCGCCGGCAGGAAGCTGATCGAGCCGCCCCTGCCCGGTGAACGCGAGCATCTGGATCGTCCAGGAGCCAATTCCGCGGATTGCGCGCAGCCGGCTCCATGCGCGCTCGGGCTGCTCGACGTCGTAAAGGTCAACGTGGCCACGTGCGACCTCGCGAGCGGCCCGCACGAGCGCCACCGCCCGCCCGGCCGACAGGTCCAGCGCCTGCAGCAGCGCCGGCGCCTGGCCGGCGACCCGGGCCGCGGTCGGCGCGTCGCGCATCTGCGCCCAGGCACAGCGCCGCCCCAGCCGGTGGATCAGGCGCCGCTGGATCGCGGCCGCGCGCTCTGACTCGATCAG
>NZ_JAFAUS010000261.1 GCF_019243155.1 Mycobacterium sp.
AACGGCGACGTCGACATGCAGGCCACCGTGCGACGGGCGCTGCTGAGCCTCGAGTCGGATTTGGACCCCGACCCCGAGCTGTATCTGGAGTCGGCGCGGCACGCCATGACGCTCCTGGATCTGGAGCTGGCCGACCGGCTCGCCACCGCCGCCACCAAATCCGGGGCGCCCGGGGCGGCCGGGGTGCGGGCGATGAACCTGGTGCTGCTGGGACGCGGCGAGCAGGCCGAGGCGGCGTTGCGGGAGATGGCCGCGAGCGACTTGCCCGACGGCCATCACTGGGCGACCGTCCGGGCGGCCAACCTGGTGTGGATGCTGGGCAGGCCCGAAGAAGCTGCGGTGATCCTTGACGGCCTGGCCTCGGGATCCGAGACCCCCGCGCAGCAGGCGGAGCGCTTCGCGGTGCAGGCCTGTCTGGACGCGATAGCGGCCCGCTGCGATTCGGCAACCGAAAAGGCAAGGGCCGCATTGGCTTTCAACGACCTACCGGAGTTTCACGCGATGATGGCGTCGGTGGCCTGGATCATGGCCATGGGAGCCCTCGGCGAGGTCGACGAGCTCGCCGCCGTGGCCGAGCGCGAGCTGGAGCGCTCGATGACGTCGTCTCAGGCGTCCCATCTGCGTTTCTGGTTCGGCGCCGTGTACGGCCGTGCCTGCCGGTTGACCGGACGCATCGACGAATTCGTCAGCACGGCAGAGCAACTGGCGAACTCGGCCCGCGACGTACCCGGTCTGGCCTATGCGAACCTGGTCTTCCTGCTGGGCCACGCCGAGCTGGCCCGCGGGAGAATCGCCGACGCCGCCCGTCTGGTGCACGAGGCGCTCGCCGGTGTGCAAGTACATTCCGTCACAACGGGTTTGCGACCCGCGAGTTACTTCGCGTTGGCCGAGGCGCACGCCAAGCTCGGACAGGCCGTCGACGCGAGTGACGCGGTCGCCTCGGCGCAATCGGTGGTTCCGCCCGGCTATCTGTTCATGCATACCGCGCTGTCGTTGGCCGAGGGATGGTCGCTGGCGGCGAGCGGGCGCTTGAACGAGGCCGTGCTGAGCGTGCAACAGGCCGCCCAACTCGCCCGCGACCGCGGCCAACCCACCCACGAGCTGTCCTGCATTCAGGCCGTGACGCAATGGGGCGATACGTCGTTCGCTACGAGAGCCGCGGAGCTGGCCGCAGCGCTGTCACTGCCGTTGGCGGACGCCATTGCGCTGCATGCACAGAAGCTGCTCGCCTCGGACGGCGAGGGTCTGCTGGAAGCCTCGTCGGCATATCGGCGGATCGGTGACCGGGCGGCGGCCGCCGATGCCGCGGCGCAGGCCGCCGTCGCATTCACCGAAAACCAGCAGCGCAAGCGTGGGCTCTATGCCGCGGCGTTGGCGAGCGAACTGGCGGACGAATGCGGGGGCTTGTGCACACCGGCGCTGCGCACCCCGGCGGGCCTGAAGTTGTCGGGGCGCCAACGAGACGTCGTCGAGCTCGTGGTGGCCGGTCTGTCCAACCGCGACATCGCCGAGAAGCTGGTGATGTCGGTGCGCACCGTGGAGGGCCACGTATACCGGGCCTGCCAGCGGGTGGGAGCCCAGTCCCGCGAGGAGCTGGCGTCGATCGTCAGGTCGGGACGCGGCGACCAGTCCCGCTGACACCTCTCGGTGAATCGAGTAGCCGACTACGCATGTGTACGAGGCGGAGTCGGCAATACCGTGCCTTCAGACGAAGGAGTTGGCATGGTCGAGATGCTGGACAGACCCGAAGTCGGATCGCTCGCGCTGGCGCCGAAGAACCCGTTGCCGTACTGGCGGAAGATCAAGGCGGCGCGGTCCTACATCGATGGCTTTCAGGAGCTGTTCGATGCCGGCGGCCCGATCACCCGAATCGCGTTCGGCCCCAAGCGCCTGTTACCGGAGGCGGTGTTGATCGCCACCCCGCAGGGCGCCCGTGATCTGTTGGGCCGCACCGACGCAATTGCCGACCGCGGCCAGGTCAAGTCGATGGTCGAGATGCGCGCCCTCATGGGTGGCAACCTACTGAATCTTCCGCACGAACGATGGCTGCCGAGGCGCCGCGCGCTGCAGCCGATGTTCACCAAGCAGCACGTCACCCGTTACGCGGGACACCTTGCCGGGGCCGCGCAAAGCGTCGTCGACGGTTGGCGTGACGGCGCGTTCTTCGACCTGGACAGCGAGTGCCGCAAGCTGACATTGCGGGCGCTCGGCCGCTCGGTCCTCGGACTGGACCTCGACGAGCGTGCCGACGAGATCGGTTGGGCCCTAAGGACTTCGTTGGGGTGGGTGGCCGACCGTGCGGCGCGGCCGGTCAACGCGCCGCGCTGGGTGCCCACCAAAGGTCAGCGCGATGCGCGTCGGGCCAACGCGACACTGCACCGCCTGGCCGCCGAAATCCTTCGCGAGGTACGCGCGGACGCAAACCGGGATGCCCCGCTGGTGCGTGCCCTGATCCAGGCGTTCGATGAAGAAACCCACCGCCCGTTGACCGACGACGAAATCTGTCATGAACTGGTGCTTTTCATGCTCGCGGGACACGACACCACGTCGACGACGCTGTGCTACGCGCTGTGGTCGTTGGGCCACGACCGCGGCCTGCAGGAGCAGGTGCGCGCCGAGGTCGCCGCGCTGGGCGATCGGCCCCTGACTCCCGACGATGTGTCCGACCTCGCGCTCACCGTGCGTGTCCTGCACGAGGCCCTGCGGCTGTGCCCGCCCGCTGCCGGGACCGTGCGTTCGCCCACCCGCGACCTCGTCGTAGACGGCTACCGCGTCGAGGCGAAATCCTTTGCTGTGGTGAGCTTTTACGCGCTACACCGCGATCCCGCGCTGTGGGAGGACCCGCTGCGGTTCGATCCGGACCGCTTCCTGCCGGAGCGGTCGAAGGGCCGAAGCCGTTGGCAGTACCTGCCATTCGGTGGCGGACCACGCTCATGCATCGGCGATCACTTCGCGATGCTCGAGGCCACGCTCGCGCTCGCCACCGTCGTGCGGGCGTCGGAGATCGAATCGCTCGACATGGACTTCCCGCTTGAGACGCCGTTCACCGTGGTGGCCGCGCGACCCATTCGGGCCCGGGTGCTGGGTGTGCGAGCACCGGCGTCGGTGCGGCTGGCTGCAGGCGTTTAAGCCCCTAAACGCCGAGCAGCCGCACCGACGCCCACAGCGCGACGACCGCCACCGCCAGTGCCGCGGGCACGGTGCACAGGCCCAGCAAAGTGTATTCGCCGACACCGGCCTCGACATTGTGCTGGCGTAGCACGCGGCGCCACAACAGATTCGACAGCGACCCGACGTAGGTCAGGTTGGGTCCGATGTTGACCCCGAGTAGTACCGCCAGGATGGCCACCGGCCCGCTGGATACCACCAGCGGCAGCAGCACCAGCGTCGCCGGCAGGTTGTTGACGACGTTGGCCAGCACAGCGGCAACGGCGGCGATAGCGAGCAGTGCGGGCAGGTTCGCCCCGTGCGGCAACACCTTGGACATCGCGCTGTCGATGCCGTTGCGCATGACCGCCTGCACCACCACGCCGAGCGCCAGAACGAACACCAGAAAGGACACGCTCGCCGAACGCGCGATCTCCACCACGGTCGTGTGTCCACGGCGCAGGCTGCGCACCGCCAGCACGCAGGCGCCGGCCAGTGCCACCCACGCCGGAGCAACCCCGACCGACTGCGCGACAGTGAATCCCGCCAGCGTCAGCCCCACCACGACCAGGACGAAGACCGGCGGCCGCGGTGCCGGCCCGGATTCTTCGGGCTGGGGTGTGACGCGCAGATCCGAAGCGAAAAACAAGCGGAACGCCACGTACACCACCGCCACCGCGGCCAGCCACGGCAACGCCATCACCAGGGTGAACTTGGTGAATGAAATGCGGGCCAGGTGAAACGCCAGCAGGTTGGTCAGATTCGACACCGGCAGCAGCAGCGAGGCGGCGTTGGCCAGGTGGGCCGTGGCATAGGCGTAGGGCCGCACTGGCGTTCGCAACCGCCGGACGGTGGCCAGTATCACCGGCGTCAGCAGCACCACGGTGGCGTCCAGGCTGAGCACGGCGGTGATTGTCGAGGCGATGATGAACACCTGCCGGAGCAGCCCGTGCGAACCGACACGCACCCGCGCGATGGCCGCGCCCGCGGCCTCGAACAGGCCCTCGTCGTCGCACAGCTTGGCCAGCACCAGCACCGCGCCCAAAAACGCGACCACGCCCGACAAGTCGGCCACCTGGGCGGCCGCCTCGTGTGCCGAGATCGCGCCGATCCCGATGAGGATGGCGGCGGCGGGCACCGCCGCGACCGCCTCCGGCCAGCCCCGGGGACGCGCGACCGCGAAACCGAGCACGGCCGCAAGCAACAACAGCGCAACGGTCAGCATCAAAATTCAGAAAGCCTTACTTCCACGGGTTCTCGCGCCGCCACACGGTCGGCAGATGCAGCGCGACACCATCCTGGGTGGCCAACTCGTCGAGGATGCGAATCGAAAAGTCCAAGTCGTCGCCCGCATAGGGCAAGGCCCGTAACGGTTTTGACAGCGGGCGGAAGAAATCATCCCAATGGATGAGCAGCACCCGGCGCGCCCCCACCGCACGCACGGTCTCGGTCCAGTAGTCGATCAGGTATGACCGCGGCTGTAGCCCCAACTGTCCGACGGACAGGTAGACGGCGTCGGCCCGGTGGCCCGTCAGTGCGCCCTTGACGAATCCGGCGCTCCCCTGGATCAGCAGGCGCCGGTCGGTGGGGCGGTGATGCACCAGCGTCGACCAGGACTCTCCGCAGCGGTAGGTCGACGCCTTCACGGGCGGGGTGAGCGGGGCGTCGATCACCCCGGGAAACCGGTCGGGTGGACAGTGATGCGACTCCACCAGCGTTACGTCGAAGGCGCCCAACGTGATCGGCTCACCACTGGCGGCCACCACAAGGCGCTCCTCGGGCAGCCCGTAGCCGCGCCCGACGTTGGCCGCGGATTCGCCACCGACCAGGCGCGCTCCCGTGCGGTCGGCGACCAGGGCGGAATCCATCACGTGATCGATGTGGGTATGCACCGGGATGACGGCCTCCAGTTGGGTCACCTGGGCCCGGGCCAGGCAGCCGTCGACCCGCGCGGGCGACGGCGACACCTTGGCGGCGGCGACCTGGGCCAGGCTGGGCCGGGAGAAGTAGCCGTCGGTCAGCAACGCCGACGAGCCGTCGTCTAGCAGCAGCGTCGCCACCCCCATCCACGTCGCCGAAAGCGAATTGACTTCGGCCACAGGCGCATCGAACCTGTCTGCGTATCGCGCGATATCGGGGCGACCGAGTTTCAGGCGCATCAGCAGAACGCCCTGATGTCGGCGCCCGCCGCCTCGAGGCGTTCGCGCACGGCCGTCGCGATCTGCACCGCACCCGGCGAATCACCGTGCACGCAAACCGATTCCACATCCAGGTTGATCTCGGTGCCGTCGATCGCGGTTACCCGCCCCGAGTCCACCATCGCCACCACCCGGTCGGCGATTTCGGCCGGGTCGTGCAGCACCGCTCCGGGGTCACGACGTGACACCAGCTGGCCGTCGGGGCGGTAGGCGCGATCGGCGAAAGCTTCGGCGACAGCCCGCAAACCGTGCTTGGATGCCTCGTCGAAGAACGCCGAGCCCGCCATGCCCAGCACCGGCAGTGTGGCGTCCACCAGGCACACGGCCTGGGCGACGGCGGCGGCCTGCCCGCGGTTGGTCACGATTGTGTTGTATAGCGCCCCATGGGGTTTCACATAGGAAACGGTCGTGCCCGATGCCTGCGCGAGTGCCTGCAACGCGCCGATCTGATACACCACGTCGGCGACGAGGTCCTCGGCGGCGACGTCGATGAAGCGCCTCCCGAACCCGGCCAGGTCGCGGTAGCTCACCTGCGCTCCGATGCGTACCCCTCGCTCGGCGGCCGCGCGGCACACCCGCAGCAGGCCCGCGGGATCTCCCGCATGGAAGCCGCACGCGACGTTGGCGCTCGTGACGATTGCGAGCATCGCGTCGTCGTCACCGAGGCGCCACACGCCAAAGCCCTCGCCCAAGTCGGCGTTGAGGTCGATACCGGCCACCAGCCCAGCTTATTGCGGGACCTTGGCGGCGATCTGTTGGGCAATGTCGACGGCCGAACCACCGGTAAGGAAGTAGGCGCACGTGACGGTGTCGATGGCGACGTTGTTGCGCACGGTCAGCGCGCGCTGGCAGGACCACCCGCGGGCGCCTTCCTGCACTTCCGAGGTGCTCAGCGTGCCGCCGACCTGATGCGTATCGGCCACGGTCCACACCGTTCCGGTCTGGTCCCTCGGCGTGTCGGAGAACTGGCGGTTGGCGCAGGCGGCCCAGCTGCGCACCGAAGAGTCGTACATCGTCTTGGCCTCACGAGCCGTGGGATAGGCGACGACGGCCTGAATGGCGTAATGGTTGCGGTTCCGGGAGCCGTCGTCGCTGTCGTCGAGCCGCTGGCCGCGCATGGCTATCCACCCGGTGCCGGCGTAGACCCTGTCCTGCGCGGGCCCGTCCACGGCCAGGCAGTTGTTGTCGCTGACGCCCGCGCTCCAGTCCCACATGTCGGTGGCGCTGAACCACACCTTCATCGCCCCGGCGTTCAGGGAGGTGTTGACCCGGTCCGGGCCGAGCAGCAGCCCGTCGAGGTCGGATACCGACACCGGGTGCAGGATCCGCGGTCCGGACTTGTCGGCCGGCACCGGTTTGCCGCTGACGGTGGTCGTGCAGCTGATCAACAGCGCGGACGCCGCGATCAACACAAGGGCCGCTGCTTGCCGGCGCACTGCTGCCTCTCCAATTTAGGGGGCCGATCCGTGCGACCAGCTTATGCGGGTAAGCCCCTCGTCGCTGCCTGCACGGCGAGCACGGCCGGTCGGCGCCGTCGGGAATCCATCTCTGTCGACTAGAAGTCGCTTAGGCGTAAACCACGATTAGCTGTAGCCTCACCGAACGTGAGTCCCACTCCGCGCCGGCGTGCGACTCTGGCGTCGTTGGCGGCCGAATTGAAGGTTTCGCGCACCACGATCTCGAACGCCTTCAACCGGCCCGATCAGCTCTCCGCCGACCTTCGCGAACGGGTCCTGGCGACGGCGAAGCGGCTCGGATACGCCGGGCCTGACCCGGTTGCGCGATCACTGCGGACCCGCAAGGCGGGAGCGGTCGGGTTGGTGATGGCCGAGCCGCTGACCTATTTCTTCAGCGATCCGGCGGCACGGGATTTCGTGACGGGGGTCGCGCAATCCTGTGAAGCGGTGGGGCAGGGGCTGCTGTTGGTGGCGGTCGGCGGAAGCCAGCGTCTCGAAGACGGAACGGCCGCGGTGCTGGCCGCCGGCGTGGACGGCTTCGTGGTGTATTCGGTATGCGACGACGACCCGTACCTGCAGGTGGTGTTGCAGCGCCGGTTGCCGATCGTGGTGGTCGACCAGCCCAAGAACCTCTCGGGTGTGTCCAGGGTGGGCATCGACGATCGGGCGGTGATGCGCGAGCTCGCCGACTACGTCCTCGGCCTCGGGCATCGCGAAATCGGGCTGCTGACTATGCGGTTGGGCCGCGATCGCCGGCAAGGGCTGGCGGACGCCGACCGGCTGCGGTCACCGGCCTTCGATGTGCAGCGTGAGCGCATCATCGGCGTATGGGAGGCGATGGCGGCCGCCGGTGTCGATCCGGATTCGCTGACGGTGGTGGAAAGCTACGAACACCTGCCGGAGTCCGGCGGCACCGCCGCCAAGGCGGCCCTGGAGGCGAATCCGCGGATCACCGCACTGATGTGCACGGCAGACATCCTGGCCCTGTCGGCGATGGATTACCTGCGGGCACACGGGATTTATGTGCCCGGGCAGATGAGCGTCACCGGGTTCGACGGTGTGCCCGAGGCGATCAGCCGCGGACTGACCACGGTGTCGCAGCCGAGCCTGCAGAAGGGCCGTCGCGCCGGGGAACTGTTGCTGAGCCCGCCACGCTCGGGCCTGCCGGTCGTCGAGCATTTGGAGACCGAGCTGATTCGCGGCCGCACAACCGGGCCGCCGGCCTGAGCTCCGCTAGTTGGATTCGTGGTTGCCGATCAGCAGCCGGACGGCCAGATCGAGCCGTTTGCTGACGTCGGTGGCTGAGGCTCGGCGGGTGAGCCAGGCCAGCAGGTTCGACAGCCAGACGTCCGAGATCACCCGGGCGATGTGGTACTGGTCCTCGGTCGGCTCGCCGTCGGCCATCGCCCGCGCGAACATGCTGTCGATGAGCTTCTCGACCTGGTCGACCTCGCTGGCCGCCGACGCGTCGGCGAAGACGTAGGCACGCGTCATCGCCTCGGTGAGCAGCGGGTTGCGCTGCATCGCGCGGTTCAGCTTGCCCACCATGAAGTTCAGCCGCTGAAACGGCGTCGCGCCGGCGACAGAGGAGCGGTCGGTCTTCGCGTCGATGCGGCTGAACTCCCGGCCCAGTGCGGATACCAGCAGGTGCACCTTCGACGGGAAATACCGGTACAAGGTGCCGACGGCGACGTCGGCGCGGTCCGCGACGGCCCGCATCTGAACCGCCTCATAGCCACCTTTGGACGCGATGGCCATGGTGGCGTCGAGGATCCGCTTGCGCCGTTCCCGCTGCGCCTCCGACCCGAGCTCGGACTCAGCCAGTACCGCCACGTTCAAGACCTCGCGCGGCTGCGAGTCAGAAACGCTGCTCGGATTGGTGTTGGCTGGCATGTGACGGGTTGCTCCTGTTCCGGATTGCTCGTATGCAAACGATACGCACGCTGAGTGTGAATCTTTCACCTCACCTGCCGCCGGGACAACCTCGTGTGCTGCTGCGATGACGTTCGACTTGACGGTCGATCGCTGGCACTATTAGAACACGTTCTAGTCTGCGATGAGGCGGGTTGCGCAGCGACCCGAGCCGAGCAGGAGCCGAAATTAGGACGCGGAGGTCCCAAGGGTGGTAGCGACCGTCACCGACGAGCAATTCGCCGCGCGCGCCCTGGTGCGCGACTGGGCCCGCAATTCGACCTCGGGGCCGGGCGGGACCAAGGCGATCCGTGAGGTCGAACAAGGCAGCGCCGACGCGTGGCGGCCGGTCTTCGAAAAGCTGGCCGACCTGGGGATATTCGGTGTCGCCATTCCGGAGGACCGTGGCGGGGCCGGCGGCAGCATCGAGGACCTGTGCGCGATGGTCGAAGAGGCGGCCAAGGCGCTGATACCTGGACCGGTCGCGACCACCGCGCTGGCCACCGTGGTGCTTTCCGAGACCGAGTCCGACGCCGAACTGCTGGGGGCGCTGGCTTCGGGCCAACGCTTCGCGGGGCTGGCGCTTGAAGGCGACGTGCGGTTCGACGCCGACGCGTCGCGCGCGTCGGGCAACCTCCCGCTGGCGCTGGGCGCCGCCGAGGGCGGGGTGCTGCTGTTGCCCGCCGACGGGAAGTGGCTGCTGGTCGACACGGCCGCTGAAGGCGTGCAGATCGAGCCGCTGCGGGCCACCGACTTCTCCCGGCCGCTGGCCCGGGTGGTGCTGGACTCCGCGCCGGCCACCGTGATCGCGGACTCGGAGCGCCGCGTCGAGGAACTCGCCGCGACCGTGCTGGCGGCCGAGGCGGCCGGCGTGACCCGGTGGTCGCTTCAGACCGCCGTCGACTACGCCAAGGTGCGCGAGCAATTCGGCAAGCCGATCGGGAGTTTCCAGGCAATCAAACACCTGTGTGCTGAGATGCTGTGCCGCGCCGAGCAGGCCGAGGTGGCCGCGGCCGACGCCGCCCGCGCCGCGGCGGAATCGGATTGCGATCAGCTCGCCATCGCCGCCGCGTTGGCCGCCAGCACGTGCATCGCGGCTGCGAAAGCCAACGTCAAGGACTGCATCCAGGTGCTCGGCGGCATCGGCTGCACGTGGGAGCACGACGCGCATCTGTACCTGCGCCGGGCCCACAGCATCGGCAGATTCCTCGGCGGCGTCGAGCGCTGGTTGCGCCGGGTCACCGCGCTGACGCAGGCAGGTGTGCGACGCCGACTCGGCATCGACCTGACCGAGGTCGAGGGTCTGCGGCCGGAAATCGCCGCCGTCGTTGCCCAGATCGCCGAGCTGCCGCAGGAGAAGCGGCAGCAGGCGCTGGCCGAGGCCGGGCTGCAGGCGCCGCACTGGCCGGCGCCGTACGGCCGCGGCGCGTCGCCGGCCGAGCAGCTGTTGATCGATCAGGAGATGGCTTCCGCCGGCGTGGTGCGTCCGGATCTGGTGATCGGCTGGTGGGCGGCGCCGACGATCCTCGAGCACGGCACCCCCGAACAGATCGAGCAGTTCGTGCCCGGCACAACCAGCGGCGAATTCCTCTGGTGTCAGCTGTTTTCCGAGCCGGGCGCCGGCTCGGACCTGGCCTCGTTGCGCACCAAGGCCGTCCGGAGCCCCGACTCTCAAGGCTGGCTGCTGACCGGGCAGAAGGTGTGGACGTCCGCGGCACACAAGGCTCGCTGGGGTGTGTGCCTGGCGCGCACCGATCCGGACGCGCCGAAACACAAAGGCATCACCTACTTTTTGGTGGAGATGAGCTCACCAGGCATCGAAATCCGCCCGCTTCGTGAGATCACCGGCGACTCGCTGTTCAACGAAGTGTTCCTGGACAACGTGTTCGTTCCCGACGAGATGGTCGTCGGCAAGGTCAACGATGGCTGGCGGCTGGCCCGCACGACGCTGGCCAACGAGCGGATCGCAATGGCTTCCGGTACGGCACTTGGCAATCCGATGGAGGAGCTGCTCAGGGTGCTGGCCGAGATCGAACTCGACGCCGCCCAGCAAGACCGGTTGGGACGGCTGATCGTCACCACCCAGGGCGGTGCGCTGCTGGATCAGCGCATCGCCCAGCTGGCGGTCGGCGGGCAGGACCCCGGCGCGCAGTCCAGCGTGCGCAAGCTCATCGGTGTGCGCTACCGGCAGGCGTTGGCCGAATTCATGATGGATGTGTCCGAGGGCGGCGGCCTGGTGCACAATCAAGCCGTCTTCGACTTCCTCAACACCCGCTGCCTCACGATTGCCGGTGGCACCGAACAGATTCTGCTCACGGTCGCAGCCGAGCGGCTTCTCGGGTTACCCCGCTAGCGGCGGCGGCGAAATCCCGAGCGCGGCAAAGACATTAGGAGAACGTCGTCACCGCGCACGTGCTCGGCGAGGTGATGTTGACGCCGGGGTAGACCACCTGGATATGCGTGCAGGCGATGACGTTGTTGTCGGTCTTGGGTTGCCCTGTCTGCCAATCGGTGGAGTCGATGCGTCCGGTCGTCTGGTATTTGTCCGGCGGGCCCTCACCGAAGTAGACGGTGGTGATCTCGTCGGAACCCATCGACTTCATCACCCGCTCGTACTGTCCGTTGGCGTGCGCGTCCAGGTAGGCCAGCCGATTCGACGACCGGATCTCGGTGGTTTGCCGGGCCCACAGGCCGGGCGGGAAGCCGGTCACGCCATCGGGAGTCAGCATGTCGGCCGCGGCCGTGAAGTCGCAGTGGCCATCGCCTTTGAAGCAATTGAGGATGGCGCGCGTCTCCAGCTGATTGGGACCGTCCAACGGGAACGTCGTGGTGGCGGTGTTGCTCGTCGCCGCAGCGACGCCGGCCGGCAGGAACATCGGCATCGCCGCGACGACTGCGAGCCCCGTCACCAGCCGCATCATCGACGTTCCCTTTCCCGCAAAAGTTGACTTCAAGGGTGAACCTAGCCCGTGACTACTCGTCGTAGGTGACTTCTACCGAATCAGATTCGGGATGAGATTGACAGGCCAGGATGAGGCCCTCGTCGAGATCCTGTTGCTCGAGCACGTCGTTGACCTCCATGCTCACCTTGCCGCCGCGCAGGGTGCACGCACACGCGCCGCAGTGACCCTCACGGCAGGAGAA
>NZ_JAFAUS010000477.1 GCF_019243155.1 Mycobacterium sp.
TGTTGCACGGTCATGTGGGCCAACAGGTCGGCGAGGTTCCAGCCGGCGCACGGTGTCGGCAAGCGCAGCTGCTCGGGCGTCACGGCGTCGACGACATCCACGGATGCCAGCACGGCGATGCGGTGAGAGGGACGGACATCAGAAATCGTATACATACATAGATCGTATGCGCATGCATATGGTCGGTCAATGTCTACCATCACTGACATGACTTCGAGGGCTAAGCGTCCCGACCTGGCGGCGATGCTCGCGCCGCTGCTTCGCGATCTGATCGCGGCGGAGCAGCCCGTGCTGGATGCCCACGACCTGTCGATGTGGGGCTACGTCGTACTGCTGGCACTGGATCGGTCACCGGTACGCACGCAGGCGGCGCTCGCCGAGGCGATCGGCGCCGACAAGACCCGCATCATCCCCGTCCTCGACGAGTTGCAGGCTCAGGGCCACATCGAGCGCCACCCCGACCCCGACGATCGGCGGGTGCGGCTACTGGCCGTCACGAAGTCGGGTCGCGTGGTCAAGGATGCGGTGCAGACGGCCATCCAACGTGGCGAGGAGCGCTGGCTGTCGACGCTGTCGGCCGACGACCGCCGCGTGTTTCTGCGGGTGCTGGTTCAGCTGACGCAAAGCGACGAACCGTGACCCCTCGAAAACGAAACCACCCGCACGGCTGACTGCCGCGCGGGTGGTTTCGCTAGATCGACTTAAACGTCGTAGTAGAGCGCGAACTCGTACGGGTGCGGCCGGATCTGGACCGGCAGGATCTCGTTGTCGCGCTTGAAGTTGATCCACGTCTCGATCAGGTCGGGCGTGAAAACGCCGCCCTCGGTGAGGTATTCGTGGTCCGCTTCCAGCCGGTCGATCACCGCGGACAGCTGGACAGGAGCCTGCGGAATGTTGGCGGCCTCCTCCGGCGGCAGCTCGTAGAGGTCCTTGTCGACCGGGGCCTGCGGCTCGATCTTGTTCTTGATGCCGTCCAGGCCGGCCATCAGCATGGCCGAGAACGCCAGGTACGGGTTGCCCGACGAGTCGGGGCAACGGAACTCCAGCCGCTTGGCCTTCGGGTTGGTGCCGGTGATCGGGATGCGGACACAGGCCGAGCGGTTGCGCTGGCTGTAGACCAAGTTGATCGGGGCCTCGAAGCCGGGAACCAGACGCTTGTAGGAGTTCACCGTCGGGTTGGTGAAGGCCAGCAGCGACGGCGCGTGGTGCAGCAGGCCGCCGATGTAGTGGCGCGCGGTGTCCGACAGGCCGGCGTAACCGGTCTCGTCGTACATCAGCGGGTTGCCGTCTTTCCACAGCGACTGGTGGGTGTGCATGCCGGAGCCGTTGTCACCGAACAGCGGCTTGGGCATGAACGTGACGGTCTTGCCGTTCACCCATGCGGTGTTCTTGACGATGTACTTGTACAGCTGCATGTCGTCGGCCGCGTGCAGCAGCGTATTGAACTTGTAGTTGATCTCGGCCTGACCGCCGGTGCCCACCTCGTGGTGGCCCTTCTCCAGGCTGAAGCCCGCCTTGATCAGGTTCTGCAGCATCTCGTTGCGCAGATCGGCGTAGTGGTCGACCGGGGGGACCGGGAAGTACCCGCCCTTGGGGCGGACCTTGTAGCCACGGTTGGGGCTACCGTCGAGTTCGTTCGGCGAGCCGGTGTTCCACCAACCGGAGATCGCGTCGATTTCGTAAAACGATCCGTTGGTGCGCGAGTCGAAGCTGACGGAGTCGAAGATGTAGAACTCGGCCTCGGCGCCGAAGTAGGCGGTGTCGGCGACGCCGGTGCTGATCAGATAGTTCTCGGCCTTGCGGGCGATGTTGCGCGGGTCGCGCGAGTAGGGCTCCAGCGTGAACGGGTCATGCACGAAGAAGTTAAGGTTCAGCGTCTTGGCCTCGCGGAACAGGTCGATCTGGGCCGTTGCGGGGTCGGGGAGCAACAGCATGTCGGACTCGTGAATCGACTGGAATCCGCGAATCGATGAGCCGTCGAAAGCCAGGCCGTCGTCGAAGACGCTTTGGTCGAAAAACGAAACCGGAATTGTGAAGTGCTGCATGATGCCGGGCAGGTCACAGAACCGGACGTCGACAAACTCGACGTTCTCGTCTTTTACGAGTTTGAAGACGTCGTCGGGCGTCGTTTCCGTCACAGAATTGCTCCTTTACTTGGTGAGATCCGCGGCCGACGCTATGGAGCAGATGTTGCCCGCCCGTCAACCCCGTGTTGCGCGCAGGTTACGTGACCCACGCCGCCACGTCCGAGCCCGGGTCTACCGGCGGGTTCTATTGTGGGGGCCATGGACCGCAAGATCGTATCTGGTCTGGTGACGTGGCGCACTGGTCGTTGGCAACCGAGCCCGGATTTTGGTCGTTGATGCCGGAGTCACTTTCGGCGTATCCGGGCGAGAGTTTGGGCATGCCGGAGCGCGGGCCGGGGTCCTTGGCGCCGATGGGTCGCAGGCTCGGCGCGCTGATGATCGACTGGCTGATCTCCTACGGCCTGGCCGCGCTGTGCTTGAGGTTCGGCGTGTTTTCCCAACACGCGCTTTCGACCGCAATCCTGGTCGTCTGGTTTCTGCTCGGCGTGGTCTCGGTGCGGCTGTTCGGCTTCACGCCCGGGCAACTGGCGCTGGGCCTGCAGGTGGTGACAACGGACGGGCGGCTGCACGTGGGCGCGGGCCGCGCCATCGTGCGGGGTGTGCTGGTCGGGACGGTCGTGCCCGCGTTGTTCACCGACTGGGACGGGCGCGGCCTGCAGGATCGGCTGACCGCAACGGCGGTGGTAAGGCGCTAGACCGAGCGACCCGCTGGCGGGTTATCTGCGGCGGACAGTGCGCTGCATGCCGCGCATCTTGCCCGCATTCGGTAGCGGGCCCTTCGGCATCGCGGCGGCGCCGGCTCGCGAACCCAGCGCGGCCAGCCGAGACTCGAGCGAGTCCATCTGCTTGACGTTGATGTTGGCCGGCAGCTTGGTGAGGTGTCGCTCCAATTTGCCCAGCGGTACCTCGTCGTCGCCGTTGCCGACGACGACGTCGTAGATCGGCACATCGCCCACCAACCGCGCGGTGCGCTTCTTCTCCTGGGCCAGCAGCGGCTTGACCCGCGCCGCCGATCCCTCGCCGACCAGGATGACGCCCGGACGCCCGACCACCCGGTGCACCGCGTCGAAGTGGCCCGTCGCGGCCACGCCCGGGGTGACCCGCCACTTGCCGCGCAAGTTGTCCAACACCCAGGCAGCCGCGCCGGTCTGACCTTCCGCCTTGCGATAGACCGACTTCTGGGCGCGACGGCCGAAGATGATGAAGGTGACCAACCCGCCCAGCAGCACGCCGAGCGGGATCAAGGTGAGCATCGTCAACCCGCCGGCCCACACCCCGACTACCACCGAGATGCCCACGATCAGCACGAAGGCGCCGATCATGTACGGAAGTAGCCGCTTGTCTTCCTGGCGCTGAATGTTGAACGCCTGCCACAACTGGGCGCGGCGCTCCTTGGCCGCGGCCTTGCGGGCGGCCTGCGCTTGTGCCC
>NZ_JAFAUS010000118.1 GCF_019243155.1 Mycobacterium sp.
GGATCAGCCGGACGGCGTCGTCGGTCCAGCACCGCGAATGGTTGCGGACCGCGATCCGGGTCCGGTCGGTCAATGCACCGAAGCTGTTGGCTGCGAACGGCTCAGGTCGCTGGCAGAGTCGCGGTCGCCCATCGGGGCGGCGATCAACGTCAGCAGGGTTGCTTCCGGACGGCAGCAGAAACGCACCGGCGCGTAGGGCGACGTGCCGATTCCGGCGGACACATGCAGCGCCATGTTGGCACCCCAGCGGGACGGCCCCTTGGCCCGCGAGCGGTCCAGGCCGCAGTTGGTCACCAGAGCCCCGTAGAACGGCAGGCAGAGTTGGCCGCCGTGGGTGTGTCCGGCCATCACCAGCTGGTAACCGTCCGCGGCGAAGCGATCCAGGACCCGGGGCTCCGGCGAATGAGTCAGCCCCAGCCGCAGATTCGCCGCGGGGCTGGCCGGCCCGGCGATCGCGTCGTACCGGTCCCGGTCGATGTGCGGGTCGTCGACACCGGCCGCGGCGACGTGCAGGCCGGCCACCTCGAACTCGCGGCGGGTGTGGGTCAGGTCGAGCCAGCCGCGTTCGGTGAACGCCGCCCGCAGATCCTGCCAGGGCAGCGGTTCACCGCGGACTCGGTGCTTCGGGTTGATCACGTAGTTCATCGGGTTCTTCAGCCGCGGCCCGAAGTAGTCGTTGCTGCCGAACACGAAGACACCCGGTCGCGACAGCAGGTCTCCCAGCGCCTGGATGACCGCGGGCACCGCCTTGGGGTGCGCCAGGTTGTCGCCGGTGTTGACCACCAGGTCGGGTTCCCAGTTGGCCAACTCGCGCAGCCAGGCTTGCTTTCGACGCTGGCCGGGCAGCATGTGGAGATCGCTGATATGGAGCACTCGCAACGGCGTGGACCCCGGCGTCAGGACGGGCATGGTTATCTCGCGCAGGACGAAGGCGTTGCGCTCGACGACCGCGGCGTAACCGATTCCGGCAACGGCCGAACCGATTGCGGCGGCACCGGTGCGAATGAGGATGGGCAGAACATCAGCCATGTTGGCAGCCTACTGCCGCTCGGCGACGAAAAGTGCGAAGAGTCGCCGCCTTTAGTCCTATGGCGGCGGTTGCCCGGGCGGCGGGGGCGGCGCTAGCAGCGGAATGGTGATCGGGGGCAGACCCGGAATCTCGACGACCTGCGACCCGACCGGCGGAGGCCCACCTTCCGGCGGCGGCGGCGGGGCGGGCGGGACGCCGTTGCTGACCTGGAGCGTGATGATGGAGCCCGGAATCGTCTGGCCGCTGGGCGTCGTTCCGACCACCTCGCCCTGCTTCGCACTGCTGTTGACGAAGTTGTTCTGATCGGCGACCTGGAAGCCGGCCTCTTTGATGCGCTGGCGGGCCGCGTCGATGTCCATGCCGGCCACGCTCGGCACCCGGCCGGCGGGTGACCCGTCGACGTAACGGGGGTCGGTGGGCGGCATCTGCACCGGCCCGAAGGCGGTGGCGATCGGTTTCATCGCCGTGAACCACGTCCGCGCCGGCTCATTACCGCCGTACAGGTCTCCCTCGCCGCAGTGACGCAGCGGTGAGGAACACAAGTCGGTCGGGTTGGTCGAGTCGTCGTAGATGTAGTTGGCCGCCGCATAGTGGCTCGTGAAGCCGACGAAGCCGGAGGAACGGTGGGCCTCCGTGGTGCCCGTCTTACCGGACACCGGCAGGTCCCAGCCCGCGGCGCCGGCCGAGCCGGCCGCCGTGCCACCGCCGAGTGCGTCCTTGCTCATGGCGTTGGCCATGGTGTTCGCCAGACCCTCGGGCACCACCTGATCGCAGGTTTCGGTCGTGACGGCCACCTCGTTGCCGTGGCGGTCGATCACCTTGTCGATCGGGCTGGGCGGGCACCACGTGCCGCCGGAAGCAAGCGTCGCAGCGACATTGGACAACTCGAGCGCGTTCACCTCGATCGGCCCCAGGGTGAACGAGCCGATGTTCTGGCGCTTGACGAAGTCGGCCAGGCTCTCGTTGCTGTCGGGGTTGTAGTCGCGCGCGGTGCCGGGATCGGCATAGGACCGCAGGCCGAGCTTGATCGCCATATCCACGGTGCGCGTCACACCCACCTGCTGGATCAGCTTGGCGAACGCGGTGTTTGGCGAGGTTGCCAGCGCGTCGGTCACGTTCATCGAACCGCGGTAGGTACCGGCGTTGACCACGCACCAGTAGTCCTTGGGGCAGCCCTTGGCCCCGCCGCTACCCATGCCTTTGGCCTGGAACCGTCCCGGCACCTCGAGGGTGGTATTGATGCCCATTCCCATGTCCAGGGCCGCGGCGGTGGTGAAGATCTTGAAGACGGAACCCGCGCCGTCGCCGACCAACGAAAAGGGTTGGGGCCGCATGGTTTGCCCGGCATCGACGTCCAGCCCGTAGGTGCGGTTGCTGGCCATGGCCATCACCTTGTGCGAGGTCTTGCCGGGCTGGATCACGCTCATCACGCTGGAGATGCCCGGCAGCGTCGGGCTGGCGAACTTGTCGATGGACGCCTTGACCGGGATCTGGACGTCGGGGTCCAAGGTCGTGCGGATCAGGTAGCCGCCGCGGGCCACCTGCTCTTTGCTGATCCCGGCGCGCGACAGGTACTCCTGGACGTAGTCGCAGAAGAAGGCGCGGTCACCCGCCGCGATGCAGCCCCGTGGCAGTTCGTTGGGCTGCGGCAGGATCCCCAGCGGCGCGGCCTTCGCGGCGCGCAGCGCGTCCTCCTCCTGCGGGATGTTCTGGATCATGGTGTCCAGCACCAGGTTCCGCCGGGCGAGCGCGCCTTCGGGGTTGGTGTACGGATTCAGCGCGCTGGTCGACTGCACCATGCCGGCCAACAGGGCCGCCTGCTGCCAGTTCAGGTCCGAGGCGTTGATGCCGAAGTAAGTCTGCGCGGCGTCCTGCACGCCGAACGAGCCATTGCCGAACGACACCAGGTTCAGGTAGCGCGTCAGGATCTCGGGCTTGGTGAAGGTCTTGTCCAGCGTGAGCGCCATGCGGATCTCGCGCAGCTTGCGTGCCGGAGTGGTCTCGATGGCCGCGCGCTTCTCGGCGTCGGTCTTCGCGGTCACCAGCAGTTGGTAGTTCTTGATGTACTGCTGCTCAATAGTCGAACCACCGCGGGTGTCGACGTCGCCGCGTGCGTAGCCGGCCAGGCCCGTCAGGGTGCCCTTCCAGTCCACGCCGTTGTGATCGGCAAACCGCTTGTCCTCGATCGAGACGATCGCCAGCTTCATCGTGTTGGCGATCTTGTCGCCGGTCACCTCGAAGCGGCGCTGGGAGTACAGCCAGGCGATGGTGTTGCCCTTCGCGTCGACCATCGTCGACACCGCGGGCACCTCCCCCTCGAGGAGCTGTGCCGAGCCGTTGGCCACAACTTCGGAGGCGCGATTGGACATCAAGCCCAATCCACCCGCGAACGGGAACAGCAGCGCGGTGGCGACGACGCTGGCCAATAAACAGCACCCGGCGAGCTTGAGGAGGGTGAGAGCGGCCGGGGGGCGGTCTGACATGGGTACTACAGTAGCGGCCCTCTGTCACGCCGCCACGCTGCAAGTTCACGCAATTTTTGCACCAAGCTCGGCCAGCGACTACGGGCGGGCGCGAAGATAAAATTCGTGATGGCGCCACTGCTCAGACATGTTTCTGAGTGTGCAAGATCACTCGATCGCTTACCCTTCAAGGGCGAGTCTGCACGCCCGTCCCAAAAAGAGCGTTATCGCACTGTTGCGCAATTGGCACCTGACCACCTAAATTAGGCGCACGGTGAGATTCAGGTAACACCGTCGTACATAGTGTGGCGTAGATCGCAGCGGTTGATCTGCACCTGAGGAGGGCGGTCGCGAAGGCGGCCGGTAGGAAGGGAACAGTTCGTGTCAGCTACACGGCCGGCGGCGCGTAGGACAAACATCGCAGCCGCACAAGGAATACTCCGTAGCGTCGATGCCGAAGAACGGATCGCCTGGGTTTCCAGGGCACTGTGCCGGACCACCGACCCTGATGAGCTCTTCGTTCGCGGCGCCGCCCAACGCAAGGCTGCGGTGATCTGCCGACACTGCCCGGTGATGCAGGAGTGCGGGGCCGACGCGCTCGACAACAAAGTCGAGTTCGGCGTGTGGGGCGGTATGACCGAGCGTCAGCGCAGGGCCCTGCTCAAGCAGCACCCCGAAGTGGTTTCCTGGTCGGACTTCTTCGACAAGAGGAGAACCCGCAGCGTCGGCTGACCCCCTCAGCGCCCCGCTACGCGGGCGTCGCCGACCGACGTTATCTGGTCGGCGAGCGCCCGCAACGCCTCCAGATCCGAAACATCGAACGGCAGCGACGGAACACCGACCACCGGCACGTGCGGGTTGGCGCCGGTGAACCGGGATAGCAATCTGATCTCCCGCTTGGCGGTTTGGGCGCGGTCCGCGTGAATCCTCAACACGGCCGTGGCCAACGACAGCGCCTCGGCATCGGCCTCGTACTCCAGCGTCTCGCTTCCATCGATCGCCCGCTCGACCGGCAGGGAGCACAACGTCGGGTGGGTGCGGTTCAACACCAGCCCCGCCAACGGCATGCCTTCCTGGGATAGGCGGTCGACGAAGAACGACGCCTCGCGCAGCGCGTCGGGCTCGGCCGCCGACACCACAACGAATTGCGTGCCACGCCTTTTCAGCAGCGCGTAGGTGCGATCCGCCTTTTCGCGGAAGCCGCCGAACGTGGCATCCAGCGATTGCACGAATGCCGCCGCATCGCCCAGCATCTGCGAGCCGAGCACGGTGGATATCGCCTTCATCGCCAAACCCATTGCGCCGGTTACCAATCGGCCGATGCCCCGGCCGGGCGCGAGCAGCAGCCGCCACAACCGGCTATCCATGAAGCTGCCCAGTCGTTTCGGCGCATCCAGGAAATCGAGGGCGTTGCGCGACGGCGGGGTGTCCACTACCACCAGGTCCCAACGATCCTCGCCGAGGAGTTGGCCCAGCTTCTCCATCGCCATGTACTCCTGCGTGCCGGCAAGCGAACTGGCGACGGTCTGATAGAACTGGTTGTCCAGAATCGCCTGTGCCCGACCAGGTCCGGAGTACTGGACCACCATCTCGTCAAACGTGCGGCGCATGTCGAGCATCATCGCGTGCAGTTCGCCGGAAACTTCGGGCGCCAGCGGCACTCGTTGCGGGGTGTTGCCGAGGTCGCTGACCCCGAGTGCCTGCGCGAGTCGCTTGGCGGGGTCGATCGTCAAAACGCAGACGTTGCGGCCGTATTCGGCCGCACGCAACGCTATCGCCGCCGCGGTGGTGGTCTTGCCGACCCCGCCCGCGCCGCAGCACACCACCACCCGATTGGACGTGTCGGCCAGGATGGCGGCCATGTCAAGCCGATTGGGCGTGGTACTCATCGAACTCCCTGCTGCGCAAGCGATTCCGACAGTTCATAGAGGCTACCGAGGTCGACGCCGTCGGAGATGGCCGGAAGTTCCAGCCGTGGCACCTTCAACGCGTCGAGCTGTTGCGCGGTCTCGGCACGTGCGGCGATTACCGTTGCGTGCTCGATGGTTTCGGTCAACAGGCCGGCGAAGTCGGTGGCGTTCAGCTTGATGCCGGCCCGTTCCAGGCCCGCCCGCACCGAGTCCGCGTCGACGTCTCCTTCGGCGGCCTTCGCCAGGTCGGCGGGCTGTAGGTAGGACGGGATATTGCGGTTCACGATGACACTGCCGATCGGCAGCTCCATCTCCGCGAGCTCTTCGATGGCTTCCAGCGTTTCCTGGACGGGCAGCGCCTCGAGCAGGGTGACCAGGTGAATGGCGGTCTGCTCGGAGTGCAGCAGCTTGACCACACCTTCGCTCTGCGAGTGCACCGGACCGCCCTTGGCGAGGTCGGAAACGGCCTTGGTGACATCCAGAAAGCGTGCGATCCGGCCGGTCGGCGGCGCGTCGACGACAACCGCGTCATAAACCGGAAGCCGGTTCTTGTCGACGCGCACCACCGATTCCTTGATCTTTCCCGTCAGCAGCACGTCACGCAGACCCGGCGCGATGGTGGTCGCGAACTCGATCGCGCCGATGCGCCGCATCGCCCGGCCCGCGATGCCGAGGTTGTAGAACATGTCGAGGTATTCCAGAAACGCGGCCTCGATGTCGATCGCCAGGGCGTTGACCTGACCGCCGCGCTCGGCCGTCGCGATCTTCACCTCTTCATAGGGCAGGGGCGGGACGTCGAACAGTTGCGCAATCCCTTGGCGCCCCTCGACTTCCACGAGGAGCACTTTGCGGCCCCCGGCCGCCAGGGTCAGTGCCAGCGCGGCCGCGATCGTCGACTTACCCGTGCCGCCTTTGCCGGTCACGAAATGCAAGCGGGCCTTGGTCAAGCGCGCTGGCCAGCCCAGGGAACTGCCGCCGCTAGATGTGGTTGCCACCATCGCATGCTAGCTCGACCGATCCGACCGATAAGCTCGCGGCATGAGCCAACCGACCGCATGGGAATACGCCACGGTCCCGCTGCTGACGCACGCGACCAAACAGATTCTCGACCAGTGGGGCGCCGACGGCTGGGAACTGGTGTCCGTGCTGCCCGGGCCGACCGGCGAGCAACACGTCGCGTATTTGAAGCGCCCCAAGTAACGATGAGTGCTTCGTCCCGGCTCGAGGAGCTCGGCGTCGCGCTTCCGGAGGTGGTCGCGCCTCTTGCGTCCTACGTGCCGGCCGTGCGCACCGGCAACCTCGTCTACACCGCGGGCCAGCTTCCGATGCAGGCGGGAAAGCTGCTGGGCACCGGCAAGGTCGGCGCCGAGGTCAGCCGGGAAGAGGGCAAGGCACTGGCGCGGGTCTGCGCGTTGAACGCGCTGGCGGCGGTGAATTCGGTGGTGGCTATCGACGAGGTGACCCGGATCGTGAAGGTCGTCGGGTTCGTCGCGTCCACGTCGGGCTTCAACGGCCAGCCGGGCGTCGTCAACGGCGCGTCCGACCTGCTCGCCGAGGTGTTCGGCGATAAGGGCGCCCATGCGCGTTCGGCGGTCGGCGTGTCTGAACTGCCCCTGGATGCGCCGGTGGAAGTCGAGTTGATCGTGGAGGTCGGCTGACGTCCGTGACCGATGACGCCGAGTCGCTGACCCATCCCGCATACGGCAGGTTGCGGGCTGTCACCGACACGGCCTCGGTCCTGCTGGCCGACAATCCGGGTCTGCTGACCCTGGAGGGCACCAACACCTGGGTGCTACGCGGTCCGCGCAGTGATGAGTTGGTGATCGTGGATCCTGGGCCGGACGACGACCACCACATCGCGCGGGTCGCCGCGTTGGGCCGAATCGTGTTGGTGCTGATCAGTCACCGGCACGGGGACCATACCGACGGCATCGACAAGCTGGTCGAGGCGACCGGCGCGACCGTGCGCTCGGCGGGCAGCGGATTCCTGCGCGGCATGGGTGGAGAGCTGATCGACGGCGAGGTGATCGATGCCGCCGGCCTCAAGATAAAGGTGATGGCGACGCCCGGCCACACCGCCGATTCACTGTCGTTCCTGCTCGACGATGCTGTGTTGACCGCCGACACGGTGTTGGGTCGCGGGACCACCGTCATCGATAAGGAAGACGGCAGCCTGGCAGCCTATTTGGAATCGCTGCGACGCCTGCGCGGGCTGGGCCGACGCACTGTATTACCCGGACATGGGCCGAACTTGGCCGACCTGGAGTCTGTCGCGACGGGTTACCTGACGCACCGCCATGAGCGGTTGGAGCAGGTGCGGGCCGCGCTATGGGACCTCGGCGGTGAAGCCACCACCCGCGAGATCGTCGAACACGTCTACGTCGACGTCGACGAGAAGCTCTGGGATGCGGCCGAATGGTCGGTTCAGGCTCAACTGGACTACCTGCGCTCGGAGTAAGGAGTGCGGCTCCGGAAGCATGATGTGCCTTTGTGCCCATGCGACTGGTGTGGCAGCGCCTACCAGCGCCTACCCGCGCTTACCTCGCTCGGCGCGCCAGCCTTTCGGAGTCCGAAATCAGCACGCTCTTGCCCTCGAGCCGAATCCAGCCGCGGTGGGCGAAGTCGGCCAGCGCCTTGTTTACCGTCTCCCGGGAAGCGCCCACCAGCTGCGCGATCTCCTCTTGGGTCAGGTCGTGGGTCACCCGCATCGCGCCACCCTCCTGGGTGCCGAAACGCTGGGCGAGCTGCAGCAGCTGCTTGGCCACGCGGCCGGGCACGTCAGTAAAGATGAGGTCGGCGAGGTTGTTGTTGGTCCGGCGCAACCGTCGGGCCAACACCCGCAGCAGCTGCTCGGCGATTTCGGGACGGTCGGCGATCCACGCCCGCAGCGCGTCGCGGTCCATGGACACGGCGCGTACCTCGGTGATGGTGGTCGCGCTCGAAGTCCGCGGACCCGGGTCGAATATCGACAATTCGCCGAACATGTCCGACGGGCCCATGATCGTCAGCAGATTCTCCCGGCCGTCCGGCGACCGCCGGCCGATCTTCACCTTGCCGGAGACGATGATGTACAGCCGATCGCCCGGTTCCCCTTCGGCGAAGACCGTGTGTCCACGGGGAAAGTCGACGGGTTGCAGTTGCTTGGTCAGCGCGGTAACCGCGCTGGGCTCAACCCCTTGGAAGATTCCTGCTCTTGCCAGGATCTCGTCCACGTTGCCTCTTCAGCTTCGAAACTAGTTAGTTGTGTTTACGAGAAGCCTAACCCCTTGCTCGCGTGACGAGTCTAGAGGAACGCTTCTGTGCCTAACGTGCCTAACGTGCCAAACGCTACACACGATTAACGTGTTGAGTTGCCCTAAATTGCGGATTTATGTGCGGGTGGGCCTGTATTCGCGTCGGCAAAGTGTGCTCTGAGCGGTCGGGAACGAAAGACGGCAAGGCGTGGCGCGGTCGGACGTCCAGGGCGGCGAGCGCGGGGTCGGGCATCCACTGAGGCTGGTGCTGATGCAGGTATTCCAGCGCCTCGGGCATGCTCGCCCGCGTCAGCGTGTGCATCTCGACGGCGTCGGCGCGCTCGAGAATCGCGGCGACTTCGGTGGGCATAGAGGCCTCGTGGGCGAGTTTCTTCTCCAGGCGCGCCAGAGCGAGCGCCGCCAACATCAGCAGCAGAGGCACGCCAGCCACCAGCAACCATGACACAAGGAGAGTAAACATGGCTAAGGTCTCAGCGAGATTACAAAATCAGTACTCTGTCGTAGGTGACAGCGGCAAAGTCGTCCGGGCGCTCGAAGTCAAAACCGGCCACGCCCGACGGCGCGGCCCCGCGTTCGTCCACCGAAACCCGAGTTGGCTTGGTGCGACGGGCGCGCCGGATGAATCGCACGCTGGCGCAGGCTTTTCCGGATGCGCATTGCGAGCTGGATTTCACGACGCCGCTGGAGCTGACGGTCGCCACCATTCTTTCGGCGCAAAGCACCGATAAACGGGTCAATTTGACGACGCCGGCTTTGTTCAAGCGCTACCCGTCCGCGCTGGATTATGCGCAGGCCGATCGCGCCGAACTGGAAACCCTGATCCACCCAACCGGCTTCTTCCGCAACAAGGCGACCTCGTTGATCGGCCTCGGGCAGGCGCTGGTCGAGCGGTTCGACGGCGAGGTGCCGTCGACCATGAAAGAGCTGGTGACGCTGCCTGGAGTGGGCCGCAAGACCGCCAACGTCATATTGGGGAACGCCTTCGGCATCCCGGGCATCACCGTCGACACCCATTTCACGCGTCTGGTGCACCGCTGGCAGTGGACCACCGAGACGGACGCGGTGAAGATCGAGCACGCGGTCGGCGAGCTGATCGAGCGAAGTGAGTGGACCATGCTCAGTCATCGGGTGATCTTCCACGGCCGCCGGGTCTGCCACGCGCGCAAACCGGCGTGCGGTGTCTGCGTGATCGCAAAAGACTGCCCCTCGTTCGGCCTCGGTCCCACCGAACCGGTGCTCGCCGCATCCCTGGTGCGGGGTCCGGAGACCGAGCACCTGCTGGCCTTGGCCGGCCTGTAGCCCGGCCGCGAAAAGACCCGAACCGGGACCGCAATGCCTACTTTGAGGCCGACGCTGACGCGGAAGGTTCGCTGGCACATTGCGATTCTGGCTGTCGTGGCCGCCTTGACGGTCGCGCTGTTCGCACAGCTGCGCGACGATTCCGCGACGGGGACCTCGGCGGGCCTGCCGGCGACCGCCGACCGTGAACACCGCGACGCCGACACGCCCGAAGCGTTGGCGGGCCCTCGGCAACGGGCCGCCCTGCCGCCCTGCCCGGCCGCCGGCGGCGCCCCCGGCCCCGAGGCGCTGCGCGGTGTGACGGCCGATTGCGCGGCTGACGGAACGGTCGTCGACGTCGGCCGTGCGCTGGCCGGGCACCGGGTCGTTCTCAACCTCTGGGCGTATTGGTGCGCGGCGTGCACAGCCGAATTGCCCGCAATGGCCGAGTATCAACGGCGGGTGACGTCGGACGTGATGGTGGTGACGGTGCATCAGGACGAGAACGAAACCGCCGCTTTGCTGCGGCTGGCCGAACTGGGTGTTCGGCTGCCGACCCTGCAGGACGGTCGTCGTCGAGTCGCCGCGGCACTGCGAGTGGTAAATGTGATGCCCGCGACGGTTGTGCTTCGGCCGGACGGTAGCGTTGCGCAGACGCTGCCGCGCTCTTTCGGCTCTGCCGATGAGATCGCGGCTGCGGTCGGAAATGACAGGGGATAAGCGGAAATTTGAACCGACTGGAGGGACCGGTGAGTGCTGGGCCGCACGGGACGGTTCCGCTGACGCCCGACGCCAGCCCACCCTGGCTGCGACCGCTGGTCGACAACGTCGGTGAGGTCCCGGATGCGGCCCGGCGCCGGCTGCCGGCCGACGTGCTGGCGATGATCACCAACGGGGCCGCGTCGGCGATGACGTCCCTGGACGGAAACGACCGCGAGGCCGCCGTTCTGGTGTTGTTCTCCGGGCCCGAATCCGGCCCGGCCGGTGGCGGTGCGCCCGAGGACGCGGACCTGTTGGTCACCGTGCGGGCCTCGACGCTGCGCCATCACGCCGGCCAAGCGGCCTTCCCCGGCGGCGCAGCCGATCCCGGCGACGATGGTCCGGTGGCCACCGCGTTGCGCGAGGCCCGCGAGGAGACCGGGATCGACGTCAGCAGGCTGTATCCACTGGCCACGATCGAGCGGATGTTCATCGCGCCGTCGCAGTTTCACGTCATCCCGGTGTTGGCGTATTCGCCGGATCCCGGGCCGGTGTCCGTCGTCAACGAGGCCGAGACCGCGGTCGTGGCGCGAGTTCCGGTGCGCGCCTTCATCAACCCGGAGAATCGGTTGATGGTGTACCGCGGCGATCTCGGCCAGCGTTGGTCCGGTCCGGCGTTTCTGCTGAACGAAATGCTGGTCTGGGGATTCACTGGCCAGGTGATATCGGCGGTGCTCGACGTCGCCGGCTGGGCCGAGCCGTGGGACACCACCGATGTGCGCGAGCTGGAAGCGGCGATGTCATTGGTCGGCGATCAGGGTGGCTCCCGATGAATTCAATGACCCCTTCGCAGTGGCTCGATGTCGCCGTCCTGTCGGTCGCCTTCATCGCGGCCGTCTCCGGCTGGCGTTCGGGTGCGCTCGGCTCACTGTTTTCGTTCGTCGGTGTGCTGTTGGGCGCCATCGCCGGGGTGCTGCTGGCGCCGCACATCGTCAGCCACATCGCCGCGCCGCGCGCCAAGCTTTTCGCCGCACTGTTTTTGATCCTCGCGCTGGTCGTCATCGGTGAGGTCGCCGGCGTCGTCTTGGGACGGGCCGTGCGCGGCGCGATCCACAGCCGCACGATCCGAACGGTCGACTCGTTCATCGGCGTGGGCGTCCAACTCTGTGTGGTGCTGACCGCGGCCTGGTTGTTGGCGACGCCGCTGACCCAGTCGAAGGACCAGCCGGAACTTGCTGCGGCAGTCCGTGGTTCGCGGGTGCTCGCTCAGGTCAACGACGTCGCGCCGCCGTGGCTGAAGACCGTGCCGAAGCGGTTGTCAGCCCTGCTGAATACGTCCGGCCTGCCCGCGGTCCTGGAACCCTTCAGCCGCACCCCGGTTATCCCGGTCGCGTCGCCGGACCCGGCACTGGCGAACAATCCGGTGGTGCAGGCCACCGCGCCAAGCGTGGTCAAGGTACGCAGCCTGGCTCCCAGCTGCCAGAAAGTGTTGGAAGGCAGTGGATTCGTGATCGCGCCCGACCGGGTGATGACCAATGCGCACGTGGTAGCCGGGTCCAACAACGTCCAGGTCTACGCCAGCGGCAATCCGCTCGATGCGACGGTGGTGTCCTATGACCCGTCGGTCGACATCGCCATCCTTTCCGTCCCCAACCTGCCCCCGGCGCCGTTGACGTTCGCTCAGGCAGAAGCGAAGACCGGTGCCAGCGTCGTGGTGCTGGGTTACCCCGGCGGCGGTAATTTCACCGCGACCCCGGCCAGAATCCGCGAGGTCATCAAGCTGAGCGGCCCCGACATCTACCGGGACCCGGCCCCGGTCACCCGCGACGTCTACACCATCAGAGCCAGTGTGGAGCAAGGTAATTCGGGTGGGCCGTTGATCGATTTGGATGGTCACGTGCTCGGCGTGGTGTTCGGCGCGGCCGTTGATGACCCGGACACCGGGTTCGTGTTGACCGCTGACGAGGTGGCCAGTCAGCTCGCCAAAGTCGGTGACAGCCAAGGGGTTACGACCGGGTCCTGCGTCAGCTGAGGCGAGTCCCGTTCGCCAGGAATCGCATCAGATGCCTGTTGATCTCGGCCGGCGCCTCTTCGTGGCTGTAATGCCCTGCGCCGGCGATGGATACGTACCGGCCCTGCGGCGCATACCGCTGGGTGCGGTCGACCGGGTCGGCCAGCACGTAGGGATCGGCGTCGCCGCGCAGGTGTAGCAGCGGCACGCTGAGCTGTTGGGACATCGATCGCATGAAGCGCCGACCTTCGTCGCGCAGCTGGCTGCGCGCCGCCCAGCGCTGATACTCCAGCGCGCAGTGCGCCGCCGCCGGAATCTGGATCGCCGTCCGCAGATGGCCGATGGTTTCGGAAAAGTCCTCGGAGGCAAGCCATTTGGCGGTACTGCGGATGCGGACCAGTCGCTCGATCTCGGACGCGTTGTCCCGGGTCAGCAGGCGCTCGGGCCACAGCGGCACCTGGTAGCGCAGCAACGACGGCAGCAGCGCGTAACTCTGGTCGCGGCGCGTCAACGCGGACCGGCGCAGCGCCGCCGGGTGTGGTGAGCTGATCAGCGCGATGGCGGACACCAGTCGCGCATGCAACAGCGCGGTCGCCCAGCACGCCAAGCCGCCGTCGGCATGCCCGATCAGTGTCGCTGACGTGTGGCCGAGCGCGCGGATGAGTCCGGCCGTATCACCGGCCAGCGTCCAGCCGTCATAGCCGCGGGGTGGCTTATCGCTGCCCCCGTAGCCGCGCAGGTCGACCGCGACGACCCTCGCTCCGGTCAGGCTGCGCAACTGATGACGCCACGACCACCAGAACGACCCGAAACCGTGCAGCAGCAGCACCAGCGGCCGCGCGGTGGGCGGCGTCGCTTCCGGGCCTTCCGGCAGGGCCTCGACGACATGGAATCGGATGCCGTTGGCGTGCACGTCCAAGTGCCGCCACGGTCCGTCGATGCGGACTACCGACGGATCCGGCGGTGCCATTTACCAACCCGATGGATCGGTGGGAGCGCCGCTTTCGGGCTTTTGGTGCCTGCCGTGGCTTTCGGTCAGCTGCTTGGCTGCGGCGGGCGCCTTCTCGTGGCCCGGCGTGAGCGCGCTGCGAGTCTCTTTGACCGATTCGATCGTCTCGCGCGGTCCCCGGATCCGGCGCACCTTCAAGAAGCCCAGCAGGGCCAGTATCGCCCCGACCACCACCATGATCCCGAACACGATCAGGAACGCCGCCCACCGCCACAGCCAGGTGTCGAGCAACTCGGCGAGGAAGAAGAAGAAAAAGAATGTGGAGTAGAACAGGACCACCAGTGCGGCGATGAAGAAGACGCTGCCGGTAAGGCCTTTTTTGACGTCCCGGGTGATTTCGGCGCGCGCCAGTTCCACCTCGGCGCGCACCAGCGTGGAAACCTGGGTTGACGCGTCTTTGATCAGATCACCGATCGACGGCTCGGCCGCCCTGGCGTGCGGGTCGGCCAACGGAATCGTGGTCAGGGTGCTGGGCACCCCGTTCTTGCCATCGGCTTTGCTCACAGGCGGTCCTCTCGGTTATGGCCCGGCTCGCGGTCGTCGCGGTTTATGTTGCCATGTAGCGCGATCTCAAACGAGGCCAGCCGAGGTCGGGCCGGGGGGTGCGGGCTGGAAGGTGGCGAAGTCCGCTTGGGCAGAACGAGATCGACACATCGAGGGATGACCGGTGTCCGACGCAGCGAATCCGACATCTCAGCTGATTAGACTGGCCAAGCCGGCCGAATGTCCGGCCGACCGATGGGAGTGGTTCTGTGCGGACTGCACACCGGTTCTTGGGCGTGGCGATCGTGGCCGTGCTGGTGGCCTCGGTGGGTTCGCCCGCCCGCGCTGCCGCCGCCGACGTCAGGATCCCGATGGGGGGCGGGGCAGGCATCGTCATCAACGGGGACACGATGTGCACCTTGACGACCATCGGTGGCGATTCCGCCGGTGACCTAATCGGTTTGACCTCCGCGCACTGCGGGGGCCCGGGCGCAACAGTCGCCGCCGAAGGCGCCGAGAACGCCGGGATACTCGGCACGATGGTCTCGGGCAACGACAACCTCGACTACGCGGTCATCAAATTCGACCCGGCCAAGGTGACACCGGAGGCCAACTTCAACGGCTTCCTGATCAACGGCATCGGTCCAGATCCCGCCTTCGGCGAAATCGCCTGCAAACAAGGCCGTACGACCGGCAATTCGTGCGGCGTCACCTGGGGACCGGGCCAGGACCCGGGCACGATCGTCATGCAGGTGTGCGGCCAGCCCGGTGACTCCGGGGCGCCCGTGACCGTCAACAATCAGCTGGTCGGCATGATCCACGGCGCGTTCAGCGACAACTTGCCGACGTGCGTCATCAAATACATTCCGCTACACACGCCGGCGGTGGTGATGTCGATCAACGCCGACCTCGCCGACATCAACGCCAAGCACCGCCCCGGCTCAGGATTTTCGCCCCTACCAGGCTGAGGCTGGACTTACGTGCCGGCCCTGATCGCGTCGAACACACCGGGGTCCAGCAGCGTCGACGTGTCACCCAGCTCGCGGTTTTCGGCGACGTCGCGCAGCAGCCTGCGCATGATCTTGCCGCTGCGGGTCTTCGGCAGCTCCGGCACCACATGGACCTCGCGGGGCTTTGCGATCGGCGAGATCTCGCGCGCCACCTCCACCCGTAGCTCGTCGACGATCCCGTCGTGCACCTGAAAGTCGGCACACAGCACGACGAAAGCGCAGATGGCCTGGCCGGTGGTTTCGTCGGTCATGCCGACCACGGCCGCCTCGGCGACCGCGACGTGGCCGACCAGCGCCGACTCCACCTCGGCGGTCGAAAGTCGGTGTCCCGACACGTTCATCACGTCGTCGATGCGGCCCACCACCCAGATGGCGCCGTCGCGGTCGTAATAGGCACTGTCGCCGGCGAAGTACCAGCCCTGCTCGGCGAACCTGGACCAGTAGGTCTCGATATAGCGTTCGTCATCACCCCAGATGCCGCGCAGCATGGACGGCCACGGCTGGTCCAACACCAGGTAACCGGTGACGTGTTCGCCCTGATGGACGGCGGGTACCAGCTCATCGCCGTGATCGTCGACGATCTTGGCCGAGATGCCCGGGAGCGGCCTCATCGCCGAACCTGGTTTGGCCGCAGCGACTCCGGGCAGCGGCGAGATCATCGTGGCGCCCGTTTCGGTCTGCCACCAGGTGTCGACGATCGGTAGCTTGTCGGCGCCGATCACCTTGCGGTACCAGCGCCACGCCTCGGGGTTGATCGGCTCGCCAACCGAACCCAGCAGCCGCAGACTGGTCAGGTTGTGCGCGTCGGGGATTTCGCGGCCCCACTTCATGAACGTTCGTATGAGCGTGGGTGCGGTGTAATAGATTGTCACGCCGTACTTTTCGATGATCTCGAAATGCCGATGCTGGGTCGGCGAGTCGGGGGTGCCCTCGTAGAGCACCTCGGTGACGCCGTTGGACAGCGGCCCGTAGACACCGTAGGTGTGTCCGGTGACCCAGCCGATGTCGGCGGTGCACCAGAACACGTCCTTGTCGGCCTTGATGTCGAAAACGTAGTAGTGCGTGTAGGACGCGTGCGTCAGGTAGCCGCCGCTGGTGTGCACGATGCCCTTGGGCTTGCCGGTGGTGCCGGAGGTGTACAGCAGGAACAGCGGCTGCTCGGCGTCGAACGGCTCCGGGGTGTGCTCAGGCGACGCGGCGTCGACGACATCGTGCCACCACAGGTCGCGATCGCCGTCCCAGGGCACGTCAATTCCCGTGCGCCGCACCACCAGAACGTTTTCGATGGGGCTGTCCGAATCCGAGACGGCCTCGTCGGCCGCGTCCTTCAGCGGCGCAGGCTTGCCGCGGCGGAACTGTCCGTCCGTGGTGATCAACAGCTTGGCCTGGGCGTCGGCGATCCGGGCGCGCAGTGCCTTCGCGGTGAAGCCGGCGAACACGACGCTGTGCATGAGGCCCAGGCGGGCGCAGGCGAGCATCGCGATCACGGCCTCGGGGATCAGCGGCATGTAGATCGCGACCCGGTCGCCGGCGACGAGTCCGAGATCGGTCAACGCGTTGGCCGCTTTGCACACTTCGGTCTGCAGCTCGGCATAGGTCAGGCTGCGGCTGTCGCCGACGGGTTCGCCCTCCCAGTGGATGGCGACCCGGTCGCCGAGGCCCGCCTCGACGTGGCGGTCGACGCAGTTGTAGGCCACGTTGAGCTTGCCGGCGGCGAACCACTTGGCAAACGGGGCATTCGACCAGTCCAGCACCTCATCGAAGGGTTTCGCCCAGGACAGTCTGTTGGCCTGCTTGGCCCAGAAGGCCAGGCGGTCGTCCTCGGCTTCGCGATACAGTTCCTCGCCCGCATTGGCCTGCTCGGCAAACTGCGCCGGCGGCGGGTATGACTGGTCTGCGGTATCGGTGGCGGTCACTGGCTTCTCCTGTGTCGAGATTGCGCCGGTCGGTAGCCGACAGCGCTCGTCGGCCGCCTGTGAGCCTAACCCTGCAAGATGAAGATGCGTGCCGCAAATCTGAGGTCAAAGCACGCCTGAAGCCGGATAATCATCAGCGTGCCGGGTCAAAGGCGACGCCGTCGCCGACTAGTCCTCAGCTTTGCCGCGGCCGCAACGAGTTACGCAGCCACCACCATGCTGGGATCACTCGCGTGGGCCGAACCGGTCGACAGCGCCGACACGCCTACGCCGTGCCGGGCAGAGCAGATCGCCGTCACCGCCTCCCCGACGCAGGGCGCCGTGGGCCACCGCGCGGTGACCCTGACTTTCAGCCTCGCCGGCGGCGGGGACCCGTGCACGTTGACCGGATACCCCTGGGTCGATTCGGGCGCCGGCGGGCCCTCCATTCATGCCCAGCCGACGCCGCACGGCTACCTGGGCGGCCTGCCGCGCGGCGTCGATTCCCCGCCCACCGTCGTTCTGTCGATTGCCTCCCAGGGGCAGGCCATCGTGGAGGGCACGGCCATGGACTCGGGTGGCGGTCCCTGTCCTAGCTACACGGACTTGCTCGTCAACGCGCCGGACACCAGCTACACGTTCACCGTGCCTGCCACCATCGACGCCTGCGCGCTGCAGGTCCATCCCATGACCGCGGGGTGATCGGGGGGCCCTAGGGTCGGATGGCATGCGTCGGATGCGGGCCTTAACGACCCGGGCAGTGGTGCTGGGTCCGGTCGCCGCCGCAATGCTTATAGTCGCGTCGCTGGCCGGCTGTGGCGGCGGTGCGCTGAGCCCGGACCTGGTGGTGGTCAACGGCGGGGAACCACCGAATCCGTTGATCCCGACGGGCACGAACGACAGCCAGGGCGGGCGAATCATCGATCGGCTCTTCGCCGGATTGATGTCCTACGACGCGGACGGCAACCCGTCGCCGGAGGTGGCCCAGTCGGTCGAGACCACCGACAACGTCAACTACCGCATCACCCTCAAACCGGGCTGGAAATTCACCGACGGCTCGCCGGTGACCGCGCACTCATTCGTCGACGCATGGAACTACGGGGCACTGAGCACCAATGCCCAACTGCAGCAGAACTTTTTCAGCCCGATCGACGGGTTCGACGAGGTTGCCGGCCCCGCGCCGAAGCGGACCACCATGTCCGGGCTGCAGGTGGTCAACGACCTCGAATTCACCGTTCGCCTCAATGCGCCGACCGTCGATTTCATCCTGCGGCTCGGCTACACCTCCTTTTATCCGTTGCCGGCAGCGGCTTTTCGGGACATGGCGGCGTTCGGCCGCAGTCCGGTCGGCAATGGACCCTACAAGCTCGACAATGGTTCTCAAGGCTCTGGGGGCCAAGCTTGGGAACACAACGTCAAGATCGACATGCGGCCCAACCCCGACTACCACGGCAACCGGAAGGCCCACAACAAGGGCCTGCGGTTCGAGTTCTACGCCAATCTGGACACCGCGTACGCCGACTTGTTGTCCGGCAACCTCGACGTGCTGGATACGATTCCGCCCAGCGCATTGCCGATCTACAAACGCGATCTGGGTGGCAACGCCACCAGCGGACCGGTAGCCGTCAGCCAGTCGCTCGACACGCCCTTGCGATTACCGCATTTCGGTGGCGAGGAGGGACGGCTGCGCCGGCTGGCGCTGTCGGCGGCCATCAATCGTCCCCAGATCTGCAAGCAAATCTTCAACGAAACACGAAGCCCGGCACATGATTTCACCGCACGATCGCTGCCGGGCTTTGACCCCGACATACCGGGAAGCGACGCGTTGGACTTCAATCCCGAACGGGCCCGGCAACTGTGGGCGCAGGCCAACGCCATCTCGACGTGGAGTGGGCGGTACGCCATCGCCTACAACGCCGACGGCGGCCAGCAGGAGTGGGTGGACGCGGTGGCCAACAGCATCAAGAACGTCTTGGGCATCGACGCGGCCGGCGCGCCGCAGCCCACCTTCGCCGGTTTCCGCACTCAGATCACCAACCGCACGATCGACACCGCGTTCCGCGCCGGCTGGATCGGCGACTACCCGTCGATGATCGAGTTCCTCGCCCCGTTGTACGCCACCGGTGGGGGGTCCAACGACGTCGGATATTCCAGCCGGGAATTCGACGCCGCGCTGGCGAGGGCCGAGGCCGCACCCAATCTGCGAGAGGCGGACACACTGGTCAACGTCGCCCAGCGAATCCTGTTGCACGACATGCCCGCTGTCCCGTTGTGGTACTACATCAGTGTGATCGGATGGTCGCCGACTGTCAGCGGCGTCAAGATGACCTGGAATGGCATGCCCGACTACGAGAACATCGTCAAGGCTTAACGACATGGGTTCCTACATCGCGCGCCGGATCGCCGTCATGATCCCCGTGTTCCTCGGCGCCACACTGCTGATCTACGGCATGGTGTTCCTCTTGCCCGGCGACCCGTTGGCCGCGATAGCCGGCGACCGGCCCCTGACACCCGCGGTCGCCGCCCAGCTACGAGCCCGTTACCACCTCGACGACCCGTTCATCGTGCAGTACCTGCGCTACCTCGGTGGCGTGCTCCACGGCGACCTGGGCCGGTCCTACTCCGGCCTGCCGGTAAGAGACGTTCTGGCACACGCGTTTCCGGTCACCATCCGGCTCGCGCTGATCGCCCTGGCCGTGGAGGCGGTGCTGGGGATCGGGTTCGGGGTGATCGCCGGACTGCGCACGGGCGGCCTCTTCGATGCGGGCGTGCTGATCACCGGGCTGATCATCATCGCCATCCCGATCTTCGTGTTGGGCTTCCTGGCCCAGTACATCTTCGGGGTCCGGTTGGGCATCACGCCGGTCACGGTGGGGGAGAGATCGACGCTGGGGCGCCTCCTGCTGCCCGGAATCGTTTTGGGCCTGGTGTCATTCGCCTACGTGGTGCGCCTGACCCGATCCGCGGTGGCGGAAAATGCGCACGCCGACTATGTCCGCACGGCCACGGCCAAAGGTCTGTCACGGCCCCGCGTGGTGACGGTGCACATCCTGCGCAACTCGCTGATCCCGGTGGTGACGTTTCTGGGCGCGGACCTGGGCGCGCTGATGGGTGGAGCGATAGTCACCGAAGGCATCTTCAACATTCACGGCGTCGGGGGTGTGCTGTATCAAGCCGTCACCCGGCAAGAGGCGCCGACCGTGGTGTCGATCGTGACCGTGTTGGTGATGATCTACCTGATTGCCAACCTGATGGTGGACCTGCTGTATGCGGCGCTGGACCCCCGGATTCGCTATGGCTGAGCGGATTTCCGCGCGCAGCGGATTCTGGCGCGACACCTGGCGCGGGCTGCGCGGGCGCCCGAAGTTCATCGTCGCCGCCCTGCTGATCCTGTTCGTCGTCGTCGTCGCGATGTTTCCGGCGCTGTTCACCGGAGCCGACCCCACGTATGCCGATCCCAGTCAGAGCCTGCTCTCCCCGTCGCGTGCGCACTGGTTCGGCACCGACCTGCAGGGGCACGACGTCTACGCGCGCACCGTTTACGGCGCGCGAGCCTCGGTCACCGTGGGGCTGGGGGCCGCCCTGATCGTGTTCGTCGTCGGGGGTGTGCTGGGCGCGCTGGCCGGCTTCTACGGCGGCTGGGTTGACGCGGTGGTCTCCCGCGTCACCGATGTGTTCTTCGGGCTGCCACTGCTATTGGCCGCCATCGTGCTCATGCAGGTGATGCACCACCGCACGGTGTGGACGGTGATCGCGATTCTGGCGCTGTTCGGCTGGCCCCAGGTGGCCAGGATCGCCCGTGGTGCGGTGCTCTCGGTGCGCGCCAGCGATTACGTGCTTGCGGCAAAGGCGTTAGGGCTGAGCCGATTGCAGATCCTGGTGCGGCACGCGCTGCCCAACGCCCTGGGCCCGGTGATCGCCGTGGCCACCATCGCCCTCGGCGCATTCATCGTCACCGAGGCCACGCTGTCCTACCTCGGCGTCGGACTGCCCACGTCGGTGGTCTCGTGGGGCGGCGATATCAACCTCGCGCAGACGCGGCTGCGGGCCGGCTCTCCGCTGCTGTTCTATCCCGCAGGCGCACTGGCGATTACCGTTCTGGCCTTCATGATGATGGGAGACGCGCTGCGCGACGCCCTGGATCCGGCGTCGAGGGCGTGGCGGGCATGAGCGCGCCGCTGCTGTCGGTCGAAGGCCTACAGGTCGGCTTCGGCGAGCACGCCGCCGTGCGCGACGTGGATTTGACCGTGCTGCCCGGACAGACCGTCGCAGTCGTGGGGGAATCGGGCTCGGGGAAGTCCACCACCGCCGCTGCGATCCTGGGGTTGCTGCCCCCGGAGGGCCGAATTACGGCGGGGCGCATCGTTTTGGACGGACGCGACATCGCCGGAGCCGATCGCCGAACACTGCGCTCGATTCGCGGTCGGGCGATCGGTTACATTCCCCAGGATCCGATGACCAACCTCAATCCCGTGTGGCGGGTTGGCTTTCAGGTCCGGGAAGCATTGCGGGCCAACACTTCCGATCGAAGAACACGGCAGCGCGCGGTGCAACTGCTCGCCGAGGCCGGCATACCGGACCCGGAAAAGCTTGCGGGCCGTTATCCGCACGAGCTTTCCGGCGGCATGTGTCAACGCGCGCTGATCGCGATCGGCCTGGCGGGCCGGCCGCGGCTGCTCATCGCCGACGAGCCGACGTCCGCACTCGACGTCACAGTGCAACGACAGGTGCTCGATCATCTGCAGCGGCTCACCGACGAGCTCGGCACCGCGCTATTGCTGATCACCCACGACCTGGCGCTGGCCGCCGAGCGCGCAGAGTCGGTGGTCGTCATGCATCGCGGCGTGGTGGTGGAATCCGGTGCGGCGCGGTCGGTTCTGCGGAATCCGCGCCACGACTACACCCGCCGGCTGGTGTCCGCGGCGCCCTCCCTGACGACCGGTGTCCGGAACCGGCCGCAGACCGCCCTCGACGATATTCTTGTCGCCTCGGAACTGACCAAGACGTATCGCGAATCCCACGGCGCACCATGGCGACGCGCGGAATTCCATGCTGTCGATGGGGTTTCGTTTCGGATGCGACGGGGAGGCACGCTCGCCGTTGTCGGAGAGTCGGGTTCGGGAAAGTCGACGTTGGCGCGGATGGTGCTCGGTTTGCTGCAACCGACCTCGGGCACCGTGGTTTTCGACGGGACCCGGATCGACGATGCGCTGAGCCGGGATCAGCAGTTGGCGTTTCGCCGACGGGTGCAGCCGGTGTTCCAAAATCCTTACAGCAGCTTGGATCCCATGTACACGGTGTTTCGCGCCATCGAGGAACCGTTGCGGATCCACCGGGTCGGCAACCGCGCGCAGCGCGAGCGTGCGGTGCACGATCTCGTCGACCAGGTGGCGCTGCCGTCGTCGGTGTTGGGGCGGCTGCCCCGTGAGCTGTCGGGTGGGCAGCGCCAGCGGGTCGCGATCGCCCGCGCGCTGGCGCTGCGGCCCGAGGTGTTGGTCTGCGATGAGGCGGTCTCGGCGCTCGACGTCCTGGTGCAGGCGCAGATACTGGACCTGCTGGGCGCGCTGCAGGCCGAATTGGGGCTGACGTATTTGTTCATCAGCCACGACCTGGCAGTGATCCGGCAGATCGCCGACGACGTCTTGGTGATGCGCGCCGGGCGGGTGGTGGAGCACGCGCCCACCGATCAGCTGTTCAGCCGGCCCGGGCACGAATACACGCGGCAGCTGCTGGATGCCATCCCGCACGCGCCGACGTCCGGCTGACGCGGCGACGATAGGTTGACACCCTGTGACGGCTGATCCACTGGCCCCCCTGATGGAGCTGCCCGGCGTCGCCGAGGCCGCCGACCGGGCTCGCGAAGCGCTGGGCCGGGCCCATCGCCACCGGGCCAACCTGCGGGGCTGGCCGGTGACCGCTGCCGAGGCCGCGTTGCGGGCGGCGCGCGCCTCATCGGTGCTGGACGGCGGTCCCGTCCGGCTGGAGGATCTGGCCGAAGCGGCGCAGGTCAGCGACTCGGTGTTCGCCGGGTCGTTGCGGGTCGCCCAGGCGCTCGAGGGCGGCGAAGGACCTCTGGTCGGCAACTGGCGGCGCGCACCGTTGCAGGCGCTGGCCCGGCTGCACGTGCTGGCGGCTGCGGACCGGGTCGACGAGGACCGGTTGGGTCGGCCGCGAACCGATGCCGGGGTGGGGCCGCGTCTGGAGTTGCTGGCGGACTTGGTGAAGGGCGGCAGCCGCGTGCCGGCGCCGGTGCTCGCCGCCGTCGCACACGGCGAGTTGCTGACGCTGCAACCGTTCGGCAGCGCGGACGGTGTGGTCGCCCGCGCGGTGTCGCGCCTGGTGACCATCGCCAGTGGGCTTGATCCGCACGGCCTGGGTGTGCCGGAGGTGAGTTGGATGCGCCAGCCCGCCGAATACCGGGACGCCGCGCTGGGGTTTGCCGACGGCACGCCGAAGGGTGTGGGGGCCTGGCTGGTGTTGTGCTGCCGGGCGCTGAAAGCCGGTGCGCAGGAAGCGCTGTCGATCGCGGACTCGGTGTCCAGCAGATAGAACAGATTGCCAGCGGGCCCGAATTGGTTCCCGGAAGATGCGGCAGACACATGTAAAGCGGGCGGTGTCCCGACCTATTCGGTCCACCGCCCGCTAGCACGGAACTCGGTTACCAAGCGTGCACTGCTGGGTTACGTGGGTTGGCCTCGGCGGTCTTGCGATGCATCTGGTTGCTACCCCACCCAAAGGGTTGTCGACACCATTTACTTTTCGCAATTACGCAGGCCCGCAACACTTTTGCCATTATCGCGGCTATGACTCCGCGTGGGTGCCGGGCACCGTGCTGGGCGCCCGGGTCGGGAGAACGATCCTTCTCTTCCGGATCGACCTTGGCCTCACCGGGCTTCCGTGGTTCCTTTGTACTACTAGACCCTTAGCACAGCAAGGCCCAATTTTGTCAATATTGCGAAGCCACACCGGATTGCGCGGCTAAGCCGTTTGCTGTGCGGGCTAGAAAGCGTAGCGGCGCAGCAATGAGTAGGTGACCGCGCCTGCGGCCAGCGCGCTGATGCCCACCGCGGCGGTCGTGGCGATCGCGGCACCAGAGGGGGCCGGAATGCGGTCCCGTAAGGACACCGGCCGGGAGAACGACAAGACGGGCCACTCGCGTTCGATGGCTTCCCTGCGCAGCGCCCGGTCGGGATTGACGACGCTGGGGTGGCCCACGGATTCGAGCATCGGCAGGTCGGTGATGGAGTCGGAGTAGGCGTAGCAGTGCTCGAGCGGGTAGCCCTCGCGAGCGGCCAGCTCACGGATCGCCTGCACCTTGCCCTCGCCGTAGCAGTAGAACGCGATCTCTCCGGTGTACTTGCCGGCCTCGACGACCATGCGGGTCGCCATCGCATGGGTGGCGCCGAGCGCGCGGGCAATGGGCGCGACGATCTCTTCGCCGGACGCCGAAACCAGTACGACGTCGCGGCCGCACAACTTGTGCCCGGCGATCAGGTCCGCGGCTTCGGCGAACACCAGCGGGGTCACGATGTCGTGCAGCGTTTCGTTGACGATCGACTTGACCTGTTCCACGTCCCAGCCCGTGCACATGTTGGTCATGTGTTCGCGCATCCGGTCCATTTGGTCATGATCGGCCCCGGACAACAGGTAGATGAACTGTGCATAGCTGGACTTCAGCACGGCGCGCCGATTGAGCAGTCCCTGCGCGAAGAACGGTTTGCTGAACGCCAGCGTGCTGGACTTGGCGATGATCGTCTTGTCCAGGTCGAAGAAGGCCGCGGTGCGGGCCCGCGGGGCGTCGGTTACCGCTGTCTGGTCGACGGATTGCTGCTCTTTGGCCGGGTCGAAGACGGTCACCGCCCCAGCATAGGTCGACGGTCCGGGGAGGCCGCGATCTTCCGTCCCAAATACGCGTCCAGCCGATGTGACCGGTGGGACGGCAGTGTTTTGGCGGCTCAACGCGTTTTCTTAAGCGAGCAGCTATTGCGTTATCGCGGACTGTCATGTGTATAGTAAGCAGTACTCGGCCTGTGCCGAGGGTGTATCAGCCCGACCCCCCGGGGCTGATACACGACGACCCTCGCCTCCTCCCCCCCTGGCGGGGGTCGTCCCTTTTCTGGGGTAAGTTTTCTCCTTCTGCGGCCTGCCGCTGCGCCTGCCGGCGCGTTGCGGGGGCGGCATCAC